>JBARQW010000089.1:0-3503 GCA_049643905.1 Bipolaricaulia bacterium
CCGACGACGCGCCCGTTGCGGACGGCCGAGACTCCCTGAAGGAACGGGTGTCCGGTCAGGTTCGCGACCTGAGACGGCGCGGTGAAGATGACGTCCGGATCCTTCTCCAGGATCGACTCGAAACTGACTTGCGCGCTCTCGATGTCTGCGAAGACATTCGCCCCACCGGCTCTCAGGATCAGCTCGCTCTCGATCGCCTCCGCGCCGGAGGCGAAGGGTAGATCGCCGGGAGATCCTGCATAGAGGAAAGCTGCGGTCACTTTCGGCAGGCCGAGAACCAGTGCCTCGGCGCCCACGATCTCCCGCGCGATCCGCCCGATGAATGCCGCCCCCTCGGCATCGCTGCCGATGGCAGCGGCGATCGTTTCGATCGCTGCGAAGATGTCGGGCACGCTTGCCAGCCACGGCGTGGTGAGGACGGTGATCCCGGCCGCTTCGAGCGCCGGTCGCTCTCCGCCCCAATCGTTCGCACCGAGAACGAGATCCGGCTCGAGTCCGACGATCAGCTCGACGTTGGGAGCAACGGCCAGGCCAACACTCGGGAGCCCTGATGTGACTTCGGGGTTGTCGGGTGAGTCGGCGACGGCAATCAACCGATCGAGAGCTCCGAGGTCGACGACGATCTCAGCATAGAGCGCGTTGACGGCGACGATCCGCTCCGGTCTGCTCTCGACGGTGATCTCTACCCCTCGATCGTCAACGACGATGACCGGAAAGCCAACGGCCATCGCGAGGCACGGGACCGTGAATGCGAGGACGCTCAGCAGGGCAACAGCGAGTGCGATTCTTCCCATCGGGTGATCCCTCCAGTTAGTGGGATGTTCTATCCCACCAGAGCCGGGCCATGGTACGATACGCACATCGCGGGGTCAATCGGTCAGCGCCGCGGGAGATCGAACAGGACGCCGCCTATCGCGCCCCAGAGCCCAAGACCGGCCAGTCGCCTGTCCGGCGCGGAGGCAATGATCAAACCGTCTTCGCACGCCGGGTCCGGAAAGGCCGTCTCGATCGTCAGTGCGTCGTGCGCGTTGCGCAGCCGGACTGGCTCGTCGTCGTGAGTGAAAGACCACCCGCTTTCGCTGTACTGCAGCAGCACGAGTCCGGTCGCTCCCTCGCGAATCGCGACGTCGCGGATGGCCCAAGCCGGCGGAGACTCCTTGAGGAAGGAATACGCAGCGAGCGCGACTGCGTCCAGGCGAAGCGTCGTCAGCTCAAGCGCCTGGACGGCGCCGATCCGCTCGAAGACTGGCGCGAAGTGGTGTCGTCCTTGGTTCGTCAGTTCCGGCCCCGCACGCTTGAGATCGACGTACCCACGCTCGCGCAGGCGCTCCAATTCGAGTCGGACAGTCATCTCCGATAGCCCCGTTGACTCGGCCAACCGACGGCGGCCGAGTCCTTCGAGTCCAACGTGGTAGATCAGCTGAAGCGTCGTGCCCGATTCCGACAATCCGCGCCACCTCCGGCGAGAAGATCCTAGCGAATCGAGGCTGCCGGCGCTTGCCGCCCTCCGTTGAGGTGTGCTATCGTTTCCCTTTCACATGACGCGAGGTGCGATGGCACAAGAGATGCCCGACTCCCCAGAGAAGCCTGAGGCCAGGACACGTGGCGGCAACCGACCGCCGGATTCCGCGGCATCGATTCCCAGCGTCCTTGCCGGAACTTCTCTCGAGCAGCGCTGCCGCTTACAGGACGGAATCGAGGTGCTCATTCGCTCGATCGCGGCGATCGACTGCTCGGCGTGCAGCACGATGCTCGCTGCCTGTAGTCAGGAGAGCCTCTACTCGCGCTACGAGCGCGTCGTCACCGAGTCTCCCGACAGGCTTGCCTCCGAGCTCTGCAAGCCTGATCTGCGGTGTGAACGGACGATCGTCGGCGAGATTCACCACGGCAACTTCCCGACGATCATCGGGATCGCACAGCTGATCACGGATCCGACACACACGACCGCCGAGTACGCCGTGCTGGTCGCCGACCCGTGGCAGAACAAAGGTCTTGGCAGCGCGTTCACCGACATCTGCCTTCAGTTGGCGCACAGCTGGGGCGTCCCGCGCGTCGTTGCCGAGTTCCTTCCGAGCAACATGCGGATGATCCGGATCCTCGAGAAGCGGCGATTCGACATGAGTCGGAATCTCCAGGAGCACGTCGTGTCGGGCCAGAAGATGCTCGAGGCCGATTACGCAGAGGATTCCGGAACATACCACTGCAACCCGATCCCACCAGGAGAACCCTAGGGCAAGCGCGCAAAGCGTTGCCCTCCTTTCTTGAGGATGAGTTTTCCCGTTGCGCCGGAACGTCACGTCGGCTAGACTTCGCCCGCTTCGGAAGACAGGCCGGCAGGACTCTGCGGCCGGATTCGCGGATTGACCTATGATCCAACCGGATCGCGAAGAGCGCGCGCCGATCACTCGGAAGGGCGATCGGCGGTTGTCGTGAGGAGAGGGAAACGATGAGCGAGCAGAAGAGGGAATTGGCCAACGTCGGTGCGCTGGGGTTGGGAGGCTTCGCTCTCTCAACGTTCATCCTGAACATTGTTAACGCAGGTCTGGTCGACGCGTCGACCCTCGGCATCGTCATGCCGGTCGCCATGTTCTATGGCGGGATCGCGCAGTTCGCCGCCGGGATGTGGGACGTTCGTCGCGGCGACACGTTCGGCGCGACGTGCTTCTCGTCGTTCGGTGCATTCTGGATGGGACTCGCGATTTTCTTCTTCCTTCGCCTCGCGGGTGTTCAGGCGTTCGTCGACGTGACGCCGGCGGGGATCGCCGTTGTGCTCATTGCGTGGGGTCTGTTCACGGGATACGCGACGATCGCTTCACTCAAGTTGCCGCGGGGGATCACGTGGATCTTCATCACGCTGACCATCCTGTTCTTCCTGCTTGCCATCGGCGAGTTCGTGCCTGTCGTTCACACGATTGCGGGCTACGAGGGGATCCTCTGTGCGCTGATCGCCTGGTATTGCTCGGCCGCCATTCTGATCAACACCACGCACGGTCGCACCATCCTTCCTCTTGGGGAGAGAAAGTAGCGAAACCTGGACAAGCGAGCATCGTTCGGCGTTGCTTGGTCACTGCACTCCTTTATCCGGATGCAGTTCCGCTGTACTCTAGTCAGGATCTGGAAAGGAGTTCCATGGCCAAAGACCCACTTACCCTCGTTTGGCTCGACCTCGAGACAACCGGGATCGACGATCGGACCTGCAGCATTCTGGAGATCGCCACGATCATCACCGACAAGGATCTCGTTGTTGTCGAAGAGGGACCCGATCTCGTCATCCATCAGAGCGATGCTGTACTGAAAGAGATGGACCCGTGGTGCGTTGCGCAACACGGCGGCTCCGGCCTCACCGCGGCTTCACGGAGCTCGAAGGTCACTCTAACCCAGGCGGAGGCCGAGACCTTCACGTTCGTACGGAAGCACTGCTTGCGGGGAAAGGCTCCCCTGTGCGGAAGCTCGATCGGGTTCGACAGGCGTTTCATCATGCACCACATGCCGAAGCTGAACGG
>JBARQW010000090.1:0-4439 GCA_049643905.1 Bipolaricaulia bacterium
TTGAAGCGCGCAAAGGCAACGAGCGCTCTTGCCAACGGCAGGAACAGCTCGTCGAACTGATCGAAGGCAGGCTCGAATCGGAGCGCCCGAACGACGAGCGTCTTGGACTTCCGGTCGGCCTTGGGATCGAGCCTCCCGATGAGGGAATTGCCAAAGAGGATCGGAAAAACGAAGTAGCCGTGCACCCGCTTCGGGGCCGGGACGTAGCACTCGAGGGAGTAGTCGAAGTCGAACAGCCACTTCGTCCGCTCCCGCTGGATGATCAGGTTGTCGAACGGACAGAGAAGCACACAACGAGGCTCCCCCGGCTCCTCATGTTCCCGATCGAGCGCCTCGGGCAGCGCGAACAGGGCATGCTCGTCGAGGCTCTCGACCGAAACGCGGACGATCTCGCCCTCTTCCGTCAGGGAAACGAGCGCCGCCGCAAGCTCTGCCCGATTCCCACCGTGGATGTGTTCGCGGATCTCCCGCTCGCGGGCGATTCCGTAGCCTCGGAGCGCTCGGCGGATGAGAAACCGTGCGACGTCCGCTTCGTCGGGCGCCGTCGTGTCGACGCTTTCCGGAAGAATGCGCTCGGCCAGGTCGTAGACGCGCTGGAAGTTCCGCCGTTCCGCAATCATCAGCTTGCCCCGCGTGAGCAGCATCTCGAGCGCCATCTTCGACGGCTTCCAGTCCCACCACGTGCCCCCCTTCCGCCCTTCGGGCGCTTCGAAGTCCTTGGAGGCGAGGGGGCCCTCCTTCCGGATCCTCTCCAAGACGTGCTCAGCGATATCGCCGTTTTCCGCCATCCACGCTTTCCCGCGCGCGCTTGTCGGGGAGCACCGCATCCTGGGCAAGTAGTAGCGGTAGTCGGCCATCGGGAGATAGGAGGCGGCATGCCCCCAGTACTCGAAGACGCGGCGATCGACGGAGAGAAGATCATGGAGCATCGCGGGGGCGTAATCCTCTGCTCGAGCCCGCAGCGTTTGATGATGGGCGCGCTCGACCACGGCAATGGTGTCGATCTGAACGTAGCCGAGCCGCTCGATCGCCTGCGCGACGCCCTCTTTGCCGGGAGGAAGATCTGATCGGCCGTCGAGCAGCTGCACGCGGACAGCGAGCCGCCGTGCCTGCTCCAGCGAGATGTTCGTTGTGGGCATGATCTTCCTTCACCTGTACACGCTGAATGTGCGACGGCCGGAGTATACCTGACTCCTGCGAGCGCCCCCTCTGGCCCGGCGTGGCGCTCCGAACGAGACGCGGATAGGATCAGCCGAAATGAGTTTCGAGAGTCCCACGCGTCTTGAGAAGATCGCATTCCGCATCGAGTGGAATCTGTCCGGCCCGCTGATCGCCCCGTATCTGAAGGGGCTCGGGCTCCAAGGCGACGAGACGGTGCTCGAAGTCGGTTGCGGGGGCGGCGCGGTAACGCGTCATCTCGCCAGACTGCTGCCGCATGGTCGCGTCATCGGCGTCGACCCGTCAGCCTACTGGGTCGAGCATGCGCGGGGGCGGCTTCGCCGCGTGCGCAACGTCGCGCTCTTCGTCGGCGACGTGCTCTCGGCCGATATCTCTCCAGAATCGTTGGATGCCGCCCTCTTCCACTACGTGCTGCACGACATCCCGGCGGCCGATCGACCGACGACGCTCGCGAGGATCGAAGAGCTCCTCAAACCGGGCGGCCGCCTCTTCCTGCGGGAGCCGACGAGAGAAGCACACGGGATGAGGCCGGACAAGATCCGTGGGCTGCTCTCGTCCGTCGGCCTACGAGAGGAACAGGCACACGAGAAGAAGGCCTTCCTCCTCGGGGCGCAGCTCCACGGAATCTTCAGGAAGGTCTAGCGTCTGCCCGCAAGCAGGCTAGCGGCGGACGAACCGCCCGAGCCACGGAACGTCGACTTCGATCGCCTGTTCCGGACACATCTCCTGGCAACAATAGCAGCGGATGCAGCGTCTGTAGTCGTGCTCCGGCGCACAGAGGCGCGCGTCGTCCGAAAACCGCACGGCCTTCGGCGTGACCGGACAGACCTCGACGCACGTTCCGCAACGCGTGCATCGCTCGGCGCGGATCACGGGACGAGGCACGACCCAGCGTCTCGCAAGTCGGCTGACACGGCCGGGGGCGTCGGTCGTCGATCGCGGGCTTCGGTTGACGTCGAAGTCCTCGAGGACGAAGTCCTCGATCGGATCGCCGAGGAGCTGCATCCCGGTTGTTCGGCCGAGCCCGAACGCCTCGCCGTAGACCAGCGGGAGGACGAGCGCGACGTCGAGGCCGATCATCCGGCAGACGGTCGCGTCGGATGCGACTGGATCGTCCGAGAACAGGAGAACGTTCATCGGGCGCGTCCGGCCGCTCTGCGGCCCGTTCCCTTCCATGGCGACGACTCCGTCCGTCACGAACAGCCGCGGTCGGAGACACCGGTTGAGGTCGACGAGCATCTGGGAGAAGAGGTCGGCGTTGGGGAGGCGCGCGTGAAACTCTGGCTTGAGCGCCCCGACAATGCAGCCGAACTGGTTCTTGATCGCGCCCGTGATCCGCGTCAGACCGTGCGTCTTCAGTTTGGGCAGTGAGACGATCCCGTCGGCGTCGAGGGCGCCCTTCGCGAACGTGAACTGCTTGATCAGCCGACCGTCGGGGAACGAGATCTGCTCCGATGTCCCGAAGTCGGCGAGAGACACGCCAAGCTCTTCGGCGACCTGCGTCAGCCCGGCACGGCGCGCCGCCAAGACCGTCGAACCGAACCCGGGCGAATCGCCGTAGCTCAGGACCGCGCCGGCCTCTTTGAAGGTCTCGGCGACGGCGCGGAAGACGCTCGGATGCGTGGTCACCGCACGCTCGGGAGCACGCGGGACAAGGAGATTCGGCTTTAGGAGGATCCGCTCGCCGCGGCGCGCAAAGCGCGCCGTACCCCCGAGCAAGTCGATGCCTCGGTGCACGGCGGATCGCACCCTGTCCACGCTGTAGCCGTCGCAGCGGACGACGGCCACGGCTCCCGGCTGTACATCACCGCGCTCGCTCATCGTGCCTCCATTCCCTGAAGTATCCGTCAGCAGGTTCGGCACTCCCCGTTCTCATCGGGGCACCTTGACCCGTCGTCGGCCTCGACCTCGATCGTCGCGTGTCGGATGCCGAAGCCGCGAAGATCGTCCTTGATCGCTCGCCGTACCGCAGCGACGTCTTCGTAGGAATCCGCGTTGTCGACCACGATGTGGGCCGTCAGGACGTGGTGTTCTCCGTCCTGGGTCCAGATGTGCGTGTGGTGCACGTCACACACCCCAGGGGTCCGTCGGATGACGTCCTCGACGTGCTCGATGTCGATATCCGTCGGCACGCCTTGTAGGAGGATCGTCAGCGTCTCCTTGAGGCGCTTGCCGACGTTCCAGAGTACGTAGGCCGTGATCGCGACCGACAGGATCGGATCGAGAATCGGCACATCACGGAACCACATCACGACGCTGGCAATGAGGACGGCGACCCAGCCCAGGACGTCTTCAACGAAATGCCAAGTGACGATCCGCTCGCCGACCGATCGGCCGCCGCGCATCCGTAGCGCCGCGATTCCGTTAACCAGCACGCCGACGATGGCGAGCGCGAACATCCCGGGCGCGTTCGTCGCCTGCGGCGAGAGAATCCTCGGAATGGCCTCGAACAGGACGACCACGCCGCCGGCAAACAGCACGATCGACATCACGAGCGCGCCGAGGAGCGAGAAGCGCCGATAGCCAAACGTGAACACCTCGTCGCCCGTCCGCTTCGAGATCCGAGCGAAACGCCACGTCAGCCCGAGCGCAATGCTGTCTCCGAGGTCGTGGAGCGCGTCCGACAGGATGGCCATGCTGTTCGTCCACAGGCCCCCGGCGATCTCTAGCAGCGTGAATGCGAGATTCAGGAAGAACGCCGTGCTGATTCGACGTTCCGACGACGATCCGTGACGGTGTCCGTGATGCGCGTGGCCCATTGCCCACCCCTCAGGACGGAATGGTGGAGTGTCCCGTCCGGATTCGCAAACCGCTGCGGCGCCCGAGATTCCGTCGCGCGATGGCCGGGAGCGGATCGGTCTGCTAGCATGGGGACACGATGACTCCGGGAGAGATTACCACCTCAGGCGAGCTGAAGATCGGGCTGGCCCTCGGCTCCGGCGGGGCCCGCGGTGCGGCCCATACCGGCGTGTTGAAGGTTCTCGAGCGGGAGGGAATCTCCGTCTCCGCGATTGCCGGTTCGAGCATCGGATCGCTCATCGGCGCGGCCCACGCCGTCGGGATTCCGGTCGAACAGGTCGAGCGGGAGTGGCTCGCAACGGACGTTCACCGAATCTTCCGTGGGTTCCTCCCCACGTTCCCCCGCGCCGGTCTCAGCTCGGGCAGCGAACTCCGCAAGATGCTGGCCGACTTGCTCGGAGACGTCCAGATCGAGGATCTCCCAATCCCCTACGCCGCCGTCGCCTGCGACATCGATACAG
>JBARQW010000091.1:0-2779 GCA_049643905.1 Bipolaricaulia bacterium
TCCGTGAAGGTCCAGATGTCGCAGCACGAACTGACATCCGGGAACGCCTCGATCCAGAGGGTTTCGGCGTCGGGCATGGTGACGATGATGACGCCGTCGTATCGCGAAATCCGGAAGGTGTAGATGACACCGTCGGCGGTGATCTCCTCGAACGCGCGGTTTGTCTTGCCTGAACTCAGTGGCGTGAACTCGTACAGACCGCTTCCGAGTCCGGGGATCGATGTGCCGACTGAAATGATCGCCTGGTTGGGCCGTGTACTCGAATAGACGAGGGACAGGTGCGGATCCTCCGGGTGTGGCCATTCGATCCCTTCCAGAATCCAGCATCCCTGTGCCGTACCGGGCAGATCCTGGAAGACGGTCGCGCATGGGTCAGCGTCACCGAACCACACGTCTCGTTGGTTCAGGCTCAATAGTCCGTCGAGCACGTCGCCTCGCTCGTAGTAGTCGAAGGGGCAGAACGCGTGCATGACCCATGACTGTGCCCAGCGCTCGGGGTTCGCGACGTTCTCCGCGGTCTTTCGCAGATCGTAGATGCCGAAGTCCAGCGCGTACGATCCTCTGCGGCCACCGACGGTCCCCAGCTCTTGGCCGGCGGAGAGCTCAATCGACGTGTCCTTCCGCCACTGTCGATACGTCTCGCCGCCGGTCGCGTACTCGTTGGAGAGATCCCAGCCCTCGAACGAAGACGTGTCGCCGAAAACATCTGGATCGAGTGAGCTGATGTGCATGAACCGGACGATGACGTCCTCGCACGGGGACAGATCGAGGGTGAAGTCGGTGAACCCGGCCGTCACGTGCTGGCTTGCTGAGACGGAGGTCACGGTCAAGTCTCCCGGCGAGTAGAAGGGAACGACAATCGGAGTTCCGTCTGAGTCCTGATGCATGTAAAGGTAGATGTGATCGGTCGGAAAGACGTGTCCTGGCGGATTCAGTCCGCCCAGTGGGCGAATGAAACTGATGTTCCATAGGTCAATGGGCGACGCGGTGAAGAACTCGGTCGTTGTGCACGGATCCAGCCCGGGCTGTCCCGCGAGGACAAGCGGAACCAAGACAAGACCGGCGATCAGTAGCGCAACGAATCGTCTCACACGCTTCATGATGACCTCCAATGGACAGTATAGAGCGATTCCGCTGGGAGTCGATGTGAGCTAGGAGCCTCTTGCAGTGGGGATGAATCGGGGGACACACACCCTATTGGCTTGCCCTGCGGCCTAGCCCGGCAGCAAGTCGGGATGCGTTTCCGCGATCCAGTCCGCGATCTGACGGCAGCGGGTCTCGGCGAAGTTCAGTGCGTCCTCGGCCATGGATTGGGAGACTTCGCCGACACGAACGTATTCAGCGATCGCTCTCTTCTTCCCCATGCTCTCAATCTGCTGCACTGCCGCGGAGTCAAGCAACGCCGTGAACCGAAGCGACTGAATGGCGTAGTAGTGGTGGCTCGTGGTTCCCTTTGGAACCCTGTGTCCCGTTGCCCGAAGAGCTGCTCGCGCAGCCGTGAGGAGCGCGTTGTAGCAGCAGGCGAACCGTCGGTCGGCGCTCAGTGCCGGTATGCGCGCATCGTTCAGGTCCGTCTTCACGATCGCTAGCAGTTCAGAGATCTCCTGTCGACTGGTTTCGTGCTCGACAATCAGCTTCGCGTCACGCCAAGCGTCAAGGCTCACGATCCCCTCCTATCAGATCCACCCTGTTCTCGCGCATCAACCGCCCCAGGAAGTGATCGTCGCTCTCAAGCCGTTGGCTGAACTCGGTCTGTGTGAAGACTGTGGGGTTGATCTCACGGCCCAAAGACTCCTGCAAGGATGAGATCGCGGTCACAACCTCGAGGAATGATGCATCGCCAATCACCATGAGATCGATGTCACTCTCGGCTCGCTCTTCGCCTCGTGCAATCGACCCGAACAGGAATGCGCGCTCGATGGTGTCTGCAAGTGGGAGAAGGGCCGTACGGAGGAAGCCGGCGATTCCTGCCGTCTTCTCGACGAGCCCCTTGAGATCGTTGAACACCGGAGCCATCTGGTTCGCTTGGTAGTAGGTGAGATTCGCTTCACGCGTCTTCGTGAGGATCCCTGCGTGCGCAAGCTTCGCCAGTTCTCGCTGGACTGCTCCCTGCCCCGCCCCCGTCATTCGCAGGATCTGACGGAGATAGAGCCTCCGCTCCGGCTGAAGGAGCAACAGGGACAGAATGGAGAGCCGGGTTCTCCCAAGAAGGAGCGTACCCAACGAGGATGGCGTGCTATCTGTACCCTTCATGGGTACATTCGTACCCTCTTTGGGTACGAATGTCAAGCGCGTCCGTCGCCCCTCCTTCCATCCAAAGGGACGCAGGATCAAACCCTGCCCTGGGATACTGCGTCCAATGACTGGCTACTTCAGCGGCAGCCGCACGATGAAGCGGGTGCCGCGCTCGTTTTGTCTCCGCCGGGTGACTTGGAGGATACGGTCCTGATCGTCATGAACTAGCGATCCCCTACCAGACTGCCACCAATCCATGCTGTGATGGGAGTGAGGGCGGCTCTCTTCGGCTCAGGACGGGCTACCGGCTTGACAAGCAGTCCGTCCTTGCCCTCACATGGGTCGAGCAGGGATTGGGACGGACGATCAAGGAGGACCCGTCCCGGGAGGCGAACCATGCTTCGGAAGATAGCTACGGGCACACTGTTTGCGGTTCTCGCACTCGCGGGACTCGCTAGCTCCGGCCAGCAGGCAACCCTGGTGTCCACGCGTACTCCGGCTTCGCTGATGGTCGAAGCGAGTGAGACGCTTCGAGGGGAGATCG
>JBARQW010000092.1:0-5275 GCA_049643905.1 Bipolaricaulia bacterium
CTCGACGAGGATCGCCTTGAAGCGGCCCTGGAAGAGGTGTTCAACGCGGCCATACTAGCCATCCCTGGGGAACTGATTGCTGAACGCATCCATTGGCCGTTGGGTATGCGTTTGAGGCAACGAACAGGCTCTGGGATCCAGACCGGAGATGCTATATGTCCGTCTGCGTGTCCGTCCCTTCATCCTCTCGGAGGTCCTGAAGTGTCTCGTGCCGTCCGCGTCTCCAACCTCGACCTCGTCCAGTGGGACGCGAGGGCCGTATGTGCACATGCTCAGATTCCTGGATTGCGAGCGCCTTGCCGTGGATGATGGCATCCACCACCCGCTGCCGCCCCGTTTGCAGTAACCGTTGGACCGTACCTCTCGAAACATCCATCGCCTCGGCAGCCTGTTCCTGATGCAAACCCTCAAAGTCGCACAGCGCCAGTGCTTCTAGCTCATCAAGACCCACCTCGACGATCTCCGTCTGCGAGAGGGGGATGCCCGCTGGCTTGAAGAGGTTGAAGCTCCCAAATCTGCGGCAGTAGCGTGGTTTCTTCGGGCGTGGCATGCTTCGAGTATAGGCAGGATGGTCCGCAGAGGCAAAGGAGGGGCCGTCCTTGATATTTTGTGCATATGTCTATAACATCGCTCGGACCCACCTCGGGTGCCTTGGCATCTAGAGGCGCCCAACTCCAGGAGGTTCGTCCAGGAGGTGCGTTATGCCCGGATACGACGGAACAGGGCCAAGAGGAATGGGAGCAATGACCGGTGGCGGTAGGGGACTCTGCAGTCCCACGGGTGCCGGACGAACGTTCGGTGTGCGGCGGTGGTTTGCCCCTCGGTTTGGCCGCGGAGGCTTCGCGCCGGGAGGGTACGGCCGGGGTAGAGGATTCGGCTTGGGTCGCTTCGCGTATGGAGGGTCCCCGGAACCCACGTACGGCCCTTCGGTGGGATACGGTGAGCCCGTGACTACAGCCGAGGAGCGAGGCGAGCTACGACAGCAGCTCAGTGCGATAGAGGAGCATCTCGCCCAGATACGCGAACGGCTGCAAGCGACGGACGAGTAGGACAGGGTCTCCCGGCTGGCAGCTGGGCAGCAACGCTGATTTCTTGTGTGCCGCAGCCGGGAGGGAGTATTGGTGATGCGCGCGAAAGGGTGAAGCAATGAACATCTGTATCACTGCAACCGGGCGGGATCTGGATGCATCGGTCGATCAGACCTTCGGCCGTGCACGCTACTTCCTGTTTGTCGATTCCGAGACGCAAGCGACGAAGGCAGTGGAGAACTCTCCTGGGGCACACGGAGCCGGCGTCCAAGCGGCGCAACTTCTTGCTGAGCAGGGAGCTCAGGTACTGATCACCGGCAACGTAGGGCCGAATGCTTTTCAAGGCCTCTCGGCTGCAGGGATCGAGATCTACACGGGAGCGAGTGGAACGTCTAGGAAGGCGCTGGCGGACTACGAGGCGGGTCTCCTTTCCCAGACGAATGTGCCCACGCGCCCCGGACATGGAGGAAGACGATGACCAAGGTCTGTGTACCGACAAACGGAGCTGGTGGTCTGGACGACCTGGTTGGTGAGCACTTCGGCCGGGTTCCGACCTACACAATGTTCGACCCAGACACCGAGGCAGTCGAGATCGTGGACAACTCGTCCGAGCACATGGGCGGGGCCGGGTATCCAGCTCAGATTCTCGCAGACCTGGGCATCGATGTGCTCCTATGCAGCGGGCTCGGCCGTCGCGCGATCCAGATGCTCAGCGAACGTGGAATTGAAGTGTGTACGGGCATCTCGGGGACAGCGCGCCAGGCAATCGAGTCCTGGAAGGAAGGCGGCCTTACGAAGGCTGCCGAGGGTGATGCGTGTACCAAGCACGAGTTCCATGATCACGGCTGATGCGAATCACCATTGCCAGCGGGAAGGGCGGGACGGGTAAAACGACCGTCGCCGTCAACCTTGCGCTTTCCCTGTTCGATCAGCAACCGATTCAGTTCCTCGATTGCGACGTCGAGGAGCCAAACGCCCACATCTTTCTCAAGCCGCGCATTGAGGCGACTCGGTCGGTTGAGAAGCTTCTCCCACGAGTCGAGATGGAGCTGTGCGATTCCTGCGGAGCATGTGCCGTGGCCTGTGAGTTCAATGCGATTGCCGTCATCGGAGAGAAGGTGTTGGTCTACGATGAGCTGTGTCACGGCTGCGGCTTGTGTCGGATGGTCTGCCCGACTGGTGCAATCCACGAAGTTTCGCATGAACTCGGCGTGGTTGAGTCCGGCACGTCCAGAGGATTCCCGTTTGCGCAAGGTGTCTTGAACGTCGGAGAGGCGATGGCCACGCCGATCATCCATGAGCTCAAGAAGGAGATCAGCTCGGATCATGTTGTGATCATGGACGCGCCACCTGGAACCGGGTGCCCGACGATTGCTGCGCTTCACGATACCGATCTTGCTCTCCTCGTCACGGAACCGACTCCGTTTGGCCTGCATGACCTCAAGGCTGCGGTCGGTGTTGCTCGCGTTCTAGGAATCCCCACGGCTGTGGTGATCAACCGGGACGGCATCGGCGATGATCAGGTTGAGCGATACTGCCGGGAAGAGAGCATTCCTGTTCTACTCAAGATCCCATTCGATCGCGGGATTGCCTCTCTGTACGCAGAAGGCACGCCGCTCGTAGACGCAACACCATCGTGGAGGACGCGCTATCGGACGCTCTACAGCCAGATCCTGGAGGTCGTCTCATGAACAGCATCCTCTTCCTTTCCGGCAAAGGTGGGACGGGCAAGACCTCGCTTGCTGGTGCGTTCGCAGTCCTCGCGAAAGAAAAGGTCCTCGCTGACTGCGACGTCGATGCCGCGAATCTGCATCTTCTCCTAGACCCATCCGTGATTTCCGAGGGGGATTACGAGGGAGCGAAAGGGGCGCTCAAGGACCAGGAGCGCTGCACCGATTGCGGCAAGTGCAAGGAGGTCTGCCGCTTTCACGCGATCGGCGACGACCTGCGGATCGACGAGTACCTCTGTGAGGGGTGTGGAGCATGCGCGTTCGTCTGCCCGGTTGATGCGATCACGCTCTCCCCGCGGGTCACTGGTCACTGGATGACGGCAAAGACCCGGCTGGGACCCCTCGTGAGTGCGGAGCTTGATCCCGGCGAGGAGACCTCGGGCAAGCTCGTCATGCAAGTCAAGCAGAAGGCGCATGCGCTCGGCGAAGAGCTGAGGCTTGAGAAACTGGTCATCGACGGTGCTCCCGGAATCGGATGCCCGGTGATCGCCTCGGCAAGCGGGGCCAACGCGGTGATTCTCGTCACTGAGCCCAGCCTCTCTGGCCTTCACGATTTGGAGAGGATCCTGGGTGTCGTGAAACACTTCCGCATTCCTTCGTACCTCGTGATCAACAAGGCCGATCTGAGCGTGGACTTGACCAATAGAATCCGGGCGTTTGCACTTGAGAATGACGTTCCCTTCCTCGGCGAGATTCCGTTTGACCGGAGGGTGACGGAAGCGATGGTCGCAGGAAGGTCTGTCGTAGAGGATGACCGGGGGGCTGCCGCCGAGGCGATGATGCAGATCTTCGAGCGCTTCGTGGAGGTACCCAGTGATTTCTGAAAGCATAGCCCACCGAATCGTCGTGTTCAGCGGCAAAGGGGGCGTCGGCAAGACAACCGTTGCGGTGAACCTTGCGTACGTGTTCGCCCAGCGGGCGATGCGGGTGGGCTTGCTCGATGCGGACATCACAGGACCGAACGTCCCTCAGATGACCGGAATCGACGAGCCTCCTCGGCACGAGGGGAACCGTCTGCTACCCCATGAGCGAGCAGGCGTGAAGATCGTCTCGCTTGCATCGATGCTACCGCCTGACGCTCCAGTGATTTGGCGAGGACCACTACGATCCAAGGCGCTCGAGCAACTGCTTGATGAAACGGACTGGGGAGATCTCGACGTCCTGGTCATCGATCTGCCTCCTGGGACGGGAGATGAGGTTCTCACGATCGCGCAGAAGGCTTCTCCGCAACTGGCGATCGTCGTGACGACTCCGCAGGAGGTCGCGCTGCTTGATGCGCGTCGGGCAATCAACTTCGCCAAGAAGCTCGAGATCCCCGCGATCGGGCTTGTCGAGAACATGTCGGGTCTCATCTGCCCGCACTGCGGTGGGGAGATAGAGCTGTTCGGAGTCGGAGGCGGGAAGCGCGAAGCAACTCGGCAGGGCGTTGATTTCCTCGGGGCTATTCCAATCGATCCGGCAGTACGCTGGGCAGGGGACACAGGGAACCCGGTTGTGCTCGGCCATGCTTCTGCTTCTTCCTCGGTAGCGCAGGCCATGAGGGCAATCACTACCGGAGTCGAGCGAACGCTTCACATGACAGAGAGCGAGCACAACGGATCTGGAGTCGATGTTCGTTAGATCAACGATGTCGTTCGCCACGATACGTTGACCCCGCGTTGCCTACCCCCTCTGCTGATGGAGCATTGCTGAAGGAGGAAGCATGGCAACTGACTTCGACGGCTTTGAGGAGGGCCGTCAGAAGCGGACTACCGAGGATTCGCGGAGCGCCTACTCGGATGGAGCGGTTGAGAGGTTTCTCAACCCGAAGAACCTGGGGAGACTGGCTGAGGCGGATGCGTACGGAGTTGTACATGGCTGGTGCGGCGACACGATGGAAATCTATCTACGACTGACGGGGGAGAGAATCAAGGAGGCCGGGTTCATGACCGACGGCTGTGGGCTGACAGTGGCCTGCGGAAGCATGCTCACTACCATGATAGAAGGTCTGTCAGTGGAGGAAGCGCAGAAGATCACACCGCAACAGCTCATCGAGGCAGTCAATGGCTTGCCGGAGGAAAATGCGCACTGCGCGAAGCTTGCGGTCGACACTCTGCTCGTAGCGCTCAAGAACAGAACCAGCGATCGTCCAGCACCATAGGGTTCTGTAGTCTGCTGAGACGACACCTCTCGGGGCGGTTTCAGGCGCAATCGGTAGCCTACTCCGCGGATGCGGAGGTGATTCAGATGGATAGAAAGGTCGAAGACTCCTGGTTCAAGAGACGTCTGATGCGGCTAACGCCGCTTGAGAAGCGCGCGGTCAACAGCACGGTACATGCAGAGCGGACAGTGGAGGTGGCGCTTGAGCTACTGTCCCTGGTCAATCTGATGCCTGGCGCCCGCTGTCTCGAACTGGGCTGTGGGCAGGGAGCGTTGGCACGTCTATTGGTCGAACGCTTCGAGGTTCGAGTGACAGCAACTGACCTCGACCCTGCCCAGGTGGATCTCGCGAGGTCTAGACTTCGCGATTTGGGCGAG
>JBARQW010000093.1:0-7257 GCA_049643905.1 Bipolaricaulia bacterium
ACGATCTCTAAGAACGGCGAACACGGCGTCCTGGCGGCCACATCGACCATCCTCCTGTCGAGCTCGGAAGTGACGGATCACCCGAGCGACGGACTGAACCTGACGGACAGCAAGGCCGAACTCGAGATCACGACCGTGGAGAACAACAGACGTCGCGGCATCTTCGCCGACGTGAACGCCGAGGTGAAGATTTCGGGAGGCTCCGTCGCACAGAACGGCGAAGAAGGAATCTCCCTCATCTCGAGTACCGTAGAGCTTTCCGGATCGCAGATTCGCGGGAACGGGACCGTCGGTATCCTCGGATCGAACGGCAGGGTAATCGCCGATGACACGTCGATCACCGACCATCCGAACGAAGGACTCAAGCTGTTCGGGACATCGGCCGAGATCACCGACGGACAGATCTCGGACAACGGGACGTACGGTGTCTACGGAACCGACGGAGCAACGTGCGTCCTGATGACGTCGACGATCACCGGGAACCGCAACGGTGGTGTCGCCCTCGACAACGGCGCGGTCGACGCAATCGCCACCGACATCTCCCGCAACGGAGACGTCGGAATCATCGGCTCCCAAGCGATCGTCAACCTCTCCGGCTCAAGTCGCGTCTCCGACCATTCCACCGACGGCATCCGACTCTCCGGAAGCTCCGCGAAGTTGATCGATTCCTCGGTCACGGAGAACAGTGAGGACGGGATCGACGCCGTCGACTCGAAGATCACGATCCAGGGCTGCACGCTCTCCGAGAACGGCGCAAGCGCCCTCGACGCTCGATCGACGTCGGCGACGGTTGCGACGTCTCTTCTCACCGACAACGGATCGTCGGCCGTCACCGCGAGCGAACGGGCCAGGGTCACCTTGATCGGAAGCACGGTCAGCGGCCACCCTGACGACGCTGTCGTCCTCGACGGAAGCTCGGTCAGCCTGCAGGACTGCGAGATCTTCGACAACAGCGCCCATGCCGTGACGGCAGTGCGAGCGACCCTCACGATTGCCGGCACAACGATCACGCGACACGGCGCGAGCGCCATCGTCCTCGACGACTCCCGCGCTGAAATTTCGAGCGCGCGGATTGAGGACAACGACGGCGCCGGTCTGGAAGCGGTTCTGTCGACGGTTGCCTTCGATGACACCAGCGTCACGGATCACCCGACCGACGCGATCCAGCTCGATCGCTCCTCTCTCGAATTCGTCGAGAGCGTCCTGGCCGACAATCGGGGCGTCGGCGTCTCCGCCCTTGACTCTCAGATCACGATCGCCGGGAGCACAATCAGCCAAAACACCGGCTTCGCGCTCGATCTGATCAACAGCTCGGCGGTTGTATCGAGCGGATCCGTGCTACGGGCGAACGGCGATGTCGCTGTCAACACACTGAACGCAACGATCACGCTCCTCGACGCGGAGATCGCCGATCATCCCGCAACGGCCCTCTTGCTCGACAACTCGCCGGCCTCGGTGACGAACAGCACGATCCGTGCCAACGAGGGCTGGGGGATCGAAGCGATCCATCAAACCGCGTTGATGACGCTCGGATCGCTGATCACGGAGAACGCGAGCGGTGGGCTATCGCTGACGCGGTCGGTCGCCGCCCTTCTTGCGGAGACCTCGATCAGCGGGAACTTCGGGGTCGGTGTGAGCGCCGTCGAACGATCGGCCCTCCTCGTCGTCGAAACGACGATCGGTGAGAACACGTCCGACGGCCTCTCGATCGACACGTCGTCGGCCTCGATCCGTCAGTCGACAATCACGGGGAACGCGGGGCACGGGATTTCGATAGCGAACCAATCCGTCCTGTCCTTGGTCGACTCGACGTTGTCGCAGAACACGAGCGACGGCCTCCATGTGGAGACGTCGATCGGATCGGTGCGCGGAAACGCCTTCACCGACAACGCCGGATTCGGCATCTACGTGGGATCCGCATCGTTGATCGCAGGCTACGACAACACGTTCAGCGGGAACGGGACCGACACGTCGGAGAACGTCCCGGTGGAACTCTCGGAACCGCGGTAAGGGAGAAGAGAACAAGAAGAGCCGGAGGGGAGGCCGCGGAGCCTTCCTTCCGGTTCTCTACTGCAGAAGCTCGACGATCTGTAGGCCTTCCTCGCGGTCGGCGACGTAGGCCCTTCCGTCATCGATGTATACGCTGGTCGCCTCCCCTGGCGTGTCGATTTGCGCGGCACGCTGAGGGTTCATCGGGTCCGCGACCGAGTAGACAGACAGGCCGTCGGTCGCTTCCGCGACATAGAGGATCCCGCCGGCAAGAGCGATCCCCATCGCCTCTCCCGCGGTACTGATGAATCCGATCTCGACCGGCGCCGTCGGATCGCTGACGTCGATGATCCGGATCCCACCATATCCGGCCGCGACGAACGCGATCCCGTCTGCGACCGCCACGCCGTTCGCCTCTCCGAACGTCTTGATGAGGCTCAGCGTCGCCGGATTCTCCGGATCGGAGATGTCGATCAGCTCCAACCCAGCGTCACCCATGGCGACGTAAGCGACCGAATTCGCTATCCAGATGGACTTGGCGAACGCGCTCGTTGCGTGTGCCGCGACCGAGGACGGATCGCCTGAACGTCCGACGTCGATGACGTGTAGGCCTCCCTGGGAGTCGGCGACGAACGCGCGGTCCGCTTCGACGGCGACGTCCCAGGCCGACCCAGGCGTGTCCAGATGCCCAACCTCGACTGGACGCATCGGATCGGAGACGTCGAGCACTGTCAGCCCGTCGCTTCGATTGGCGACGAAAGCGTGATCGCCTTCGAGCGTGATCGCTTGCGCGTAGCCTCGGGTGCTGTGCGACCCCACTTCGACCGGCAGCGCCGGGTTCGATACATCAAC
The DNA here is from genome assembly GCA_049643905.1 of Bipolaricaulia bacterium. Classification (GTDB taxonomy): domain Bacteria; phylum Bipolaricaulota; class Bipolaricaulia; order UBA7950; family UBA9294; genus CAZMYM01. The sequence continues at coordinate 2,842 of JBARQW010000093.1, forward strand.
GACGAGAAGTCCCTGCGCCCCGACGATCAGATAGGCGAACGACCCATCCGCCACGACGTCAAACGAGTAGCCCCTGGGGTTGAATTGACCGAGCAGCTCAAGCTGGAGCGTCGCATCGAGTCGGAGCGTGTACGAAACGGATCCGGCCGTCGACGAAATCTCGAGGAAATAGACGCCGTCGCTCGGCGCGATCCATTCGATCTCCAGTCCGTTCCCACCGATCGTCGAGGTCTCCTCGAGAACGGTCTCGCCATCGAGTCCGACGAGAGCCGTACGGATCGGGCCGGCGGCGCCGACGACGAATCGGTACGCCCCGCCTTCGCGTGCCCGAAAGCGGAGCCAGTCGGTGTCGCCGGCGACCTCGATCCGCCCACGCGCCGTCAGACCGAGCGCATTCAGGTCGACGGCCGTGGCCGCGCTGTTGGCGAAGTCGTCGACGTAGCCGGATTGATCGACCGAGAGGCGGTACCCGCCGGTCCCGCCTTCGGATCGAACGGCCAGGAAGCGGACTCCACTCGCTGTCGCCTCCCACGTAACGCGGGCCGGTCCGCCGTTGGTGATCGCGGCCGCCAGGATGTCGTTGGCCGTCTCGCCGAGGAAATCGAGATGTGCAGTCCCGTCCCCCGATGTCTTCTCCAGTTCGATCGCGTAGCTGTATCCGCTCTCGACCGAGAAGAGAAAGACGTCGACGTCGTCGGCCGTCTCGAGGAATCCGGGCGCACTCCCGCCGACGAGCAGCGGCGTTGCCGTCAAGGAGTCGTTTCCGTGATCGTCGACCTGGAGCGTCGAGGCCGAGAGCGAGTAACAGCCTGTTCCTGTCGTCGCCTGAGCGTGGCGAACCATCACGAAGTAGGTTCCGGCAGACAGGGGCGCCCACTCGACGCGAGATCCTCCACCGGTTCCGCCGTCATCGTCGACACGGAGGATCGTGCTCCCATCAGTGTCGAACAGATAGAGGACCGTGTCCGTTCCCTCGTCGAGATGGCTCGTTAGAAGCAGGTACGTCCGACCCGCCGCCGCCTGGAAGAAGAAGTAGTCCATATCTCCGCCTGCCTCGATACAGGCCGAGAGGAGGCCGCTGCCGACTGCAACCGGCGTCGCCGCCAACGGGGAATCTCCGTGATCGTCCGCCAAGGCCATCCCAGAGAGCGCAATGCTGATGACGAGAACCGCGCCGATGACTCTCATACTCCCTCCGTTCCTATGCCACGCATGTACCGCCTGAGGGTAGGGCCGGTGTCGCCCGATCGCAAGAACGTGAGAAGGGCGTGAAGCGATCTACGCGCCGCATCCGGTACCGAACAAGACCGGAGCGCGACGCGGGAATCTCAAGCTGTGGGAGGAGAGACCGGCGGACACGCGGTGGCGTGCCCGCCGCTCGAACGTGTTTCCTAGAGGCCGAGCGCCTGACGCATCAGACGCGGCGGCAGGGACCCTGCTGCGAGCATCGTATCGTGCACCTCGCGAAGACTCGCGTCCGGATTCGCCTTCTTGAAGTCCTCAACGAGCTCAAGGATCTGCAGCTTGCCCATCAAGTAGGACTGCGGCTGCGTCGGCGTTTGGGTGTAGCGCCGAACCTCGGCGGTCGCGTTCGCCGGCTCCAGCTGGACCTTCTCGACCATGAAGTCGATTCCCTCCTGCACAGTCATCCCTCGGGTGTGCAAGGAGACGTCGAGGATGATCCGCCCGGCGCGCCACAGCTGATCGTGAAGGCGACCGAGCCGCTGAATCGGCTTGGCGATCCACCCCAGCTGCTCCATCAGCTCCTCGCAGTAGAAGGCCCAACCCTCAATGAAGAGCGTCGAGAGGAACGAGCCCATCCGCCGTGGGATGGTCTCGGCCCTGTTCGCCCACACGAGCTGAAGGTGGTGGCCCGGATACGCCTCATGCAGCGCCACGACGGGGAGCTTCACGTTGAAGTGGCCCTTCAGCTTCTGCTCCTGGGCCTCAGCTGGCGCACTCGGGTCAACCGGTGTCACAACGAAAATGCCGTCCTGCTGCTCCTCGAAAATCCCGGGCGGCATGTAGGCCGCGTAGGGGATGAGCGGACGCATGTACACCGGCGTCTCGATGATTCGGAGCGTCTCTCCATCGGGAATCGTTGCGATGTCGTTGTCAATCACGAACTGCGTCGCGCCGGCCATCGATACCTCGTACGCTTGGAGCAGCCCTTCGGCCGTCGGGTGATCGGCCTTGGCCTCTTCGAGAAGCTCCTCGACCGACTTCGCCGGATCGATCTCCTTCGCGACCTCTTCCATCAGTCGCTTGGTCAGCTCAAACTGTTCCCAGCCCGTCTCGATCAGCTCGTCGGCATCGTAGTCGACCATGTGGTCCTCACGCAAGATCTCGTCGAACAGCTCCTTGCCAACCGCGAAGTCGGCCAGGGCCTTCGGCAGCAAGTCGTTGCGGAGAAACTCGACGTAGTCCTCGATCGCTTTCCCGGCCTCCGCACCAGCCTCGGTGATCTCTCCAACCAAGTCGGGTGCCGCGCCTTGGGCGAGGCTCGGAAGAAGCGCGGTGAAGAGCATCGAGGCCATCTGCCCCTGTTCAATCGCCGTCTCCGCCCAGACCCGGGGAACCTCGCTGGGAACGAGAGTTTCCTTCGCCTCGCGCAGCACTCTCGGTACCTGCCGAGTCCGCTCGAGCGCGAACTTCAGCCGCTCTGGCAGGGGCGCGAACTCCTTCATGATCAGGATCATCACGCTGCCCGTCGTCGCGTCGATGTACTGACCGGGATTGCGTACGTGCCCCCGAAGCCGCTCGTGGCCCCGGACGAAGCTCTTGATGATCTGCGTCATCAGCGTGTGATCGACGCGCGCATCGTTCGGCCAATCTCCGGTCTCCATCTCCGCAAGTTCAGCCTGAATCCCCTTGAACTCAAGGTTTTGCGCGTCCTGCGCCGCCAGCGTGAAGTCGCCGAGCTCGCCGTCGAAGCGATGGTCTCCCAACTGCGTCGCCGCACCTGGGTTAAGCTCCATCAGACGATCGATCCAAGCCTGGGAACGCTCGTAGAACTGTTGCGGATTCGTCACGATGATTCCTCCTTCTGCGGTTGCGCTCTGCTACGACAAGTTTGTCGATGTCTCCGACCGAACCGTTCACTCGCCAGGCACGCCCTCGGAACTGCTGTCAATCGGCGAATCGTGGTATAATCCTCCTCGAACCTGAACGAAACGGCAAACCCGCGCGAAAGCCGGGGACGCAAAGTCACGGATCTACGGGAGGACCCATGATGGCCGGACTGCCGAAATCAAGACACATCGTCGTGCTCGCGCTGTTACTGATGGCCTCAGCCACGTTTGTAGCATTGGCGGAGGACATGCAAACCCCGTCGGTTGTGATCGACCCGTTTATCGAAGTCCAGACGCCGCTCGAGCAGATTGTCGAGCTTGTCGACGGAAACGTGACAGCAACCGCCGAGCAAAAAGAGGCTCTCGTCTCCGCGTTCGAGGTCGTGCTCGATGCCGGCCTGCTTGAGCCGGATGCCGTCGTCCAGCTGGCGGCCGAGCTGCTGGTGCTCGTAAATTGGGAGAGCCTCACCGAACCCGAGGCACTGGATCTCCGCGTGGCGGCGATTGCGTCCGTGCTCAGTGAGTACCTTGCCGATCCGTCCATCGACCCGCTGGCGGCGCTGGCCACAGCTTACACCGAAGCAGTGGCACCGCCGGGCATCCTCAACGCACTCGAGAAGTCCGGGGTGGAGGCCGATGCGCTGTTCCGCGTCGGGGAGTTGGTCGAGAGCGGCCTTCCGCCTGGGATCATCATTCGCGTCACCAAGGATGCGCTCCGGGACGGCGCAACACCGGCCGAGATCCTCGAAATCCTAGCGGCCCTAGAGGCCGCCACGCAGGAGGACCAATCCTGGGGACAGGCGGCGAACGAAGTGACGGGCCAGGGCGAGTTCAAGCATCAGGACAAGGAAGAGAACCAGAACAACGGCAAGAACGAAGACCCAGAAGTGGAGTCGAATCAGCACGGCGCGCAGGGAAACAACGGAAAGGCGTAGGGAAAGGACAAGTAGCACCTCCGACGGCACGACCTCCTGTGGCTTTCGGCAGGACAGTTGCAGGGGCGGCGACAAGTCTCCGGGCGTCGTCGCCCCTTTGTATTTCATCTTCTAGGCACCCCGACTCCGCGTCACTCAATCCGCGCCGCACGAGTCCACACAAGTAACATTCCCGTCCTGAACTGGCGATTGTTCGAACATCTCAGCGAGCTTGACTTCCGGATTCCGGGTGCTATACTACGGAGTACTTTGCGATACAAAGTACTTAACAGGAGTGAACCGTGAAACCACTGAGCCTTCGCGCGATCGAATCCGGAAGCTGGAAGACGATGCCGAAGAGCGGCCCCTTCGACGTCTTCTTCGGGATCCTCTTTTTCGTCAACGCGCTCTCGATGCTCCTCGACGACCTC
>JBARQW010000094.1:0-2080 GCA_049643905.1 Bipolaricaulia bacterium
TCCTTCAACGTTGAGCGTGTGGCTCATGGTGTCCGCGGTCTCCGACTGCTCGGCTCTGAAGTGCCGCTTCCGTCGAAACTGCAGGCAACGAACGTGCTTCCGTTCTCCACGGCGCCGTGGGTGATAAGCGGATTGGTGCGAGCGACGGCGACCAGGGACCCGGAATCGACGAGCACGAACCGACACACGACCCCGCGGAGTCAGTGGAGGAAGACCGAACCCACGGGGCGCTCTCTTGAGCCCCTTGGCATCCGGTGTTTGGTTCGCCGGCGACGACGCTACGGCTAGCGGACTTCGAAGAACATCTCGCGCTTGGCGCCGCAGATCGGGCAGACGTCGGGGGCTTCGTCGTAGACGGTGTTCCCACAGATCTTGCACACGTAGAGTGAGTGCGCGGCGAGATCCTCTCCCGATGCCACGGACTTCAATGCGTCTGTATAGAGCCCGTGATGGATCCCCTCGACCGCCAAAGCGGCCTGGAACGACATCAGCGCGGGCTTGTTCTCCTCCGCCTCTGCCTCTCGGACGAACTTCGGGTACATCTCCGTAAACTCGTGACCCTCTCCGTCGATCGCGGCTTGAAGGTTCTCGGCCGTCTCCTTCACGCCTCCGAGGACGCGCAGATGGGCGTGGGCGTGCACGGTCTCCGCCGCTGCGGCGGCACGAAAGAGCTTCGCCACTTGCGGGAAGGCGTCCTTCTCCGCCTTCTTTGCGAACGCCAGATACGTCCGGTTGGCCTGACTCTCGCCCGCGAAGGCCTCCTTCAGGTTGTCGATTGTCGCCATGGTGATGATCAGCTCCTCGTCTTGTGGATTCCTCTCATGCGCCGGATCGCTGAAGAAGATTGCGGTTTCGTCGCATGTTCCGTCTTGGGAGCCGAGTCTAGCACGTCGACGCGGGCACGATCCAACGGAAGGGGTGAATGCGCATCCGGCTCTCGCGCGAGGCGCATTACGGAAGAAGCGGCCCGACGACGACGTGGGTCTCGATCTCGATCCGGAGCGTTCCCGACTCGCTGAACCGGGAGAAGATCTCGCGTGCATCGTTGCAGAAGGGGCGGTAGGCAGGATCCTTCTCACTCGGAGCAAGGGCTGAGGATGACAGACCTCCGATGAACCGGGACCAGTCCTCGTCGACATGCCAGCAGAAGGTCGAGTGCTCGGCGAGCGCGGGATCGAAGTAGAGCGGCAGCAGCTCGTCGACGGACGCCGGCACTCGACCGCGCAACAGCCTGCCGTAGCGATCGAGAAGGCGGGCGGTCTCCGAGCCGATCGAGGACGGAGCCGGCGTGCTCCAGAGGATGGCCAGTCTTCCGTTCGGACGCAGGATTCGGCCGAACTCGCGAAGGGCGTCCGCCGGCGAGAACCAGTGAAGCGCCTGGCCCACAGTGACCAGATCGACGGAAGAAGGTGGTAGTTCCGTCTCCTCTGCGGTCCCAGGGAGGCCTCGGTAGCTTGGGTGAACTGCGAGCCGCCTGTCCGCGTGGGCGCGCATCGCCTCATCCGGCTCGACGGCAGTGACCGTGCGAGCCCGATCGACGAGATGCTCGGTGAGGGCGCCTGTTCCGGCGCCGACGTCTGCGACGTCGCTGTCGGCGGTGATCCGGGCTCGATCGACCAGGAACTCGACGGCCTCCGGGGGATACGGCCAACGATGCTTCGCGTACGTCGAAGCGCGGTCCGCGTAGGGGCTCTCCTTGGACACAGGAGGATTCTACATCTGCCCCGCCCTTGGAGACGGGGTGCGGCACTCGACCCACCGGATTGGCGTGCCCGATCAGACGGTGCTATCTTCGTCCGGAACGAGAAGGGAGAGACATGAAGGATGATCCCGCGCTGCAAGCGCTGCAGCATCAGTTCGGCCAGGCGTCGGCGATGCTCCGATCCGCGATCGAATCGTTCACAGAGGAGGCTTGGTGTTCCGGTGTGACGCCGAGCACGACGCCGGCGAGGCTGGCGTATCACGCTGTCGAGACGGTCGATTTCTACGCCGGCGACGACGCTGAGGGATTCCCTTGGGGGGCAGTCGGTGGAGATTGGGAGGCCGATGACGCGGCACCTCCGAGGAAAGACGTGGTCGC
>JBARQW010000095.1:0-1976 GCA_049643905.1 Bipolaricaulia bacterium
ACTGTCGTAGCTTGCGATGCTGTTCGCGGTGACACTGAAGCCACCGGTTGAGATGCCTGTCATCGCGTGGTTGATCGACTCCCACATCGGCATCCCGGCGCCCCACAGCGCGATCACGCTGATGAACGTGTACAGAAGGAAGATCCTCCACATCGTCCGAAGCGTCGTTCGGATACTCGGATGGATTCTCTCTCCTCGCGCCTCGGCGTAGTACAGGCTGTGCGTCGCGGCCCCGGGGCGGGGACCGGCGAGGATCGCGAGCATCAGGACGATGACGCCCATTCCCCCGATCCACTCGGTGAAACTCCGCCACCACTGCAGCGTCTTCGGCAGGAGGTCGGCGCGTGAGGCCATCGTCAGACCGGTTCCCGTGTACCCGGAGATGGACTCGAAGAATGCACTCGCAGGGTCTTTGAAGTAAAGAAGGGTAGCCGAGGCGTTGCCGCTCGACTCCGCGAACAGGGCGGTGAGGACGAACGGAAGGGAGCCGAGGGCCGCAACCAGAAGCCACCCGAACGCGGCGATGATCATCCCGTGTTTCAGCCGTGTCTCTCCGGCGTTTCGGAACGGGAAGTAGAGGGCGGCGCCGAGGACGAAGGAGACGGCGGCCGTGATGAGGAGCGGGAAGAGCGCGTAGCCCTCACCAAACGCGCCCGGGATCACGAGGGAGATGATCGCCATCACGCCGACGACGGGGACAAGGAGTCCGAGGTCGCGAAGGATGATGTGCAGATCCTGCCGCGCGTTGAAGAGGGAAGGACTCATCCGGAGAGCTTCTCTATCAGATCGTCACTCACACGATCGAGAGAGAAGACTGTGAGGACGTCCTGTTCCTGGATCACAGCGTCGTCCTCCGGAAGCGACTGCTCTCCGTCCCGCGCGATGGCTATCACGCGCATCGTTGCGGGAATCGTCTCGCGCTGACGGCTCTCGGCGATCGATCGGTCGACCAGAGGGGACTCCGCGCCGACTTCGAGCCGGAAAACCTGTGCCCCTTCAGGGAGGAGCGTGAAGTCCATGACGTTCGGCCGCTTGACGACGTTGTACAGATGGTTGGCGACGATGTCTTCCGGATTCTCCATCACGTTGGCGCCGAGCTTGCGGAAGAAGTCGGCGTGCTCCTTGTCGTTTACGATCGAGACGATCGATCTGACGCCAAGATCGGCGCCGATCGAGACGACCATCAGATTGACGGCGTCGTCGCTCGTGGCAACGATCAGGGAATCGGCGCGGTCCGCTCCGGCCTCACGAAGGGTCTCTGCCGAGGTTGCATTGGCATTCAACACGGTGATGTCGTGACGCTCTTGGATGCTGCGGGCGCGATCCCCGTTGGAGTCGATGACGACGACGTTGTTCTTCTCGCAGACGGCGATGTCGATCAGGCTTGCTCCGATGCTCCCCGCGCCGACAATGATCATGTACATGACCCAGCCCCCCTGGCGAGATCGATGGTAGCACAGATGAGAAGATCGGTCAACGATCCTGGAGCACGAAACATCCATCGGAAAGGGATTAGCGCCGTTGAGAAGGGGGAGAATGCGAACTACAATGGCTCCTCCATGCGCGGTCTGAGAAGGATCTTCGGATACCCAGTTGCAGGACTCCTCACGGGGATTCTCTTCCTCGGTGGGTGCTTCTCTCCAGCGGAGAACCTCCCTCCGGTTGCGGATTTCGAAGCTTCGCCGCAAGAGGGATACGCCCCGCTCGCCGTCACCCTCGATGCCTCCGCAAGCTACGATCCGGACGGGGACACGTTGAGCTACGAGTGGATCCTCGGTGATGCTGGGACGGCCACGGGCAGGACGGTCTCGCACAGCTTCGGACAAGGGTCGCATACGGTGACGTTGCGCGTGACGGACGCACGCGGCAGTATCGACGAGGTGACGAGAACGGTCACAGCACGCGCGGTCCCCGCCGGGTTTGTGGTTCGGCGCTACGAGTGGATCCACGAGGGCGAAACGCAACAGTGGGACGCG
>JBARQW010000096.1:0-2272 GCA_049643905.1 Bipolaricaulia bacterium
TGCCGAATCGCGCCGAGATGGCAGGCAGTGTGCGCAACGATGGCAATGGAGGCACCGACAGCGTCGTTCTGCTCCCAATCCTCGATCGCTCGGAGGGTTTCCATGAGCCCGGTGTACGTCGTTCGCAGGCGGTCGCGAAGCTCGTTCCATTCCTCCTTGCTCACCCAGTTGACCCGCTCCCAGATCTCGCCCCAGTCGAGCTCGCCAACTCCCTCGCCCGCGATGTGGCCGCCGAGAACCTCGAGATAGAAGATCACATGCTCGACGTGCGCCGCGATCGACACCGTGCCGGCTGCCATCGGCGTCGATGCGATCTCCGCGGTCACGGACTCCAGCGTCGCGAACAGCGATGTGCCCTCATCGAGGAAGACGCCATGATGTGTGTCAAACATTTCTTCGAGGATCTCCAGCAGCTCCGCCGCGAACAGCTCCTGCCGAATCGTCTTCTTCATCGAACTCCTTTCGTGACCCGCAGTGATCGGCGCACGCTACCCACGACGCAATGGGAAACTCGAAGTCGATGAGGCCGGGGGCTGAGGTTTGAGATGCCGAGCCCATTGAGTCTGGCTCTGTAAGTCTCATCAGTGCTGCACGCCAAGAGAAAAGGGATCAGCGTCCGCTGATCCCCTCTCTCTTCAGCCTCTTGAGGCGCAGGAAGACCCACAAGGGAAACGGGCTGAGCAATCCGCTCAGCCCGTTTCCCCATGCTCTCTAGGCTGAAGGCCTAGAGAGCCGTGATCTTCTTGCGGAGCCCCGCTTCGTTCTTGATGACGATTCGATACCGGCTCTTGTCGAGGATCCCTTCACGCGCGAACCGATTGAGCGCCAGGGTCGTGTTCTCACGCGCCGACCCGATCATGTCGGCCAGATCTTTGTGCGTCACCGGGAATCCAATCAGGATCCCTTCCTTCGTCTCGACGCCGTACTCGTCGGAGAGTTTCAGGAGCTGTCGCGACAGTCTCGCCTGGATGTCGCGGAACGCCAGATCCTCGAGCGTCTCTTCGTACTCGTTCATCCTGTGGGCGAAATGGCGGACCAGCATATCGACGTTCGCTGCCTCCGCGTTGATTGCATCTGAGAAGACCTTCTTGGGAATCGAGCGGACGATCGTGTCCTCGATCGCGGTCGCCAGGTGCCGTCGAAGCTTCTCTCCGACCAAGCACATCTCCCCGAAGATTTCCCCATCGTCGAGGATCGAGAGGGTCAGCTTCTTCCCGCTTTCGTCCAGGTAGGCAAGCTTCACACGCCCTTTCTCGACGAGGTAGACCGACGTACTGAGGGTTCCGGGGTGGTAAATCGTCTCACCACGTTCGGCATGCAGAAGATCCCCCAATTCGGCCATGAGCTTGGAGAAGTGCACCTTGTCACTGACGCTAGGTATCATCCGCCCTCCCTTTCTCATCAGGATGAAAGGCTACCTCGACCAAGAGTCGGAGGCCGGGACAGGGGGCGAGGGACGGCTAGCTGTGACGCACGACACTAGGTGACGTGCGTCACCTGTCGATAAGAACGAGGGGACACGTGGCCGGCGCATGGGAACAGCAAGCACCGCGGAGACTGGTCGCGGGAGCCGCGGCAATCGTTGCCCCGATCCCGAGCAAGGCCATCAGGAGCAGCTGCTGATCCCGTTCCCCGATTGCCCTCCCGGTGATGACATCGAAGAGTGCTCGGCTCAAGCTGGACACGATTCCGGCGAAGTCCTGGCTCACGATCCGTCTCCCCTTCCCCCGCGATCCGGAGTTCGGATCGCTCAGCAAGAGCCTGCAAAGGGAGGAGGACGAAAGCAGGACAGGGTGAACTCAGCCCTGACCAGTCAACGTGCGAAACAGGTACCGTGTGTCACCTTCGCGATGGAATCCGACAGACCGATGGCCCTGCTTGGTAGGAATAGGATGAAAAGGGATAGCGTAGTCCTGATCCTCTTAGTCGTGTTGGTCCGATGCTCCCTAGAAAGGAGGTGATCCAGCCGCAGGTTCTCCTACGGCTACCTTGTTACGACTTCACCCCTCTTGCGGAAGTTACCCTCGGCGCCCTCAAAAGGGCGACTTCAGGTACCCCCCACTCGGTTGGTGTGACGGGCGGTGTGTACAACCCCCGAGTACATATTCACCGTAGTGTGGCTGACCTACGATTACTAGCGATTCCGGCTTCATGAGGTCGAGTTGCAGACCTCAATCCGAACTGAGGAAGGTTTTTTGGGATTGGCTCCACCTTACGGTATTGCAGCCCTTTGTACCTCCCATTGTAGCATGTGTGTCGCCCCAGGCATAAG
>JBARQW010000097.1:0-6349 GCA_049643905.1 Bipolaricaulia bacterium
TTTCTCATGCGACGTGCTCCCTTGAGCAGGGGAAGCGACCGGCGGCGCTGACTCGAGGGGGATGAACAGATTCTAAGACGACCGCGATCCTCGGCCCTCTAGACGACGGACAGGATGAAGCCGAGCACCATGAAGGCCGTCGCGAGCCCGACCGTGAGCGTCCTTTTCGGATCCCGCACTTCGTCGCGGCCGAAGACGGTACTCGATCCACCCGACCCGAACGCTCCTCCAAGTCCCGAGTGCTCGCTCATCTGCAAGAGGATGATCATCAGCAAGAGCCCGCAGTCAACGAAGAACAAGACTTCTAAAACCAGTCGCCACCACATCGTTCATCGATCCTTTCGAGCTGCTCTGTTCGGTGTGTGCCGTCGCCCGCCGACGACAAGCCCAGATTCTAGCATGAACGGGCGCAGTCCTCAACGCCTCATGAATTCGCCCTTGCGCGCCCCAAGAGCGTTGGCGTATGCTGTTTCAAATCAGCACCGCCTTGGGGGCTCCCTTGCGCAAGTTCATCTTCGTCACAGGTGGCGTCTTGTCCGGACTCGGAAAGGGCGTTGTTACCGCGTCGATCGGTCTTCTCCTCAAGGCTCAGGGCCACCGAGTCAGTCTTCAGAAGATCGACCCGTACGTCAATGTAGATGCCGGCACGATGAATCCGTACGAGCACGGGGAGGTCTTCGTCACCCAAGACGGGAAGGAGACCGACCTCGACATCGGCCGCTACGAGCGATTCCTCGATGAGTCCCTGACCGCCGCTCACTACTTCACGACCGGACAGGTCTACGGTGATGTGATACGCCAGGAACGAGCCGGCGCCTATCTGGGAAAGACCGTTCAAGTCATCCCCCACGTCACCGACGAGATCAAGCGGTTGATCCGCCTCCCGCTGGAGCTGAACGAGGCCGAGATCGGCGTGATCGAAGTTGGGGGGACGGTCGGCGACATTGAGGGGTTGCCGTTCCTCGAGGCGCTTCGGCAGATGCGGGACGAGCTTCCACGCGAGGACACGTTCTTCATCCACGTGACGCTTCTCCCGCACCTGTCAAGTTCCGACGAGATGAAGACCAAGCCGACGCAGCACAGCGTGAAGGAGCTGCGTGCAATCGGCATCCAGCCTGACGCCATCGTCGCGAGAGCCGATCGCCCGCTCCCTGAACCTGTCAAGGAGAAGATCGCTCTCTTTTGCGACGTGCCGCGCGAACGCGTCATCGAGGATCCCGATCTGCCCTCGATCTATCACGCGCCGCTCATCTTCCAGGAACAGGCCCTCCCCGAGTCGATCGCAAGTGGCCTCAATCTGCCGCCTCGTACGCCCGAGCTGACGACGTGGCGAGAGCACGTGAAACGGATCGAATCGCCGAGCCGATCGGTCAGGATCGCAATCGTTGGCAAGTACGTTGAATTGACCGACTCCTACATCAGCATCCGTGAGGCCCTCGTCCATGCCGGGGCGAGCGAGGACATCGGTGTCGAGATCGACTGGATCGCTGCGGAGACGATTGCGAAGCTCGGGCCGGAGGCGTGTCTCGTTGGTGTGGACGGCCTTCTCATTCCCGGCGGATTCGGCCACCGCGGGATTGAGGGGAAGGTCGAAGCGGTCGAGTTCGTCCGAACGAACCGGGTTCCCTTCTTCGGGATCTGTCTTGGGCTCCAATGTGCGGTCATCGAGTACGCGCGAAACGTGCTTGCTCTGGAAGGGGCGAACAGCTCGGAATTCGACCCCGATTCTCCGCATCCTGTGATCGCTCTTCTCGAAGAGCAGGAGGACGTCATCCAGATGGGCGGCACGATGCGCCGCGGGATTTACGAAACGGTCCTGGCGGATGGCAGCGTCGCCCAATCCTGCTATGGAGAGAGAACTATCGAAGAGCGGCACCGTCATCGGTACGAGTTCAATCCGGCGTACGTCGAGCGATTCGAGGCCGCCGGAATGCGAATTGCGGGCACGACGACCGACGGGCTTCTCGCCGAAATCGTCGAAATCGGCGAACACCCCTGGTTCGTCTCTGTGCAGTTCCACCCCGAGTTCACATCCCATTTCCTTCGGGCCCATCCGCTGTTTGTCGGTTTCGTCCGCGCATGTCAAGAGCGAAATTCATCCTCCTCGGCCTCCTAGTCGCAGGGATTGCGGCCCTCGTCTTCCTGCCGCGTCGACCGGCCGTGTCCGACGTGCCGTTCGCGGCCAGTGGCGTCGTGCTCCACACCTACACGGAAGCGGGGGATCTCGCGTGGGAAGTTCGAGCGCGCGAAGGCGAAGTCGTCGGAGAGGAGGGAACGCTCTCCGGAGTCGAAGTACGCTTCATCACGTCGGACGAGACGTCGCTGACCGCCCGCGCAGATCGTCTCATCCAAGCAGAGCGCTCGAGCACCCTATCGGGGGACGTGCTGATCGAACGCGACGATGGACTCCGTCTCGAGACGGAAGAGATGACCTGGAACGAACACGACGAGCAACTGCACTCGGGGTCTGTCGAGCTGTCGATTCGCGATCTTCACGTCGAAGGCGAGCGATTCGAGTACGACCTTCGAGGCGATCGCGCTACCATCATGGGCGAGATCATGGCGACGATCGATCGGGAGCCGCGGCTGACGATCCGCGGAGAGAGAGCCGAGGAAGCAAACGACGTTCTCGCCGTCGAAGGGAACGTGGAGATCGAGTCGGGCGAAGACGCCTACCGCTGCGATCGCATCGAGGCCGACGAGGAGCAGGTACGTCTGATCGGAGGCGTCGAAGCCCGCTTCCGAGATGGCGAACTGCAAGCCGATCGCGCCGAGATCACCGACGATGGCTTGACGGCGACCGGAAGCGTCCAACTGCACCTCAATCTGGCGCGTCAGGAGGGAGAGGAACCGAATGGCCCTTGAGGGAAGAGGTCTGATCAAGCGGTACGACGGGCGGCCGGTCGTCGATCGGCTCTCGCTGTCGATTGAGCGCGGCCGGATCACGGGTCTCCTGGGCCCGAACGGCGCGGGGAAGACGACGACCTTCTACTTGTTGATCGGGTTCATCGCCGCCGATGGTGGAAGCGTCTTCCTCGACCAAACCGAGATTTCGCCGCTTCCCTTCTACGAACGAGCTCGACGCGGGATCGGGTACTTGCCCCAAGAACCCTCGGTCTTCACCAAGGCGTCCGTCCGCGAGAACCTCGACATCGCGCTCGAATGGGCCACCTCAGTGAAGGATCGCAACGCCCGACGCGAGGAGCTTCTTGACGAATTTAAGCTCATCTCCTTGCGCGACCGCCGCGCCGGAACCCTCTCCTCGGGAGAGCGGCGTCGACTCGAGATCGCACGGTCACTGGCCGCATCGCCTGGCTATGTCCTGCTCGACGAGCCGTTCTCCGGAATCGACCCGATCTCGATCGCCGATCTGCAGGATGAGATCACGTCGCTGAAGGAACGTGGAATCGGCGTCATCGTGACTGATCACAACGTTCGAGACACCCTATCGATCACCGATAGGGCGTACTTGATCGATCAGGGAGAGCTGATCGCTTCGGGAACACCGGAGGAGATCCTGGAAAGCCCGCTCGCACGCCGCGTCTACTTGGGCGAGGGCTTCAGGCCGTGAGCGTGCGCTCGTAGAGGCGCCGCCGCCAAATCAAGATACCGAATCCGACCACGAAGACGGCGCTGATCACGTGCGCGGCGCGAAGCGGCCCCAGCCACAGGCTGTCGCCTCGTGTGAAACTCACGATGGAGCGCGCGATCGCATAGAGGATGAAGTACATAGCGGTCGAGAACCCGTCGCGGTGTCCGCGTTTCCGGATCGCCCAGAGAAAGGAGAAGATCGCCAGGTTCAGAATCATCTCGTAGATCATCGCAGGGTGAGTCGCCATCCCCGGATAGGCCATTCCCGCCGGCGATTCTGCCGGAAACCGGATCCCCCAAGGAAGCATCGTCGGCAGACCGTACGCGTCCCCGTTCATCAAGTTCCCGATCCGTCCGATCGCCTGGCCGAGAACGAGGCTCGGCACTAGAGCGTCGGTCAACGCCCAGAAAGAGACCCTCTTCCATCGAGCAAACAGGTAGACGGTGAGCGCCCCGGCGAGGACGCCCCCGTGAATCGCGAGTCCCCCTTCCCAGATCTTGAGAATGTCAATCGGGTTCGGCGCATAGACGTCCCATCGAAAGGCCACGTAGTACAGGCGAGCGCCGAGGATCGCGCACGGAATCGTCCACAAGAGGAGATCGAGAAGATCCTCTCGCGACAGCGAGAGTCCCCGCCTCTTGGCCTCGCGCGCCACGAGAAAGAACCCGAGGACGAAGGCGATTACGTACATCAGACCGTAGTAGCGGATGGTGAGCGGACCAAGCTGAACGAGAACCGGATGCACGCCTTCCCCCCCTCTTTCGCTATGATCCGAAGTATATGGCCCGCCTTGAACGAAGAAAAGCGCTGTCGGCCGTGCTGTCAGGAGTTCTGGCAGCGCTTGCGATGCCCGGGTTCGGGGCAGGCCCGCTGGTCTTCGTCGCGCTCGTTCCGCTCTTCTTCGCACTCTCCGGGAAGCGCCGATTCCTCTACGGGATCCTGTTCGGTGCGACCTTCATGGCCTTGGATTTCCGCTGGATCCTGACGCTCTACCGGTTCAGTCCACTCGTCGTCCCGGGGCTCGTCCTTCTCGTCCTCTATCTCTCTCTCTTCTTCGGCGTGGCCTCATTGGTGATCCGTCAAAGCAGAACACGGCCGTTCCAGCTCCTTCTCGTTGCGCCGGTCGCGATAACGTTGCTCGAGGTGGTCCGTGCCCAAGGCCCCTTGGGCACAGGCTTCTCGTCGCTCTATCACGCGCTGTACCGAACGCCATCGCTGATCCAGATCGCCTCGGTTCTTGGACCCTGGGCGATCACCGCGCTCATCGTCTTGGTGAATGCCGCCGTTTTCCTCGCAATCCGTCAGAGGCGGCTTACGTATCTGATCGCCGCAGGTGCGGCCGTCGGCCTCCTCGCCGCGTTCTCTCTCGTCCCGGTCGCGCCGGCGCGCGCGGACCCGATCCGCGTCGCCGTCGTCTCGTCGAACGTAAAGCAGGAAGAGAAGCTCGATGGGCGGAATCTCCGTGACCTGACCGAACGATACATCGACCTGGGCCGCCTCGCCGTCGCCGGAAACCCCGATCTCGTAGTCTTTCCGGAGTCCATCCTCCCGGCCTTCATCCTGGATGACGACGAACTGCTCGAGCGCCTGAGTGCGTTGGCGGCGACCGGGAAGACGCGCGTGCTGTTCGGCACTGGCGTCTATCGCGATCGGGAGATCTACAACACCGTTGCCCTGCTCTCAAGCAGCGGAGACCTCTTGGGAACATACGAGATGGTCCGTCCTGTCCCGTTCGGCGAGTACGTCCCCGGCCGGCGAATCTGGGAAGCGATCGGGCTCGGTCGCCTCGTCGATTCCTTCCTCCCCGTCGACCTGACGCCGGGAGAAGCGTTCGCACCACTCGATGGCATCGGAACGCCGATCTGCTTCGAATCGACGTTCCCCGATCCTGCCAGACGGCTCGTCGAGAACGGTGCTCAAATCCTGGCCATTGTCACCAACGATGCGTGGTTCGTCGGAAGCTCCGAGCTGGAGGCCCACTTTGCCGCCGCCGTCTTCCGAGCGGTCGAGACCCGCCGCTTCGTAGTTCAGGCCGCGAATAGCGGAGTCTCCGGCCTCGTCGATCCGAAGGGGAGGATCCTCGCCGCCACCAAGCGCGAGGAGGTTCTGCACGGGACGGTCTACGCGCGAACGGATCGAGCGCTTTACGCGCGCTGGGGCGACTTGCCCCTGCTCCTTCTCCTTGGAGCGGGCGGCCTGGCCTTCATCGCCATTCGTGTGCGCAGGGAGAAGCGAAACGGGGAGTGAGAGTCTGACTCTCACTCCCCGCAGGCACCTTTGGAGGTCTCTGGTCCTGCTCCTAACGCTCCGAGGCCGGCGACAGGTTGTCCCCTGTCGCGGTCAGCGGCTCCACATCGCCAGATGCGAAGTCAACCTTGTAGATCTGGTAGTCGCCGCCCGTATCCGGTTTGACGTACGCCAGGCCGCTCCCGTCTTCCAACCAGAATGGACAGAACTCGTCGTCAGCCGTCGTGATGTCGCTGTTGGTAACGCTGTACACGCTGTCGACGTAGTCCTCGAGCGACTGGGCGTTACTTCCGTCGCTCTCCACGACGTAGATGTCGATGTCTCCTCCAGCCTCCCGGGCGAACGCGATCATCGACCCGTCCGGCGACCACGAAGGTTGGGAGATCCCCGCGGTTGCCGGAAGAACCAGCCCAAGGGTAGGGGCCGGGATGGCAGGCGAAGCGTCCCCTGCGCGTCCACCAACCACGTTCGTGTCGTAGATTTCGGTTGTTGTGCCGCCCTCCTCGCGCA
>JBARQW010000098.1:0-1941 GCA_049643905.1 Bipolaricaulia bacterium
CGATCATGACAAAGCCAAACAGCGCAATCCCAGGCGCCAACACGGTGGGTTTGAAGATCTCTTCGAGATTCCCGAGGGTCTGCAGGATCAAGAACAGGCCGATCGGCAGTGCGATCGTGAGGCCGAGGGACAGGGGATCTCGGAAGATCTCCTTGAGATTCCTCTTCGTCAGCTCCAAGAATCTCATTCTCTCAGCTCCCGACCCGTGTGGTGAAGGAAGACGTCGTCCAGCGAGGCTTGTTTCAGGTACGTGGATCGGACGGTGACGCCCCGGGGGCGCAAGAAATCTTGAATCTCGTAGAGGTCCAGCTCCTCGGCGCTGATCTCGATACCGCCCTCGACGACCTCGATCTCTGGATACAGCGCTCTCAGCCCCTCGATGACGGCGGCACTCAGGCCGTCGGCCTCGATGCGCATCACCTTCTGTTCGGAGATGCCGGCCTTGAGTTCTTTCGACGTACCCACGACCACGACCTTCCCGTTGTCCATGATCGCGATCCTGTCGGCCAAGGAGTCGGCTTCCTCCAGGTAGTGTGTTGTTAGCATGAGCGTCTTGTCGCCCTTGAGCCACTCGATGTGTTCCCACATCCCCGCTCTCGACTGTGGATCCAAACCTAGAGTGGGTTCGTCCAGGAAGAGCACCTGAGGGTCGGACACGAGCGCCATGGCGATGCTGAGCCGCCTCTTCATCCCTCCGGAGAAGCGCTTCACTCGCTCCTTGGCCCTGTCGAGCAGGCCCATCATCTGCAGCAGCTCCTCCGATCTCTTCCGAACCACGGCTTTATCGAGTCCGTGGCTCCTGCCCATCAGACTCAAGTTCTCCCAGGCATTGAGGTGTTCGGAGAGCGCGGTTTCCTGCGGTGAGACGTCAATGACCTGCTTCACGGCGAGCGGATTCTGTTTGATGTCATGGCCCATGATCGTGGCGGTGCCGCTGCTCGGCTTGAGCAGACAGCACAACATCTTGATTGTGGTCGTCTTGCCGGCGCCGTTCGGCCCCAGCAACGAGAACAGCTCTCCTTGCCGGACGGCGAGGTCCAGACCATCAACCGCAAGGAGCTTCCCGAAGGACCTGGAGATGCCAGATATCTGTATGGCAATGGGGTGGTCCGCCATTGCGTCGCTCACGCTTGCCTCCCTAGCTCTTCCGCGGTGCCTGCAGTCCAGACACAGCGTATGCGAAGCCGCCCAGCGACGCCAGCGACCTTCACCCCGGAAACTCGCCCACGGATAGGTGAGAAGCGACCGCGATTCACGTCTAGAGCGAGGAGGTTGGCAAGTGCACCTTGAGATCCTCCGAGAACCAGATAGGAACTGAGGTGTGGAGCCCGAGGGACTGATTGCGGAACGCGTTCGTTAGGCGTCTCGTGGTGACGCTTGCCTGAGGGGGTGATCGCCCCTCCGCCTCAAGAGGGGACGATCGTTGGCTGTCGAGCTCTCAGGGATGCTGCGCGAAGCTCCTACGGAAGTGGTATCCGTATATAGCCAGGGTGATCGCGAGCGGGAAAGCGCTAGGACGCCTGAAAAGCACCCACACCAAGAGCTTCCAGTACTGGATCCTGTCCCAGTCGAGGATGCCCAGGTGATACACGGAGCGGAAGAAGGCGAGGATGTGCTGGAGATCCAGGTGAGTTCTGTTCCTCGCAAGCTCGTACCGACGCAAGAAGGACTTGATCCGTTGGTAGTGCACCCGGGGAGTGTAGATCGTCTGCATGATCCGTCGGTATCCTGCCATCAGCGTCTCGATATCCATTCCCGGGACGATATTCGTCGACCCGTCGAGATTGTCACCTGACACCTGGTCTTGTAGGCGACCCTCTTGTTTGAGGCGCTCGTACAGCTTTGTGCCGGGAATCGCCTGGAGCAGTCCGACCATCGCCGTCACGATCCCGCTCTCCTGGATGAAGTCAATCTGACGCTGAAAGATCGATGGTGTATCGC
>JBARQW010000099.1:0-1960 GCA_049643905.1 Bipolaricaulia bacterium
TCGTCGTCGTCACATCGGTGGGTTCGGAACACAACTCGACGCTCGGAACGCTCGAGGTCACGAGAAGCGAGAAGTCCAAGATCGTGGAGGCCCTTCCCCCTTCGGGTCTTGCCGTACTCAATGGAGACGATCCGCATACTCGCTGGATGGGATCACGGACCCAAGCACGCGTTGTCACCTACGGCTTCGACGAGGGGAACGACATTCGCGCGCGCGATGTGTCAATGGATCCCGATGGGAGGACGAGGTTTCGCGTCGACGGCGCGGGAACCTCTCGCAATGCAGCGATCCGACTGGTCGGTCGCCACATGGTCTATCCCGCGCTCGCAGCGCTGGCCGTCTCTCACGAGGCGGGGATTCCTGAGGATGAGGCGCTCGAGCGACTGGCGAGGCTCACCCCCGCCCCGGAACGGATGCAACCGCTTCGCACATCAGAAGGTGTTCTCTTGTTGCTCGACTCGAAGAAGGCGGGGCTGGAGACGATCGCCGTCGGCCTCGATGTGCTTCGCGAGATCCCGGGCGAGCGGAAGATCGCAGTCCTCGGTGACATCGAAGAGCCACCCGGCCCGCAAGGACCGCTCTACAAGCGGATCGGGGCGGATCTGGCACCGATTGCAGCCTTTATTGTCTTCGTGGGGGGGAGGAAAGGCTATAGATCTCTCTTGAGCGGCGCGCGAAGTGCAGGCCTTGGCAGAGAGGACGTCATCTACGCCGGGCGGACCGTCAGGCGCGCCGCGGCGCTCCTCAGGGACAAGATCCGAGAGGGCGACGTGGTGTGGATCAAAGGACGTTCGACGCAGCATCTAGGGCGTATCGGCCTTGAACTTGCAGGGCGGCGCGTGGCATGTGATATCGTCAACTGCCCTCCCACGCCGACGTGTGCGACATGTCCGATGTTGGAGCGCAAACGTCGCCAACAAGACGAGTCCGGCCCTTGAGAGGGCCCTCCACGGAATGACAGGAAGGAGACGATAGGCGGTGTGCGGCATCACGGGCGTTGCGTTTGCCGGTGCCGGGCGGATTCCGGACCTGAGCATGTTGCGTGCGATGACCGACACGCTTCGGCATCGTGGGCCCGACGGTGAGGGCTATCACTTGGATTCCGGAGTCGGTCTGGGCGTTCGCCGCCTCAGCATCATCGATCTGGAGACCGGCGACCAGCCGATCTCGAACGAGAACGGCTCCGTTGTCGTGGTCTGCAATGGAGAGATCTACAACTACGTCGAGTTGCGCAATGAACTTGAGGCTCGCGGCCATGTGTTCCGTTCGCAGTCCGATACGGAGGTGATCGTTCACCTCTACGAGGAGTCTGGCACACGCTGTCTGGAGCGGCTCCGGGGGATGTTCGCCTTCGCCATCTGGGATGCGGTGAGGAGCGAGCTTCTTCTCGCGCGGGATCGCTTCGGGATCAAGCCGCTCTACTACGCGCCGACGGAGGACGGTGTTTACTTCGGATCGGAGCAGAAAGCGATCCTTGCCTCGAGAGGCGTGGGGCGAGAGGTCGATCTTCGCGGGCTTCATGATCTCCTGACAATGGGATTCGTCGTCGCGCCGTCGACGCTCTTCGCGGCGATTCGGCAGCTTGAGCCAGGGACGTTCCTGGTCTATCGCGAAGGGGAGCTCTCGATTGCGAGGTATTGGGACGTTGCCTTCCCGAGGCGAAGTGAAGCCCTGGCGGGGAGGACGGACGAGGCCTGGGCTTCGGCGCTTCTCGAGAAGCTAGATGAGACGGTGAGCATCCACCTTCGAAGCGACGTTCCCGTCGGTGCGTGGCTCAGCCCAGGCATCGACTCGAGCACGATCGTTGCTCTCATGGCGCGGCATCGGGGCGGTCCGATCCACACGACGACCTTGGGATTCGAGGCTCCGGAAGCCGACGAGGTTCAAGGCCAGAAGAGCCTCATCGATTTCGCGGAGCACCCTCTGGTGAGCCGAATGGCCCGCTGTTGCGCCGCCGATT
>JBARQW010000100.1:0-71522 GCA_049643905.1 Bipolaricaulia bacterium
GGGAGAGATCAAGATGATCAGGCGATCGACGCGGATGCTCTGGAAGGCGGGCCGCAAGCTTCGCGGCTACTCTCTTGCCGACTTCCTGCACGGCTACGTCTACACGCGGTGGCCCTATCACTACATCGGCCTGGCGACTGGGGAGCGGTCTGCACCGCGTCTGCTCCGGCCGTTTGTTGCTCTTCTCGCGGCGCTGTTTGCGCGTTCCGACGAGCGGCAGGGCGCGAATTCGAAGAAGGCGTATGCGGATCGGTATCACGGGAAGGTCGTCCCGACAGCGGCCGCCGAGATGCTGGTGACCCTCGATCGTCCGATCGAACTGCGCGGACTGGAGCAGATCATCCCGTACGCGACGGCCCGCGACATCGTTATGCAGGATCCCGACCACATCGTCGCGCTCGAGTGTCCGTGCCGATCGGTCCGAGAGGACCCGTGCTTGCCGCTCGATGTCTGTCTGATCGTTGGGGAGCCGTTCGCGAGCTTCGTCGCCGATCATCATCCGGAGAAGGCGCGCTGGATCTCTCAGAGCGAGGCCGTCGAGATTCTTCGAGCCGAGCGGGATCGAGGCCACGTGCACCACGCGTTCTTCAAGGACGCGATGCTCGGCCGGTTCTACGCGATCTGCAACTGCTGTTCCTGCTGCTGCGGTGCGATGCAGGCCTGGCGCTCCGGGACGCCGATGCTTGCCTCGTCCGGCTACGTCTCCATGGTGGACCCTGAGCGCTGTACCGGATGCGGAGCCTGTGCCGAGGCTTGCCCGTTCGACGCGATCCACGTCGACGAGGGAGTCGCCTCTGTTGATGGGGCGCGGTGCATGGGGTGCGGCGTCTGCGTTGCGAACTGCCCTCGACAATCACTGTCGCTTGTTCGGGATCTCGACAAGAGTGAGCCGTTGGAGATCCGCAAGCTCATCTCTTCCGATGTTGTGTCGTAGCGTCGCGTGCCTGGCCCTCGCCCTCTTCCTTGCGGGGGCAGCAGCCGCTCGTTCGCAGACAAGCGAATCGCCTGAGCCATCAGGAGAGATCGAGACGACCGTAGCCGAGTACAAGCGCGACTACGGGTACATCCGAGGACCCGAGCCAGCTTCCGACGGCCCGGAGCCGGGCGGCATCGAGCTTCGCCTCATGGGAGAGATGTCGAACCATCTCATTCCCCCCCTCGCTTCAGACTGACCACGAGGGGTCGTTTCGTAGGATCTGCTGGAGGCTCAGGGCATGAGAACTCCCTGGAAGAACTCGATGAGCGCAACGGCGATCGCAAGCGTGTTCATGTCACCGTGCCCGGCGCCCTCGACGAGCGTGTACTCCGACGGAACGCCGGCCCTCAGCAGTGCGAATTGGAGCGCAGCGCTCTGGCAATGCGGAACCTGGGTGTCGAGTTCGCCGTGGAAGATCCGAAACGGCGGATCGTCCTCGTCGACGTACGTGATCGGGCTCGCCAGCGTGCACAGCTCGGCACTCTCCTGGAGCGGGCCGCCGATGAACCGTGAAGCGTTCGAGTCCGGCGCGTCGTGATCGTACGTGCTGCCGCATGAGCTGAGCGTAAGGAAGTTGACCGTCCCGGAGATGTTCGAAACGGCTTGCACACGGCTGCTTACGTCAAGATGGTCGCCGAGGGTTCCTTCGAGGTTGACCGTGACGTCACGGAAGGTGTGCTCGCCGACGTCGCCTGATGTTCCAAGCAGCGAGGCCAGATGCCCTCCTGAGGAAGCGCCCGAGACACCGATCCGATCCGAATCCAGGTGGTAGGTCTCCGCGTTGGCTCGCAGAAAGCGGATCGCCGCCTTGGCGTCGTGGATCTGCGCCGGGAAGGTCACATCGAGACTCGAACGATGGTTGATGGCGACGACAGCGAAACCCAGGGGACACCACACCGGAGCCGACATCGCCCCGGTCGGACCCTTCTTGTCATCGCGAGCCCACGCGCTGCCGTAGATTCCGACGAGCACGGGGAAGGGGCCAGACCCAGAGGCGGGCAAGTAGATGTCGAGCCGATGACCGATGATCCCATCGCCTACGTAGTCGACGTCGAGCCACGATTGGCCGTACTTCGCGTCATCGCTTGCCGCGAGGACTAGGGTCCCTGAGACAAGCAGATACACGATTAACAACAGACTGCAGAAGAGACTCGCCCGCGTACGCATGACGGAACACCTCACTCCACTACTTCTGACCGGCCTCCGTTCCTCGAGCGCCGGGCTCTCGGAGCAACACGGCGGTGTGACGGGAACAGACTAGATGCACTTCTCGTTGTTGTCAAGCGGGCTCGAGGCGGGAGCAAGGAGAGCGTGATCGGCGGTTGCAGCGGACGGAGGAGTTCCCACGACGGCATTCGTCGCAGGGGCGCCTAGTGCTACACTGGTGCATCAGAGAGGAGGTGAGCGATATGGGAACCTACATTCTCTTGAGCCGGGTGACCGATTCCGGCGCCGCGACGGTCAAGGACCATCCCGAGCGGATCAAGGAGGTCAACCACGAGATTGAGCAGTTCGGGGCGAAGGTCATCCACCAATACGCTACGGTCGGAGCCTACGACTTCGTGAGCGTCGTCGAGGCCCCTGATCTCGCCGCGATCACCCGCGTTTCGGTCGAGCTTGGATCGCGTGGAACCGTGAAGATTCAGACGCTACCCGCCCTTCCGATTGACGACTTCATCAGCAGCCTGAAGTAGCCGCGGCTCGCTCGTAGGTAGCACGGAGCGGACCTGTTAGAGGTAGGACCCGTGTCGCCGCGACGGGGTGGTTGGCACGATTCGCTTGTTCCGGCGCCAAGAGAATCGCTCGATGAACGGCGGTTCGTGACGCATTCGCATCACCTCAAGTTGAGCGTAGGCATCTCGAGCCTTGACGTGCGCTGTGTTCACTGGGCACAATGAACAGCATGTGGCGACCGATCGAAGAAGAAGTCGATGCGATGGTGACGTTCAATCAGAGTCTGACTTATCCGGTGATCAAGTCGATCCGCTGGAACCATCGCCGGATTGACTTCGGAGGTGTCGGACAAGTTGAGCGGGATCGTCGCAAGCTGACCTACTGGATCTCCGACGGGGGAACGCGCTACGCGGTGCGGTACGAATTCCCACGTCAACGCTGGATTTTGGAAGGTCTGGACGACAGCGGCCTCATGGACCCCGCCTCCGACGTTCCGCCGCCGAGGTGTTTCCCTCCGGACGGTTGGTGAGAAAGGCGTGGGCTCAGGCTGTCGCCTGAGCCCGTGGGGTGGGTCGGTGTGGTGGTATGTCTAGCTCTTGTATGGCGCAGTCTGCGCCTTCGGAATGAGCACGCTGTGAAGTGGACGTGATCTTTCCCTGAAGGAAGAGCCCAGGACTCGCGCCGGTACTGGGAACAGCGAAACGGAAGCGGACTGTGATCCTGGACGTTGACCTGGACAAGGAAGAGGCCGAGGGCTGTCGTGACTTGCACGGCCGCCGGTTCTCCGTGGAAGTCCCCGTGACCTTCTCGATCCAGGTGTCAAGTGAGCGAGCCCCTTCGAGGATGGCGGTAGCGGTTGGCCGAACGTCAATCGCTGCCGTCGTTTGGGTGGCCGGAGCGGAAGAATCTCGAACTGGTACGCCTGACGTCACCGTGCCTGGAACCTTCGTCCGGAGTTTCGTTGACGCGCTGAAGTGAGTTCGAATTCCCCAGGCTCCATAGAGATGCGGAATCTCTGCTGGTGCAGAGGCAGTCGCGTTCCTTGTCGCCGCTCCGCCAACAAGATATCGTTTTCTACAGACATGATGAACGCGATTGCCGCGACCGATCTCCATGGCAACACCCTCTTGTATGAGCTTCTCCTGCGGATCGCCGATACGTGGAAGATCTCATCGATCTTCCTGATGGGAGATCTTGCTCCGGGGACGCAGGAGATTGCGGACATTGCCGAGCGGGGACAGCTTGAAGCGGTAGCCTCACAACGCACCTACTTCGAGCGAATCTTCATCCCTCTCTTCGAGGCGTTCCTCGGCGGACATCGGCATACTCACGTATACGCAATCATGGGGAACGACGATCGCCGGGCGAATGAGCCCCTGCTTCGGGACTTCTCCTTGGGCATTGAGAACTTCCACTTGGTCAATGATCGGATTGTCGAACTACGAGAATCAAGACAGGTCCGTGCCTTCTTCCCAGCCGATGTTCCGCAGCTTGCTGTAGTCGGATATCCTTACGTGCCACTCGGTGGGGGCCTTATCATGGATTGGGTCAAACACGAGAACTGCGCTGGCCTTGTCCCTCCTGGAATGGATCCGTGCATGTCCATCGAAGATTCCGGCATATTGAGTGTCCCTAGAGTCTTCGAGTCAACGATTGCCGATGATCTGCAGGACTTCCCATCCTATCTGAACAGGCATGGAACGAGCGAAGCGTGTGATTACGACCCAGCCAGAACGGTCCATCTCTTCCACGCTCCACCGTACGACACGCCTCTCGATCATGTCGCCCCGCAAGGCTACTACGATTTCGTACGTCTCCCCGACCACATCGGGAGCACCGAGATACGGAGGTTCATCGAGCGGACACAGCCTTATCTCGTGCTGTGCGGACACTGCCACGAGGCCGTTGTGCTAGGGGACTACAGGGTCGACGTTGGGGCAACCCGCTGCGTGAATCCAGGCAGCCAGACTCACATTGACGTGCTGAGCGTTGTGCAATTCAATGTTTTCGAGCCTTCAGAGATGAAGCAGCTCTTCATCCACGCGGGCTGACAGGTGTGGGCGGTCGACGACGGGTTCCTCGCGGGAGAACCCCCGCGGTCTCAGGAGCCAAGCGCCATAGACAGACGGGCTTGGTGAACATCCCCCCGAGCAACGCACCAGGACCGCTGCCCTCGGCTTCCTGAGCTGTATCAACCACGCGGACATCCAGAAGCGATGCCGGATGGCTTCTCAACCCTAGAAGGCTTTGGTAGGAAGTCGCGAGGGCAAGGTCGAAGCCGAGAAGGAGCCGCGCTACCTCATCGCGAGTGCGGCTTACCACAAAGATCATGTCGATGTCGGAGCACGGTGTGGCCTCGTGTGCGATCGCGCTCCCATATACGTAGACTCCACGAAACGCGCAACCAAGTTGGGCGATGTGATTGCTCAACCCCTTGGCGACCGCATAGCGAAGCGTGCTGTGCAGTTCGGGATCTCCATTCCTGAGTCGCTCCAAGACCGATCCGCAGGAAATGCCGAATCGTCGAGAGCAGTGGGCGATCGCGCCTTCAAGAAGCGATCGCGCCGACACTTCGCAAGGCAGAAGCCCGCTCGGAGGTTGTGGAAGCATTCACATCCCTCCTACGGGAATATCCCTCGCAGTCGAATCGCGCCAGCTACCCTCTCGATGCCAAGGATCAGCGCGGCCAGCCGAAGCGATACCCCCCGCTCCTCGGCGAGGTTCCATACCTCTCCGAGTGCGCGGAGGAGGATCCGGCCCAGCCGTTGATTCGTCTCTTCCTCTTCCCAGGGGAAGCATTGGATGTTCTGGACCCATTCGAAGTAGGAGCAAACAACCCCACCCGCGTTGGCGAGGATGTCAGGGACGACCATCGCGCCCTTCTCGCCTAGTATGAGATCCGCTTCGGGCGTTGTGGGTCCGTTTGCTCCTTCGACGATCACCTTGGCACGGACATCGGAGGCATTCCTGGCCGTGATCTGGACTTCGAGCGCGGCCGGGATCAGGATATCGACGTCAAGCGCGAGCAATTCGTCGCTGCTGATCTCCTCTGAGCCCGGATGGTCCAATCCAGCAAGAAGGTGCCCCGGAGCCTCCTGCATGTAGGAGCGGACCCGATCAATGCTGAAGCCGCTCGGGCAGTGATAGGCACCTGAGATGTCGCTGATTCCGACGACTCGAGCACCGGCATCGGCCAGGAGCTGGGCCGCAATAGCCCCCACGTTTCCAAAACCTTGGACTGCCACCCGCGCCTCTGCGACATCTATCCCCAGTCGCTGGAGTACTCCCAGTGTGATGTTCACCACACCTCGTCCCGTAGCCTCGCGGCGGCCAGGGGCCCCGCCGATTTCAAGAGACTTGCCGGTGACAATGCCTGGAATCGACTCACCCGAGAGCCAGCCGGCTGTGTCCGCAATCCAGTTCATGATTTGAGCGTTCGTATTCACATCAGGGGCAGGGATGTCTCGGCGCGTTCCGATCAACGGGTAAATCATCGCCGTGTAGCGGCGCGTCAGCCGTTCGAGCTCTGAGCGGGAAAGCATGGCTGGATTGCAGGAGACACCACCCTTGCCGCCGCCGTATGGGACATTGACGACAGCGCACTTCCAGGTCATCCATCCAGCGAGAGCCTTCACCTCATCAAGAGTGACCCCTGGGTGAAATCGAATCCCGCCCTTGCACGGGCCGCGGGCGCTATTGTGCTGCACCCGGTACCCTGTGAACACCTCGATCTTCCCGTCGTCCAAAGTCACGGGGACGCTTACCTCAAGCGCACGCTCGGGTTGCCTCAGAATCGCCCACATTCCCTCCGGGATGAGGTCCGCATGCTCGCGCACAAGATCCATCTGCTGGAGCATCATCTCGTACGGGTTGATCTCAGCTTCCGGTACCTGCTGTCGTATCGCTCTGGGCGTATCTTGAATCGCCATATGGCGTTCACCTCCTGCGTGCACGCTATCACGGCAGCCTCCCGAACAGTAGGCAAGGAGACACCTAGGCCGCTTGCTTCCTACAGAACGGCAAGTTGGCGTTGGCGGCTTCTCAGGCGTCTTGTTGGAGCAATACGCCAATCAGATGACATCGCCAGATGGAGGCGCCGCCCTTCCCCTGCTGGCAGATGGGGGGGCACGGCCCGTCACTTGACAGACGTCAGAGAAGAACGCGGCATCTCTTCGCCTGCGAAGAGCGGGCGAAGTCGTCGTCGTCTTGCATTGGATCCGCGCGCATTCCGCGGCACTGTCTCACTGAGGAGAGATGACACAGAGCCAGCAACGGATCATAGCAGAGCGTAGCGACTGGGCGAACGCCTTCAGTGGATCGGGCGCGCTTCACATCCGCTATGCGCGAGGTGAGATGATCTGCCAGATTGGCAGCTACGCTGCCGGCGTCTATCTCGTGAGAAGGGGCATCGTCTCCGAATCACTGGGCGGAGAAGGCGGAACTGGTCCTTCCGGAGCCTTCGAGATCCTGGGACCGGGCGATCTGATCGGCCTTGAGGTCCTTCTCGGTAGGGGAGAAGCCCTGCACGCAGCCTGCAGCCGTGCGATAGCAGATGTCGAGCTTGCGTTTCTTGCGCGCGTTGCATTCGCAGACGCTGTCGATCAGGATGTGGACCTTCGCTGGCGCTTGCTGGCGCACTTGGCCGTGCGCCATCTGTCAGTCCGCCGCGCATTGAGTCGCAGCCGTTCTTCCACCAAGGAGCGGTTGTGCCATCTGTTGCTTGATCTTGGACACAAGCTGGGGAGAGTCACTAATGGCGAAGAGGTCCAGCTGCCAATGGAGCTTGATTTGCGAACTCTCACGGATCTCCTCGGGATCTCCACGAGTCAGGTTCGACGAGCGCGCGATTCTCTGCCGTCGCTCCATGAGGAAGATGGACGGATCCACTTCTCCAGTGAGGCGCTCACGGATCAGTTGTCTGTCCTCGCGTGAGGAAGGGGCCAGCTACAGCGTCTCCTCCATGATTGACAGGTAGAAATCGCTCGCACGGGCCCTCGCGGTAAGTGTCTCAACGTCCTGAATCAGAATCGTGCTGTGGGACGTTGCAATGAGTCCCAGCTCCCTGAACCGCTTCAATGCGCGCATGAGAGTCTCGACGGATACTCCGAGCATCTCTGCCATCGTCTGGCGCGAGATGGGAAGCTCAAGTCGGATCCCACCATCTTCCTTCTCCCCGTACTTGTTCCCCAGCGAGATGAGCAGAAGTGCAAGGTTTCGATCTATCGACTCGACGGCCTCGCGCGTGAGCTTGAACTCAAGCATGATGACTTCCCGAGCAAGCCACCGACACAAGTCAGCAAAGATGCCTGGATGTTCCTTGCTGAATGCCAGTATGTTGGAGCGTTCGATGAAGACAAGATCCGATTCCAGAATCGCCTTGGCGAATTGGACGTTGACTGGCTCTCGCTCCAGGAACACCGCCTCCAATCCAAACATCTCTCCGGCAGCAAGAAAGCGGAGGCAGCGTTTCTCCCACCCCTTGCTGGCATACTTGCCGATGCTGAGCAATCCTGATCGCACAATGTAGATCCCTGACGCATAGGAACCTTCTTGCGCGACGAGTTCGTCGTCCTCGAAGTGGATCTGGAGGATGATCCCAGCGAGAGATTCGATCTCCTTCTGCGATAGAGACGGGAACACCTGAGTGAGGAAAGCGTGGATCCCTTCGCGGTCCTTGCTTTGTGCGCACATCGTCGGCGGGATTGTAGCTTCAGATCATCCCGAGGCAAGGCGCAATCACAGCGGTACTTCCCAGAGATGCCCCGACTGTCTCGAGTTTCGCATGCCGATCCTCCTCCCCCTGGACTATCCAGCTGTGCAGTGCTGTTTGCGCGGGCCGGTGGCTGAGAAGCTGAGGAGAAGGAAGAGGGTCACCAGGGAGCGACAGAGAAGCCTGGGAGATCTGCTGATGACCCTCGCAACAGGTGCGGGGTCAGGTCTTCATTCTTGGTGTTTCCTGACCCCGCGAAATGGATTACGCCCGACAGGATTCGAACCTGTGACCTTTGGCGCCGGAGGCCAACGCTCTAATCCACTGAGCTACGGGCGCATGTGTGCTCAATGGCCTTGAAGGCCATTGAACACATTGCGGAACTCGCCTTCGGCGAGTTTCCGGTCCGTCCCCGTCTCGGACTCAGGGAGCCACTCGATCCCTTGAGTACGATAGGTTTCGCTACGCGAAACCACCTTGTCCTTCTCCCCAACTTCCGAGTCGAGCTATGGAACTCGCCTTCGGCGAGTTCCCGGTCGGTTTCGCTCTTCAAGTTCCGTTCCAATGGGTACCCGTTCGGCTTTCCTGCGCACTGGCACAGGGAAACGCAATGGCTTGGCGCAGCCAGCCCGGCTTCCCTGCGCACTGGCACAGGGAAACGCAATGGCTTGGCGCAGCCAAGACACTGTGGCGGAGAGGGCGGGATTCGAACCCGCGGAGGAGCGTGAACCCCTCGCCGGTTTAGCAAACCGGTGTCTTGGACCTCTTGACTACCTCTCCGAAGAGGCATTCTACAGATCGGGGATCGAGTTCGCCAAGGGCGAACA
The DNA here is from genome assembly GCA_049643905.1 of Bipolaricaulia bacterium. Classification (GTDB taxonomy): domain Bacteria; phylum Bipolaricaulota; class Bipolaricaulia; order UBA7950; family UBA9294; genus CAZMYM01. The sequence continues at coordinate 9,188 of JBARQW010000100.1, forward strand.
CTGACGCGTTCCCTGAGTTCTCCAAAGAGAAACTCCGAGCGTGCTCATGAAGCGTCGACATCGTGAGCACGCTCGGAGGGGGCGGGATTCGAACCCGCGAGGCCTTGCGGCCTGCCGGTTTTCAAGACCGGTGGTTTCGTCCGCTCACCCACCCCTCCAACGTGGCATTGTACGCAGGCGCGGCTGGATTCGGAACGTCAGCCGTTTCCCGAGAAGCGGGCGATCGTCCCGCCGCCAAGGAGAAGATCCCCCCTGTAGACGGCCGCGATCTGCCCCGGGGTGATCGCTCGCTGAGGTTGGTCGAAGCGGAGCCTGAACCGGTCGTCCGGGAGAGGGGCGAACGACGCACTGCATGCGGGGGAGCGGTAGCGGATCTTCGCGTCGACGCGGGCTGCGTCCTCGGGCGGCGTGCCGGCAATGTAGTTCGCACCGACGGCGGTCAGATCCGAACGGATGAGGGCATCTTCGCTTCCCACGACGAGCGCGTTTCGCGCGCGGTCGATCTCGACGACGTAGAGCGGTAGATCGGATGAGACGCCGAGGCCGCGTCGTTGCCCGATGGTGTAGTTCGGAAGACCGTTGTGTCTTCCGAGTTCGCGACCTTCGAGGTCGAGGATCGGCCCGCTCGCGAGGTCGCACTCGTCGAACAGGAACGATGTGTCGCCGTCGAAGGCGAAGCAGAGGTCCTGGCTCTCGGGAAGCTCTGCACACGTCAATCCGTGCGAACGGGCGATCTCGACAACGTCCTCCTTCGTCATGGCGCCGACGGGAAAGAGAAGACGTGCGAGATCGTCTTGTCCGAGCCCATACAGGAAGTAGGACTGATCCTTGTTGGGGTCGGCACCGCGGCGGAGCTCGAACGCGCCGTCGTCGGTCCGGTTCACGTTCACGTGATGGCCGGTTGCGACCGCATCGAAGCCGTTCTCGCGCGCGTGCTCAAGGGCACGGCCGAAGCGGAGAAACCGGTTGCACCGACCGCAAGGATTCGGAGTCGTCCCCCCGCGGTAGCCGGCGACGAAGTCACGGAGGACCAGGTCGTGGAACGCGTCACTTGCGTCAATCGTTTCGTGTGGGATGCCGAGTTCGAAGGCCGCATGCGAGGCCTCGTCGAGCGAGCAGCACTTGGTGCGGCCTGCGTAATCCGGCGCTCCGGGGAAGGTCCAGAACCAGAATGTGAGGCCGGATACTTCGTGGCCGGCCTCCTTGAGGAGGAGCGCGGCGATGGTGCTGTCGACGCCGCCGCTCATGCAGACGACGACGCGCTTGTGCATCCTACGATTCGCCTTCCATCGGCACGACGCAAATGAACTCGAAGGGTTCGTCTCCGGTGTTGACGAATTGGTGCTCGTCGGTCGGCGGGACGTAGGCGAAGTCGCCTGGCGCGACCGCCGTGGCGCCGCCGCCGAAGCGGACCTCGCCCTTCCCTGCGAGGACGTAGACTTCGTGCTCCCACGGGTGCGTGTGGTAGGGGCTGTGCCCTTCGGGATCGATCGTGAAGTGGCGCATGACGAAGTTCGCCGCGCCCTCCGCGGCACCTATCAGGACGCGCTTCTGAGCGTTGCGAACGGTCTTGCCATCGTCGCACGTGACGGGGTCGACATCGAGGCTCTTTCCGATCTTCACCAATGGGACTCCTTTCCGCTACAACGCAGTAGCGATCAGCGGGACCAGCATTTCGTCTTCCGTCAGTCCGCCATGCATCCCGCGTAGAGGGATCGTGCCCGGATACGGATGAAGGATGCCGGCTCGTCCGGTGGAAGCGAGGACGAGATCCCCGATGCGATGGCGGGTCTCGGGATGTATCTCGCCGTTTCCGAACAGCCCGAGAGCGATCGCCTGATCTGCGGTCAGTCTGAGGAGGTCGCCATCGAGGAGTTCCGGACCCTCGGCCGCGGAAGCGAGGTTCGCCCCCTGCCGAAGGAACAAGTACGAGGCTCGCGGCTCGCCGACGGGAGGGAGGAGTGACGCGTCCTCGAGCCCGTCGAAGCTCGACAGGCGCTTGTAGTCGGATGGTTCCATCGGGACGAAGCCGTGGTCCGACGTCAGGACCAGGAGGGTTCGATCGACTCGATCGACGAGTTCGTGTCGAAGCGTGTGGTCGATCGATCGCGCCTCGGCGATGTAGGCGTCCGTCTCCGGACCGCGAACATGCGCGACGGCGTCGAGGCCGGGCCAATAGAGCGTTACAAAGGTTCGGGATTCGTCTCGATCGAGGATCTGCCTGGCAGTCACGCACATGTCGTCGAAACCCGCCACCGGATGTACGTTCTCGCATCCCCGATAGAGGATCGTCGAGAGGCCGCTCCTCGCGATCTGTCTCGGAAGGAGAACGTGGGACACGACACGTCCGGCCTTGAGTTGCTCGTAGGACGTGGGGCCGGTCAGGAGACTCTCGGGGACGAGTCCGGCGTCGAAGGCTGAGCCTGCTTGCGTCGACCCGACGACCGAAAGACGGATCATGTTGATGATGGCGCTCGCTTCTCGGAGGTAGAGTCGATACCCGAGCATCCCATGAGAGAGCGGTGGCTTTCCCGTCGCGAGCGTTGTGAGAGCTGAGACTGTCGTAGATGGAAAGACGGACGTAATAGGAAGAAACGATCCCGCTGACGCGAGAGCGCTCAGGGTCGGGATGGCTCCGGTGTCGGCCAGTCTTCGTAGTGCGCGATACCCCAGGCCGTCGAGGAGGATGAAGATGACACGGTCGACCATCGGCGGGGCAACCACATCGATGAGAGGGGTTTCCTCGGTCCCCTCGCCGAGAGCTCGCTTGATCAGTGGCGGAACGCCGGCGATGGAGAACCCGTCGTAGTCCGGAAGAACTGCAGTCGACGGGATGCCGTCCGGGACCGGTCGTGATGTGAGCGTGCGCTCGATCTCCTCGTGTCGGTTCACGCTCGGGAGTATACGAAGAGGTGACGGGTTTCGCTCTGCGGGTGGGCGAGCGATCCTTAAATGGGCTCGATCAAGAAGGTGATCCGCGTTCGTTTCCAGGGTGCGCAGTGGCCGACGGAGGAGGGACGAGCGGGATCGTCGCCCGAGGGTTCGATCGCGTTTGATGATTCTTGCGTGATTCGCATTACGTTCTCCGGCTCTGCTCCGGGTGGTTGCCGAAGGATGTGAAACGGATCGAGGGTTTGTACCACCTCCTTGACAACGCAGCGGAAGTGTGGCCCGGCAACGAGTCGTCCGTGTGCCGATCGTCCATGAGGGGAACAAGTTCGGCTTTGCCAACGGGTCCCTTCCGCTGCGCTCCCATTTGCTCCGGCTCCGCAATGCATTCTTGCACGCACCTTGCGCTTCCCGCAGAATGGTCCGGTTTCGCAGACTGGGAAAGGCTTGTCGCCAATCGGTGGAGGAAGACGCAATCGGAGCCGGGATGTTGCAGAGCCGCACGGAAGGATCGAGGATGGAGCGACTGTTCCGCCCGCGCTCGGTCGCGGTGATCGGTGCTTCGACAGACTCGGCCAAGATCGGGTATCGGGTGGTCGAGAACATCCTCTCGTCCGGGTATCGCGGTGCCGTTCACCCCGTCAACCCGCGGGGAGGCGAGCTCCTCGGCCTGCCCATTCATCCCTCGATCTCGGAGATCGAGGGAGAGGTCGACGTCGCCGTTGTGGCCATCCCTGCGGCCGGTGTCTTGCCCGTTGTGACGGAGTGCGGCGAGAAGGGCGTCGATCATCTCATCGTGCTGAGTTCCGGGTTTTCCGAAGTCGGCAAGATCGCAGAAGAGAAGAGAATCGCCGAGGTCGCCGCCGGCTTCGGCATGCGTGTTCTTGGGCCGAACGTCTTCGGCTTCTACTCGGCGGCGGGCTCGATCGATGCCACGTTCGGTCCCGGCGGGATCCGGCCCGGGCGGGTCGGGATCATCAGCCAGAGCGGCGCCCTCGGGATCGCAATGATCGGCAAGACCGCGGCGGAGTCGCTCGGCCTATCTGCGTTGATCTCGGTTGGGAACAAGGCGGACGTCGATGAGTCGGACGTGCTCGAGTACCTTGCCTCGGACGAGGAGACGGCCGTCGTCCTCCTCTACATCGAAGGCGTGAAGCGCGGTGAACGCCTCGTGGAGACGCTGTCGGAGATCACGAGACGGAAACCGGTGGTTGTGATCAAATCGGGGCGCTCGAAGCGCGGCGCGATGGCGGCCGCATCCCACACGGGTTCGCTCGCCGGAGCGGACGACGTCTTCGAGGATCTGATGCACCAGTGCGGCGTGCTGCGCGCGCGGAGCGTCCAGGAAGCGTTCGATTGGGTCGGGTTCATCGCGTCGTCTCCGGTGCCGCCAGGCACGGAGGCGGTCATCGTCACAAACGGTGGGGGCATCGGGGTGCTTGCGACCGATGCGTGCGAGGCGTTCGGCGTTCGGCTCTACGACGATCAAGGCGTCCTGCGCGAGGCATTCGCAGACGTGATGCCGGCGTTCGGCTCGTCGAAAAACCCGGTCGATCTGACCGGACAGGCGAACGCCTCGGCCTACGCAGACGCGCTCGGCAGGGTCCTTCAGGAGAATCGGATGCACGCGGCGATCGCCCTCTACTGTGAGACGGCAACGTCGGAGTCCGAGCGTTTCGAGAGCCTCCTTCGCGACGTGTACGAGCAGTATCGCGACAGGAAGCCGATCGTCTTCTCGTTGTTCGGAGGCGCGGCGACTGCCGGGGTCATTCGGGCGCTTAAAGGAGAGGGGATCCCGGTCTATGGCGACGTCTACGAGGCCGTGTCGCCTCTCGGCGCTCTCTATCGTGCTTGGCGACGATTCGGAGAGCCGCCTGACTCGCCCATCGACGTGGACATCGACCTCGATGCCGCGCGCAGAATCCTCAGGGTCGCGGGCGCGGAGGGCCGCGGATTCCTGCTCGCAGACGAGGCGGCTCGCTTTGCGGAGCTCATCGGCCTCACGATGCCCGAAGCGGGTATCGCACGCGGTCTGGACGAGGCCGTGAGAGCGGCCGAGTCAATAGGCTATCCCGTCGTGATGAAGATCGTGTCGAAGGACATCGTGCACAAGAGCGATGCCGGAGGTGTCGCCCTCGACCTCTCTGACGAGGGCGAAGTCGTCGACGCCTACCAGGCGATCATCCGGAGCTGCCGGGCCCACAGTCCGCACGCCGAGATCAAGGGTGTGGAGGTCGCCGAGATGATCCGTCCCGGCGTGGAGACGATCGTTGGTGCGCGTCAGGATCCCTCGTTCGGGCCGGTCATGATGTTCGGTCTTGGTGGGATCTACGTTGAGGTCATGAGGGATGTCGCCTTTCGAAAGGCGCCCGTCGGGTTGAAGACGGCGAACGAGATGATTGCCGGGATACGCTCGTACCCCCTATTGCTCGGAGTGCGGGGCGAGCGTCGAAAGGACATCGACGAGCTGGCAGGAGTCATCGTGCGTTTGAGCCATCTGATCTCGAATTGCCGAGAGATCAGCGACATCGAGATCAATCCGTTGGTTGTCTACGATCGCGGCGAAGGCGTCCGAGCCGTCGACGTGAGAGTCCTGTTTGATGTTCAAAGGGGGTGAAGCGGCCGTGAAGTCTTTGATCCTAGCATCGACGAGAGAAGGGGCGGGGAAGACGAGCATGGCGATTGGGCTGGCCGGCGCCGTGAACCGGCGGTTCGGCTACGTCAAGCCGCTTGGAGACCGGTTCCGTTACAGGAAGAAGCGGCTGTGGGACCGCGACGCGGCCCTGTTCATCAATCTCCTCGATCTCGGCGTGAAGCCGGAGTCCACGAGCCTCGGTTTCGACCACTCAAAGCTGAGGTACTCGTTCGACCGAGATGGCACGATCACGGCCCTTCGAGAGAGCGTCGAGGGGGCGAGTGGGGGCCGGGATGCCGTTCTGATCGAATGTGGGAAGAACCTGTCGTACGGGTCGTCCGTCTTCCTGGATCCGCTGACGATCTCACAGCAGACGGGCGATCCGGTCGTCATCATCGCCAGCGGCTCGGAGGACGCGATCGCCGACGATCTGGCGTTCGTCGAGCGGTTCGTCGGAACGGATGAGGCGAACGTTGCAGGCGTGATCATCAACAAGGTCGTTCATCTCGATGCGTTCCGCAGTTCGCACCTCCCCGAGATCGAGAAGCTTGGCGTTCGTGTATTCGGGGTCGTGCCGTACCAGGAAGAGCTGACCACGCTCTCGGTCTCCACCGTCTCCGAAGAGCTGTCGGCCCGAATCCTCGCAGGCGAGGCTGGGTTGAGTGGGACGATCCGAACGGTCGCGGTCGGAGCGATGTCGGTCGGCGCCGCGATGTCGGAGCCCTTGATCACGGCGCCGGACAAACTGGTCATCACGAGTGGAGATCGCAGCGACATGATTCTTGCTGCGATCGATGCCGGCGGCACCTCAGCGATCGTCCTCACCAACAACATCGTGCCGCCCGCGAACATCGTCTCGCGCGCCGGCGAAATCGGGATTCCGCTTCTCCTCGTTCCGGACGACACGTATGCCGTCGCGCTCCAAGTGGAGCGCATCGAACCGGTGCTCAGTTCCGAGGATGGAGCCAAGCTCGGCCTTCTCCGGGAACTCGTTGCGGCGCATGTCGACGTGCAAGCAATCGAGAACCTGATCTGATCGAGGAGAGTGACGACGACGAAAAAGAAGGGGAAGCCGCTCCATCGAGCGACTTCCCGTTAGGGTTTCCACTTCCCATGCTGTGGAGACGTCTGCCACTCCGCCAACAGCTCGGAGTTAGCTCTTGTTTTCTTCGCGCTTCAAGTACTGGATGATTGCGTCGACCACAAGGTAGTTGATCGACCGATCGCGCTTCTCGCCTAGTCGGATCAGGCGCTCAACCGGCTTCTCCTCCATCTTCTTCTGTGGAATGTAGATCGACAGCTTATCGAGAATCTCTTTCTTCGCCACGCAAATCACCCCCTCTCGTCAGATGTTCAGTCCATTGCGGACGTTGCCTTCGTTTCTCAGTGAATGCATGGGTCAACATAGAGTATCGGGAGAAGGCGAGGGTTCCATGGAAGCGCGCAGAAAGTAAGATGGAATACAGATGGAAGGGGGTGAGTGTGGGGCCGTTCGGGCCAGAATGTGTCTTGCGGCTCCGCTCTCTCATACAATCCGATGCGGGAACGGAGGCAAATGCATGCGAGCTAGACGAAGGATCCACGAGCTCATGCTGCTGGCGATCGCGGCCTGTACGTTGACGGCGGCGCTCGGGGGCTGTTCGCTCTTTCTCGACCATGAAGCAGTGATTGACGTCGACGTGGTGGAAGGTGTTGTCCCGCTCACGATTCGATTCGACGGATGTCGGTCGACGGGGAGCAGCGGGATCGAATCATACCGCTGGCGCTTCGGGAACGGAGACGAGTCGTTCGATGCAAGCGGGACGTACACGTATCTGCACGCGGGGAGCTTCCCGCTGACGCTCACCGTTCGAGGCTTCGACGGCGAGACGAGGACAACGTCCGTGCAGATCGAGGTGAAGGCGTGCATCTGGCTCGCAGATGCGAGTCTCGGCAAGGTCTACAAGCTGGGTTTGGATGGTCAGCTCGTCACCGAGTTCGATGCGCCTGCAGCAAGCCCACACGGGGTTGCGATCGTCGAGTCGGGAGGCGCATGGCGCTTGTACGTTGCCTGTCAGGGGGGCGGGTTTCCTGGCATCTACAGGATCGATCCGGGGACGGGAACCGTGGTGAGCGAACTTCCGGCCCCGGCTCAAGCTCCGCTTAGCCTCGCGTACGGCGGCGATGCTCCGCGACGGGTCTGGCATGTCGACGGGACCAGCCGAAAGATCTATGAACTCAATCCGGGAGATCTGCTCGTGCTTGGCTCTTTCGGGTCGAGCTACTTCTACGCTACGGGGCAAGTCGCCGAGATCGGTCTGTTGCGTGCGCCGGCGGGATTGGCCTGGACGCGCGAGGAGCCGACCCCGGGGGTGCTGTGGTACTTGGAGGGATCGACGCAGCTGTTGTACCGGATTCGAATCGTCCCTCCTTCAAGCATCCTCGGCGGGCTGCAGCTGACGGTGGACGGAGAAGGCGTTCCGCTTGACCCATCCGTCTTCCCGGTGACGGGCATGGACTGGTATGAAGGATACCTGTGGGTGGTCGATGCGGATCATGCTCAGGTCGTTCAGATCGACCCTGCGACAGGACGGAAGACGGGAGCCGCCGTCGTGGAGCTTCCAGGGGCGAACGCAGCGGGGCTGACGTTCCAGAAGTAACCGCGTAGCCTCGGCCGCTGTTGCCATGCTGCAGCGGTCCATCTAGAATCGCGGAGATGGGGGTGCAGTGGCGCGCATGATTCTCTTCAACGGAGCATTCGTCTTCCGTCCGGACGCAGATCTGCTCGTGGTGCAAGACGGCCGGATCGCGGCGATCGGCCCCGAGGCATCGATTGCTGAGGAGTATCTGTCCGATCCCGACAGGATGGATCTGGAAGGACGAGCCGTCCTTCCTGGCTTCGTCGATGCGCACGTTCACGTGTTCAATACCGGGCTGACGGAACTCGGGTGGCGTGTTGACCTGTCAGGATTGACGCGCGAGGAGACGTTGGCTGCGCTCGCGGCGAGCGTCGCGGACAGAGGGTCCCGTGAGTGGGTGATCGGAGCCGGCTGGGACGAAAGCGGCTGGTCCGACCAGAGATACCTGAGTCGGAAGGAGCTCGATCGAATCTCGATGAGTTCGGCGATCGGGGCGGTGCGAATGGACGGTCACCTCCTCATTGTGAACTCGGAGGCGCTTCGGGTAGTCATCGAGACGCTGCCGGCTGGAGTCGATCGAGCTCTGGTCGATGAGGAGACAGGGCAGATCCGCGAGGAAGCGGCGTGGAAGGTCCTCCAGTCGGTCGAGCCCGACGAGGCGACGCTCTCCGATGCGCTGACCGCCGCGGCCAAGCTCTGTCACCGATGTGGGGTGACGTCGGTTCATGCCATGACGCCAAGATCCAGGGTTTCCGTCCTGTTGAAAGCGAGAGGACGCGATCGGCTGCGCGTCAACGTCTACCAGAAGGTGACCGCTGCCGAAGAGCTCGAGGAGGTGCGCACTGGCGATGGATTCGACGGCGAGTGGGTTCGATTCGGAGGCGTCAAGGCGTTCGGCGACGGCTCGCTCGGCGCCCAAAACGCCGCCGTAAGAGATCCGTATGCTGATGGAGGGATCGGAGCCCTCAACCACAGCGACGAGTCCCTGGAGCGGATCGTTCGCGGATCGGATCGGTCTGGCTGGCAGACGGCGATTCACGCTATCGGAGATCGAGCGATCGAGCAGGTCCTGCGGGTGCACGCGTCCGTCGGTTCTTCCGCCGATTGTCGGCACAGGGTTGAGCACGTCGAACTCGCCACCCTCGATCAGATAGAACGCGCGCGCGACTTGGGCCTTCACCTCTCGATGCAGCCGAACTTCATCGGGAACTGGTCGGGATCCGGATCGATGAACGAGCGTCGACTCGGTCGGGCAAGAGACGAGGCATCGAATCCGCTGCGGCGTGTCCTGGATTCCGGCGCCCCGCTGGCGCTCGGGTCTGACGGGATGCCCGTCTCCCCGATCTTCGGCATCCACTCCGCCGCCAACAGCGCGTACGAGCTCCAGCGAGTGACCGTCGAAGAGGCGATCGGTTGTTACACCGAGGGCGGCGCTCGGTTCGGGTTCGAGGAGGAAGTCAAGGGGAGGCTCGAGGTTGGGGCTCTCGCGGATCTTGTCGTGATGGACGAAGATCCTCGCAGGGCGCCTGATAGGGTCTCCGAACGCCGGATCGAACGTGTGTTCGTCGGCGGGGAATGTGTCTTCGCTTCAGAGGAGGACTAGCATGCGGATCGGCCTGTTCACAGATGCGTACTTGCCGGAGATCAGCGGCGTGACGATCCTCGTGCGCCGTCTTCGGGATGAGCTGGAAAGACTGGGACACGAGACGTACGTCTATGCTCCGCGCTACGATCGGCCCTCGGATGACGAGCGAGGGACCTTTCGATTCCGTGCGGGACCCGTCTTCTCGTACAAGACGGCGAGGATCGCCGTGCCGTACAACCGAGAGGCGGCTCGTACGTACTCCACCTTGGATGTGGTTCACAGCCACACGCCGTTCTCTCTCGCCTACGCGGCGTTGTCGGCCGCCTACCGCCATCGGCTTCCGCACGTCCAGACCTACCACACGTACTTGAGCCAGTACCGACACTACGTGCCGCGTGCTCTGCGACCTTCCGTGAAGGGGGCGGAGCGGTACTCGGCCCTTCTCTGCAATCGGTGCACCGTGGTCACGGTCCCCACACAATCAATCCAGGATGAGCTCCGACGTTTCGGCGTTCGCCGTCCGATCCACGTTCTTCCGTTCGGCCCGGATCTTCCGCTCTACGAGCGCCCGGCGGCCTGGATGCCGCGGGAGGCGCTCGATATTCCGGAGGACGCCACGATTCACTTGTACGCCGGACGCCTGGCCGAGGAGAAGAATCTGAGCTTCGTGTTGCGAGCCTTCGGACGAATCAGGGAGCTCGATCCGAGGTCGATCCTCGTCTTCGCCGGCGACGGCCCGTCCCGTGCGTCACTGGATGCGCAAGCGACTGCGATGGGGCTGGGAGAGGCGGTGCGCTTCCCAGGCTTTCTCGATCAACCGCGGCTGATCGACCTGTACAAGGCGGCCGACCTGTTCCTGTTTGCATCGAAGACCGAGACGCAAGGACTGGTCCTCGTCGAGGCGATGGCGGGCGGAACCCCTGCGGTTGCTGTTGAGGCCCTCGGTGTGCGAGACGTCGTGTGCGACGGAGAGAACGGCTTTCTCGTTCCCGAGGACGAGGCGATCTTCGCCCAGAAGGCGATCGACGTGATTTCGACGGCCTCCATCTACGAGAAGCTGTGCGAGGGCGCTCGGCGGACTGCGGAGGAGTCGTCGGTTCAGGCATCGACGCAGCACCTCCTGAAGATCTATGAGGGTTGCACGAGTGCGTCGATCCGATCGCGCGTTCCTTGGCGTCGAATCCGTCGCAGGCGAGGAAGCGCGGCTTGAGGATCGGCCTGCTGACGAGCGGCGGGGACGCGCCGGGAATGAACGCGGCGATTCGCTCGGTCGTCCGCTGCGGGACCGACCTGGGACTCGACTTGCTCGGTGTGCGTCGTGGGTTCAATGGACTGATTGAGGGCGATGTTGTGCCGCTCGACAACCGCGCGGTCGGCGGGATCGTCGAGCGAGGCGGGACGATGCTCTTGAGCGCTCGATCAGAGGCATTCCTCACACCCGAGGGACGGGAAAAAGCACTGGCGGAGATTCGATGTCAGCGCCTGGATGGACTCGTCATCATTGGGGGAAACGGGTCGCTACGCGGCGCGCGATGGCTCGACGAGAACGGCGTGTGCACCGTCGGGATTCCTGCATCGATCGACAATGACATCCCGAGGACCGACATGTCGATCGGCGTCGACACTGCTTTGAACACAGTTGTCGAAGCCCTGACTCGGGTTCGCGACACGGCGGTCGCACACGAAAGGGCCTTCGTCATCGAGGTGATGGGGCGGAAGTCGGGGTACATCGCTCTGATGGGCGGGCTTGCAGGCGGGGCGGAAGTCGTCCTGTTGCCTGAGATGTCGATGACGCTCTCAGACGTCGTGGAACGAGTCTGTGAAGGCGTGCGGAAAGGAAAGCGTCACTCGATCATCGTCGTTGCCGAGGGGTTCGCGCCGACGGATCTTCAGGACGCTTCGCCCTCGCCAGGACGGGCGGTGGCAGAAGCCCTTCAGCAAGACGGGACGGTCGAGACCCGGCTCACGATCCTCGGACATCTCCAGAGAGGCGGGTCGCCTTCGGCTTCGGATCGCATGTTGGCTTGTCGATTGGGACAAGCGGCGGCCACTTGGCAGGCGAAGCGAGAGACCGGCACGTACGCGGGCCTGGTCGGCAACAGAATCGCCCCCGTCCCGCTTGGCGCAGTGGAGGAGGGATGCCGAAACGTCGATCTTGATCTGCTACGCCTCGCCGATGTTCTCGCTCATTAGAGTCGAGAACCCTCACTCCACGGTGACGGTCTTGGCAAGGTTTCGGGGTTGATCGACGTCTGTGCCTCGCCAGACGGCCGTGTGATAAGCGAGCAGCTGCAGCGGTAGGGTGAACAGGATCGGGCGAGAGATCCCTTCGATCTCCGGAACCGCCAGGACTGTGTCAGCGACGCGTGCGAGTGCAGGCTCGTCAGGAGCGTCGGTCACGACAATCAGGTGACCGTTTCGCGCTTTGACCTCCTCCATGTTCGCAAGGACCTTCTCGTAGGCGATCCCTCGCGACAACAGGAAGACGACGGGGGTTCCGTCGTCGATCAGTGCGATTGGCCCGTGTTTCATCTCGCCGGCGGGATACGCCTCGGCGTGGATGTAGGAGATCTCCTTCAGCTTTAGCGCGCCCTCGAGTGCGATCGGGAACAGAGCGCCTCGTGCAAGGAAGAGGACGTCGGTCGCGTGGTGGAGCTTCTCGGCGAGCCGATGGATCTCCGGCTCCGCTTGGAGGGTCTCCGTGATCCGGCCGGGCAGGAGCGAGAGATGCGAGAGTTCCGATGCGATCAGCTCTTCGGCCTCGCCTGTCTTTCGGCGAGCCAGTTCGAGACCGAGAAGCCCGAGCGCCGCGATCTGCGCGGTGAAGGTCTTCGTCGCGGCGACGCCGATTTCGATGCCGGCGCGCGTGTACACGCTTGCGTCTGCCTCTCGGTCGATTGCCGAGTGCTCGCTGTTAACGACGGCGACGATGTGCGCGTTCTTCTCCCGAGCTCGCCGAACGGCCATCAGCGTGTCGATCGTCTCCCCCGATTGGGAGACAGCAACGACGAGAGTCTTGTCCGTGATGTGCGGCTGACGGATCCGGAACTCCGAGGCGATCACAGCCTGGATTGGAACGGGGAGAAACTTCTCCCACAGGTACTCGGCAGTCAGCGAGGCGTGGTAGGCGGTTCCACAGGCGACGAGGTAGACGTGATCGAACGAACTCGCCGCGTCGCCCAGGCCGTCGAGATCGATCGAGATGTCCTTCTGATCGATCTTCTCGCGAATCGTCTCTCCGACGGCGCGGGCCTGCTCGTGAATCTCCTTCAGCATGAAGTGCTTGTAGCCGCCCTTCTGGATCGAAACGGGATCGACCGAGACTTTGTGAGAGGGGCGTTCGATCGGCCTCCCTGCAATGTCGTAGACCCGAATGCTGTCGCGGCTCAATTCGGCGACCTCGTCGTCCCCCAGGAATTGGACGTCGGTGGCCCGGCCTAGAAGAGCCGGGATGTCCGAACAGGCAAAGGTTCCCGTCGGGCCCGATCCAAGGACGAGAGGGCTGCCCCTCCGCGCGACGAAGACGCGGTTCGGTGCGTCCAAACTGATCACCGCGAGCGCGAACGCGCCTTCGGCCTGAGAGACCACCGCGCGAATCGCCGTGAGGAGATCACCATCGGCTTCTGACTCCATGAGGTGTGCGAGGACTTCGGTGTCCGTCTCTGACGAGAACCGATGCCCTTCCTCCATCAGGCGTTCTCTCAAGGGCATGTAGTTCTCGATGATTCCGTTATGGATGACGGCGATCCTGCCGTGACAATCGAAGTGAGGATGGGCATTGGCCTCGGTCGGCGGCCCGTGAGTGGCCCAGCGCGTGTGTCCGATGCCGATCGTCGCTGCAGGTGATTCCGGGTTGAGATCCGCTTCCAGTTCCTTGACCTTGCCGGCCCGGCGGAAACGCAAGATGCGATCTGACTCCAGGACCGCGATGCCTGCGGAGTCGTACCCTCGGTACTCCAGCCGCTTCAGACCCTCGAGAAGGAGGGGGACGGCTTGCTCGCTCCCGACGTAGCCGATGATGCCGCACATTCCGATCACCCGTTGAGTCGGAAGTGTACTTGTGGCACTGGGAATGTCCAACCCATCGTTGTTCATCGCATGCCGGGCTGCTATAATCCGTTTGTCAAAGGAGGACCGAGATGCGGGAAGTCGTGATCAAGGCATTGCTCGTCGATCCCTCCAACAACTCGCCCGTCGTTCTCCTACGAGACAGAGCCTCGAAGAAGGCCCTGCCGATTTGGATCGGTGATGCGGAAGCGATCTCGATTGCGTTCGGTCTTCAGACCGAGGACTTCCCCCGGCCACTGACGCACGCCCTGATGAAGGCGATGATCGACAATCTGAACGCGAGCGTGGAGAGGGTCGTGATCAAAGCGATGAAGGACGGAACCTACTTCGCGTCGATCTACGTCAAGGACGATCAAGGGGACGAGCTCGAGTTTGACGCGCGCCCTTCCGATTCGCTCGCACTCTCGCTCCGAGCCGGTTGCCCTATCTTCATCGCCGATGAGGTGTTCGAGACCGCGTCGATTGAGTCTCCGTTTGCCGAGGAAGATGAGTTCGGCGACTTCATCGAGTATGGGCTGGATCTCGGAGAGTTCCGGCGTCGGAGTGTCCCGGAAGAAGGAGAGCGGCCGGGGGAGACTTCCGACTGATCGCCTAGCCTCGCTGGACCTCGAGGCCGCGAGGCAGCGTGAGAACATCCTCCAGAGTCATTCCTTGATCGATCTTCGTTTGCCGGAGCTGAATCGACTTGTCCCTTCGCCCGTCCGAGAAGAAGACGACCTTCCCAACGAGGTACGTCTCGCGGTCGATCCAGACCATCTGAGTCAACTCGCCGGTTGCCGCGTCACGAGCCTCGAGGATGTACTCGCCGCGGATCGCATTCTCGACCGCTGTTCCTACCGTCCGAGTGAAACCGAACTCCCCCACATCGGATTCGGAGAGACCGGGGCAGAACGACGTTTCGAAGGGGCTCGACGAATCGGTCAGCGTTCCGTGGAGCGCGATCGAAGTGGAGAACAGGTCCGTCGAGAACGTCGGGACGTTCTGCAGCACTTGAAGCCTGAGTTTGCCGGTATCCCAGTCGTCCTTGAGCTGCGATAGATCGAGACCGGCGAGGCCGACCGCGGCCAGCGGAAGCCCGACCCATCGTCGAACGACGATCAGACCCTGATCCGGAAGGGCATGCGAAAGCAGGTCGTTCTCCACGGTGAAGATCTGGTCCTTAAGACTGGCCGGACTGAGGTAGTGCACCCAAAGAGCCTGTACGGGCTGGTTCAGGAGCTTGACCCGCATGCGGAGCGACCCGTTCTCTGTCTCGTTCTCGGTCACCTCGACGATCGCTTCCAGATCCTTGATCCGCGAAAGGGCGTTCTCGACCCGCCAGATCAGGCCTGCAACCTCGGTTGGCGGATGCTCCTCGAACAGGTAGTGGTCGACGGCGGCGACGGTGACGATGAGGGAGACGAACACGCCGATCGCCAGAAGGATGTAGCTTTGACTGTTCATCGGTGAGCATTATAATCCTGTTCCGAAGGGCGTTCAAATCGATTCCAATGGCAATGAGGAGGACGTTGATGACGGGGGGGAGTTCTGTCGTTCGCAGGATGCAGGAGGCGGGCGTGAAGGGGAGAACGGTCCTCGTTCGCGTCGACTATAACGTGCCACTACGGCAGGGGGAGATCGCCGATGACGCGAGGATTCGAGCCTCGCTCCCCACGCTCTCTTCCCTTCTTGAAGGTGGCGCGAAGGTTGTTCTGGCAACGCATCTGGGCCGACCCGATGGGAAGGCGGTCCCCGAACTTCGACTCGATCGCGTGGGAGAACGTCTAAGCGAGCTGCTTGAGTGGCCCGTGAAGAAACTCGACGACTGCATCGGCAACGCTGTTGCCGATGCGATCTCGCGCGGCGGCGAGGGGGATGTCTTCTTGTTGGAGAACGTGCGGTTTCACGCCGAAGAAGAGGCGAACGACGAGGCGTTCGCACGCGCGTTGGCGCGCAACTCGGATCTCTTCGTCAACGACGCTTTCGCGACCGTCCATCGTGATCACGCGTCGACGCTCGGCGTGACCGAACACCTTCCGTCGTACGCTGGCCTGCTCATGCAGCGCGAGCTTGACGCGCTCTCCGGTCTCCTTGATGCTCCCGCCCGTCCGTACTACGCGATCATTGGGGGGAAGAAGGCCCAAAGCAAGCTGGGCGCGCTTCGCGACCTCACCTCCTATGTCGACGGGATCCTGATCGGTGGTGGCGTGGCGTTTACGGTCCTGCGGGCGATGGGAGCATCGGTCGGGGACTCGTGGGTCGACAGCGAGAGTTTGGATGAGGCCGCGGAGATCGTTCGGGCGGCCGAGGATCGCGGTGTCGAGATCGTTCTTCCGGTCGATGCGGTACTCGCTCGGCGGCTGGACGCGCAGGCGGAGACGATCGTGGGGGCTGCAGATTCGATCCCGGCCGGCTGGGCTGCGTTCGACATCGGCCCGGAGACGGTTCGCGCCTTCCGCGAGCGGATCGAAGGCGCAAAGACGCTCGTCTGGACGGGGCCGATGGGAGCGTTCGAGTGTCAGCCGTTCGCGAAGGGTACGATCGGGATCGCCGAGGCGGTCGCTTCGTCGGCTGCGTACAGCGTGATCGGCGGTGGCGAAACGGGAGAAGCGGTGGCAAGATCCGGCTTCGGCGATGCGGTTTCTTACATCTCCACGGGCGGCGGAGCGTGTCTCGCCCTACTGCAAGGGAAGAGGCTCCCTGCCCTGGAGGCCCTGAGCGGCTAGCAGAGGCCCTGAGCGGATAGGTTGCTGGGTTCACTTGGACCACGCTATACTCGCCTCTCCAGATAGACATCGCGGGCATAGCTCAGTGGTAGAGCATCAGCTTCCCAAGCTGAGGGTCGCGGGTTCGAGTCCCGTTGCCCGCTATTGCCTTGCTCGTCGCCGCCGGTCGGGCGACGCCAACGGGAGGCAACAATGGATCAACCTACATCTCCGGAAGCCCTCACCCTCGACGCGCTCAGACCTCGTGTGCTCAGTTGCACCTCTTGCGCGCTGCACGAAACGAGATCCAACGTGGTTTTCGGAGAGGGAGACGGAAACGCCGAGGTGATGTTCGTTGGCGAGGGACCGGGGGAGGTCGAGGACAACACGGGGAGGCCGTTCGTCGGTCCTGCGGGACAGAAGCTCGACGAAGTTCTCGCCTCCGTCGAGATCCGTCGGGAGGACGTCTTCATCGGCAACGTCGTCAAGTGCCGACCTCCTGGGAATCGCGTCCCGACGAGGGGCGAAATGGAGGTTTGCTTTCCGTATCTCGAGGCGCAGATCGCGCTGATTCAACCGTCCTTGATCGTGACGCTGGGGAACACTTCGACGCAGTGGCTTCTTCCCGACGCCCCGGGGATCACGAAGTCGCGGGGGACCTTTCTCGAATGGCGGGGCGGCATCCAGCTCTTTCCGATGTTCCACCCGAGCTACTTGTTGCGCTATCCTTCGCGCGAGAAGGGCACTCCCAAGTACTTGACGTGGTTGGACATCAAGCGAGTGAGAGCCTGGCTTGACGAGCACTGACACAAACGCCGGGCAAGACGGGAGCTTCGCCCGCGAAGCGATCGAGCGGTCCGAGGCCTTCCGCCGCGAGAAGCGATTCCGTGAGAGTATCGCGGTCCTTCTCGGCGCGCTGAAGGTCGACGGCGATTGCGCTGAGCTGTACCAGCGGCTGGGGAACATCCGGTTCGACTCCGGCGACCTTGAGCAGGCTGAGGTTGCATACAAGAGGGCCTTGACGCTTGATCCCAACCACGAGAATGCGATGCACAACCTCTCCGTGGTCTACAAACGGCAAAGACGGATGGCGCTCTTCGTGCGGACGTACCGAAGATCCAAGCGTCTCGGCCTGTCTTCTTCGAGATCGGACAAGAAGGCTGCCCGAGGGAGGGGCTTCCTCGGTGGCTTTGGAGGTCGAGCATTCTTGTACGTCGTCGGGCTCGGGGCCGCCCTTCTCCTCGCGTGGGTTCTCTCGCGCTAGCAGGAACGTCCGTTACCGTGAGGGTTTGACGGGGTTATGGCGATCCCGTATAGTCAGATCCTCGTTCGTCTTGGGTACTCCGGAACACGAAAGGAAGAAGAGACTTGGCTCGGAAACGAATCTACGAGATCGCCAAAGAACTCGGCGTGACCAACAAAGAGCTGATTGCGAAGCTCGACGAGATGGGCATGCCGGACATGAAGGCGTCGAATTCGG
The DNA here is from genome assembly GCA_049643905.1 of Bipolaricaulia bacterium. Taxonomy (GTDB): domain Bacteria; phylum Bipolaricaulota; class Bipolaricaulia; order UBA7950; family UBA9294; genus CAZMYM01. The sequence goes on from JBARQW010000100.1 coordinate 27,147, forward strand.
TCGACGAGGAAGAGCACGCCCTCATCGTCCACTTTCACCAGGACGAGGCGACGCCTGAACCTGCGGCGCAAGAGCCGGCAGCCGAGGGCGCCGCCGTACCAGACGAGAAGCCGGCACCCGTCAGAAAGAAGCGCCCGAGTCACGGTGATCCGCGGCCGCCAGTCGTCTCGGTCCTCGGCCACATCGATCACGGCAAGACGACACTGCTCGACGCGATACGGGAATCCCATCTCGCCGAGGGAGAAGCAGGCGGTATTACGCAGGGAATCGCGGCATATCAGGCCGACCTGGGCGGACGGAGGATCACGTTCGTCGATACGCCTGGCCACAAGGCGTTCACTGGAATGCGCGCTCGCGGTGCGCAGGTGACCGACATCGCGATCCTCGTCGTCGCGGCCGACGATGGTGTCATGGCACAGACGGCCGAAGCGATCGACCACATCAAGGCCGCCGGTGTCCCGATGATCGTGGCGATTAACAAGATCGATAAGTCGAATGCCGATCTCCCGAAGGTGATGAACGATCTTGCTCAGCGCGGACTCACTCCTGAAACGTGGGGCGGCGAAACGATTACAGTGGAAGTTTCCGCACTTCAGAACCAGAACATTGAGGATCTGCTCGAGATGATCCTTCTCGTCGCTGACATGGAGGACCTTCGTGGCGATCCGAACGGGCCGATTGATGCGGTGGTGATCGAGAGTCACATCTCACCCGGCCGCGGGCCTGTCGCGACGGCGATCGTCAAGGACGGGACGCTTCGCGAAAAGGATTGGATCGTTGCCGGATCGACGTACGGGCGCGTCAAGGCGTTGCTGGACGGAGCCCGCAACCGAGTCAGCGAAGCGAAGCCGGGGGATGCCGTAGAGATCCTCGGGTTCAGCGACGTGCCTCCCGTGGGGACCGAGATCGTTGTGGCCGAAAGCCAGACCGCAGCTCGTCGAGCTGTCGTCGGGACGGCGGGAGAGACGAGAACGCGGCAGGCTCCCCGTCCGATGACCCTTGAGGATTTCTTCGGCGAAGCCGAGGAGGTTCACAAGGTGCAGTTGATCCTCAAGGCCGCGACGACCGGAGCGCTCGAGGCGGCTCGTCGAGAGATCGCGGGGCTCGAACCCGAGAGCGTTGAGATCGATGTGCTTCTCACTGGCGTTGGACCGATCTCGGAGAGCGACGTGATCCTCGCATCGACCGTGACCGACGGGTGCCCAGTCATCGGGTTTGGCGTGAAGGCCGACGCGAAGGCTTCACGGCTCGCCGAGCGAGAAGGGGTCTCGGTTCTTACCTACGACGTGATCTACGACCTGATCGCCGAGCTGGAGAAGATTCTCAAGCGTGCGCTCGGCCCGACGTACGTCGAATCGCAGCTCGGAGTCGCCGAGGTGCGCGACACGTTCAAAGTCCCGACCGGGATCGTCGCCGGGTGTGCCGTCGTCGATGGCAGGATTGCACGTAGCGGGAAGATACGCGTAGTTCGCGCTGACGAGGAGGTGTTCGTCGGGGAAATTGCATCCCTGCGACGCTTCGAGGATGACGTGCGCGAAGTGGAGTCTGGCCGGGAGTGCGGAATTCGGATTCGGGACTTCGACGACGTTCAGGTCGGCGATCGTCTCGTCGTCTTCCAGCTGGATGAGGTCGAGCCCTGAGCGACGGTGCAATGAAGGCTGGCTTGCTCACCCTCTCGTTTCGGTTGTACGCGGTCGACACTCTGAAGGCGAGGCGTTCAATCGTGAAACGGATCCTCGCAGACGTTCACCGACTAGGGCCTGCATTCGCAGTGTGTGAAATCCCCGATCAAGCTGGGCTCTCCCATCTCACGATCCGTGTCGCCCACGTGTCTGCCGACGCGCGTTTCACCGACTCCGCGTTGCGCCGCGCTGCGGATCGGTTCGAACACAAGGCCGACTACGAAGTTGCAGAGTCGGCAATCGAGATCCTATGAACCGGCGACGTCGTGCGCGCTTGCGTGAGGATCTACAGCGAGAGCTCGCGGCGATTGTCGAGTTCGAGAGCAGAGACCCCATCGTCCAAGCTGCATTCCCGACGGTGATGGACGTGCGACTCTCCCCAGACGCGCGGTACGCGAGGGTCTTCGTGGCCGCGGGAGCCACGATCGACAGGGCAGAACTCGAGAGAGCGCTTGAGCACGATCGCGGATTCTACCGCAGCTTGCTCGCTGAGCGTCTTGACCTGCGACACACGCCCGAGCTGAGGTTCGAGATCGACGAAACCGTCGAACGCGCGATGCGGTTGGAGGAGATCATCCGAGCCAACGATGCTTCCACGCACCCTGACCGCGGAGATGATCAAGAGCCGTAGCGCACACGCCGCCGGTCGGTTCCTGCTAGGCCAGCCGTTTGCCCCTCGCGTTTCGGCTCCGTACTGTAGGGGGGCGACTCACGACGGCCTCACGTCACGGCGGAGGGCGGCTTGCGCAAGTGTCGGACGACCGTTTGCGGGCGTTCAGACGGGGTCGGTATAGTCAGACTCGAAATGCAGACGGATCGGATCGACGTTGAAGCCGTGTTTCGGAGGCACCCGTTCGCCAGCACGATCCTCAAGCGGTTGCACGACGGGGGGCATGACGCCTACTTCATCGGCGGAGTTGTGCGGGATGGCCTACAGCTTGCCTTGGGGCGTGATGTCTCCTTTCCTCCTGACGACATAGACATCGCCACGTCCGCTGTTCCGGCCGAGGTTCGGAAGCTCTTCCCGGATTGCCCGATCGTCACTGTGGGCGAGGAGTTCGGCGTGCTCGTCGTTGTGGGGCCTGGAGGACGCTCGTACGAGGTTGCATCGTTCCGTGTCGAGGGCGAGTACGACGGCCGCTGGCCGGGCCGCGTCGATCTGGTTCGCGAGCTTGAAGGCGATGTCGGACGCCGGGATCTTACGATCAACGGCCTCGCGGCGACCGCTCTCGGCGACGTGATCGATCTGGTGGGAGGGATAGAGGATCTCGTTGCCAAGCGAGTCCGCGCGATCGGGGACCCACGGACCCGGTTTCGCGAGGACTACCTTCGCCTGCTGCGGGCCGTGCGGTTCGTCTGTCAGATCGATGGCTCGCTCGACGGGGAGACGTCATCGGCGATCGCCGAAGGCGCGGCACAGATTCTCTCGATCTCACAGGAGCGGATCCGTGACGAGCTGCTGGGGATTCTCTCCACTTCCCAGGCGGCGAGAGGTTTCACCCTCTTGGACGAGCTGGGACTCCTCCAGCAGGTCCTGCCGGAATTGACGATGGCCAAGGGCGTTCCCCAGCCGGAGGTCTATCACCCTGAAGGGGACGTCTTCGTCCACACGCTTGAAGCCGTCCGGATGGCCGACAGGTTTGTCAGGGATCCGATCGTGAAGTTAGCGGTTCTCCTTCACGATGTCGGGAAGCCGATCGCCCTGAGGAGAAGCGACGGAGCGAACATGGGCGGGCACTGCGCAATCGGCGCCCGGATGGTTCGGAACATCGGGGCACGCCTCCGAATGAGCCGCGAAGAGATTGCCAGGTTGGCCTTCTTGGTGAAGAACCACATGCGAATCGCCGCGCTGCCGGAGATGGGGCGAGGGAAGCAGGTTCGCTTCGTCAGCACGGGCGAGCGCCACGACGAAGATGGGCTGGCGACGCGATACCCAGTCTTCTTCGATCTGCTTCAAGTCCTCGTCGCTGATTGCGAGGCGAGCGCGCATCGCTCAACGGGGTGGGCGCCGGTCCTGCATGAGACGTTGCGTGTGGCGGAGCACATCGACGTGGTGTGCGGGATGAAACAGGCGAGGGAGTTGATTGATGGGAACGTGCTGATCGATCTCGGTCTTTCCCCCGGCCCGTCACTCGGCCGCGTGTTGGCCGATCTGCACGATCGCATTCTCGCTGGGGAAATCACTACGCGGGAGGAAGCGATCGACGTCGCGCGCTCCGCGATCGACTTGGACCGAGAGGGGAACAACGACGGCGCGTAAGGGGACACGCGCCCTGGCGAACCTGGCTTCGGCTGGAGTAGCCTCTGCTCGGGGTTTCAGGAGGGTTTGGGAAGGGAAGCGACCGCCTCCGACCGAGCTATGGGGACAGCACTCAACATAAGTCAAGATCTCGATCTGGATCTCGAGCAGATCATCGGGCAATGCATTGCCATCCTCGGGATTCGCGGATCGGGGAAGTCGAACACTGCGGGTGTCATCTTTGAGGAGCTTCTGAGAAACAACTACCCGATGTCGATTGTCGACATCGAGGGCGAGTACTTCGGCCTGAAAGAGAGCTACGAGGTTCTCGTCGTCGGAACAGGCGAGGGCGTCGAGATCGAGATCGACGCGGACAGCGCCGGTGAGATCGCTCAAGTGAGCATGGAACAGAATGTCCCGGTCGTCCTTGATCTGAGCGGGTTCCTCTCGGAGGAACGGACAGAGGTTCTCAAGGCGTATCTGTCGAGCCTCTGGAACTTGGCGGGTCGGCTCCGTCGTCCCTACATCATTGGGATTGAGGAAGCGCATGAGTTCATCCCGCAGAGCGTGAAAACCGAGCTCAAAGAGATGATCGCACGGATTGCCCTACGTGGCAGGAAACGCGGCCTCGGAGGGATCATCGTCTCTCAAAGAAGCGCGAAGGTTGAGAAAGACGTGCTGAGTCAGGCCGGCATCCTGTTTCTCCACCGCGTCGTCCATGAGGTCGACATGCGCGTCTACGGCGAACTCCTGCCGTGGCGGAAGAGCGAAGTGAAGGAAATCATCGGCTCTCTGGACACGGGCGACTGCATCTACCTCAATGGGGAGTCGATCCTGCCGATCTACGTACGGGAGCGGTCAACCTTCCACGCGGGGTTCACGCCATCGCTGGAGGCCGTGGCATCGCCGATGCTGAAACAAGTGAGCGCGTCGATTATCGAGGCGATCGAGCGCGCGCGCGGCGGGAAGCGGAAGAAGACCCAGTTGCAGGAACTCGAAGGGAAGATCGAACGGCTGGAGGAGGAGCTTGCGAAGCGGGATCATGCGATCTCGGGACTCGAAGACGTCGCACGGACTCTTGGATACATCCGCTTCGATGTCCCGGGAACCGCAGACGCGTGCGAATCCAGCGTCGACGGGGAGAGGCCAGCGATCGTCACACGAAGCGCCGCCAGCGAGTCGCGAGACGCCGCGAGCCAGGTACCGCAGCCACTGGGACTTATCAGTGGGAACGAAGAGGGGCTTGACTCCCCCGTGATTGACATCACCGGGGGCGTTGAAGATGAGCGAGAGGAGCTTCCTCCGGCCGTCTTGCGCCACATCGATCGCTTGGTTTCCCGCGTCGCGAAGAAAGACCTCCTACAAAGACGACTCCTAGCGTTTCTGGTCGGGAGAGCTCCGGGAACGTACACGGTCGACCAACTTGCCGCGTGGACCGACTGCGCGAAGGGCTTGATCGATGACGAGCCTCCACGCGATTTCCTGGATGAGGGCCTGATCACGAGGGAGCGCCGTACAGACGGGATGCACTACCGGAGCTGCGTCAAGTCGTTCGTCCAAAGGGAATTCGGCATCTACCAGCCCGACATCGGCATGGACGGCCTTCATGCGGTGACGCAGCACCTGCAGCAACGTCTCTCTGCTGTGGCGGCGATCTAGGTGGGCAGCATCCTGCACTCCTAGGGCATTCCAAGCACCCCTCGATTGACCGCTTTCTCCTTTTCTGCTACAGTTTCGTTGGAAGGGGCCTGGATGAAGATCAAGATCGCTGAGCGGCACACCGACGCCAGTGGGTCGTTGAGGTCGTACGTAGTAGAGAAGACAGAAGCACTCGAGCGGTACTTCGATCGGATCGTCAGCGTCGACGTCGTTCTCTCTGTTGAGAAACAGCGGCAGATCGCCGATTTTCACGCACACCTCACCAACAAGAAACTGATCACCGCGCGCGAGGAGTCGACCGACATGTACGCGTCGATTGACCGGGGAGTAGATCGACTCAAGCGACAACTCATGAAGTTCAAGGATCAGCTCCATGAGGTGAAGGGCCGCGGTGGAAGCGGAGTTCGCTCGGAGGAAGGGGCGGACCAGCCTATTGCGGAGAAGCAGATCCTCCGAACGGAGACGTACTTCCACAAGCCGATGACCGCGGAGGAGGCTGCACTGCAGCTCGATGCGGTCGAGAAGGATTTCTTGGTCTTCATCGATGCGGAGACGGACGAAGTGGGCATCATCTACCATCGGCGCGACGGGAACTATGGGCTGATTGAGCCGCGTAGATAGCGAGTCGGGGGGATCGGGGTTAGGGAGTGGTTAAGGTTCTGTCGCTGTTCTCCGGGAGCCTGGCAAGTCGAGTGGCAACGCGCTTGACGGAGATACACCCGGAGGTCGAGAGTGTATGTCTTCTGCACTTCCGTTCTCCTTTTGCCAGGGAGCCAGAGGATCTCCGGCAACTTGTGAAGGATGAGTGGCCGGGGGTTCCTTTCCGAACACAGTCTCTGAAGAGGGAGTACGTGGGGGTGGTCGATCCGGCTTGCGGTGATTCGTTCAGTCTCTCTCGCAGTTGTGTGAATTGTCGCCGGCTTCTTATGACCAGAGCGCTCCGCTACATGGAACGAACCGGTTCGGACTTCCTGGTCACCGGCGAAACGCTGGGACAGCACGGCGTCGGCGGAAGGGAGATGGCCGGAATGGCCGGCAGCCTTGGCTTGACGGACCGGATCCTTCGCCCGCTCTGCTCCAAAGGCCCAATGGATGGCGCAAGCGATCTCGCGAGTTGGACCAAGCTCTCGAACGGCCGGAAGTCATACTGCATGGCTCCGGAGAGACTGCGAAAACTGGCCGAAGAACTGGGAATGGAGTCTCGGGACCCGATGACGTCTCGAAATCGGTGCAAGCTGACGTTGCCGGGGTTCGGGGATCGTGTGGCGCACCTGTTCCACGAGAAGGGGTTCACGCTGAACGAGCTGCGGTTGCTCGATTTCCCCTTGTACTACGAAGTCCGGCCGGATGCGAAGGTCGTCGTCGCTGTTGATGAGCAGGAAAAGCGAGAGCTACAGAATCTCTTCCTTCCGCAGGACCTGCGAGTGTATCCGGCTGCTCCACACGGACCGATGACCCTTGTGAGAACGCGCTGGGATGCGAGACGCGAGCGAAGCAAGGACAACGTGATTAGACTGGCGGCGCGAATCACGGCGACGCACCTAGGTTGCGAGGGGGAGACGGCGACTCCGATCTACTACAGATTTGAGAACGAGAACGAGAGACTGCTCATGAATGTGGTGCCGTTCGCCTCCTGCGCAGAGATTGCGCTTGTCGACGGGATCGACGTTGTCCCACTGAATGATCGGGCGATATCGGTCGGTTGAAGCAGCTGGCGTTCGCAGTATACTAGTCGGTCGGTAAGATTGCTTGGAGCAAGCTAAGGAAGGGTCTACGACCGGATTCAGACCCAATCCCTATCAGAGAGAGACAGGTGACGACCCCGAGTGAGGGTAGAAGGGGGTGGTGTGCTTTTGCATCGCCTCATCGTGAGGGTTTCGGGAAGCGGTACCGCGCGCTTCGCCGTAATGAGAACGGAAGCGAGGATCAGGACACTCGCCGCAGTGCGGCAGGCGCGGAACGGAGCGATTCCTCACGCGCTTCGGCGGGATCCATGAGGGAAGTGGGTTCTTTCCAACCGACTGACGCAGCAGGGAAGAGAGAGTCGCCAAGGGCGAAAGCAACAACGACCGCAGGGCGATGGAGGACGGTGGAGACGAGGCTGCGACGATCACGAAAGCTCATCGATGCGAGGGTTAGAGCGTCCTGTTGGGTTCAGAGGAGTGTGAAGCGAGGCGGCCTGTTTTGGGCCTCTTGTGCGTCGGTTGATCAGGAGTTCTGTTGCTCCCAAGGCGAGGTGAGGTAAGTGATTTCTGGCGATGACATCAAGAGCGTGAAGCTGCAGCTCGCGCCACCGTCTGTGATTCTCGGGTGGTCTCACGGAGAAGTTACCGAGTCCGAGACGATCAATTACCGAACGCACCGCGCGGAGCGAGGAGGACTGTACGCCGAGGAGATCTTCGGCCCGGCGAACGACTACGAGTGCGCATGCGGGAAGTACAAGGGGAAGAAGTACGAAGGCATCACGTGCGAAAAGTGCCACGTTCTTGTGACCGACTCGTCGGTGAGGCGCGTCAACATGGCGCACATCCAGCTGGCGAGCCCGGTCGTCCATTTCTGGTTCCTAAAGGGAGTTTCGAGCCTTCTCAGCCGGCTTCTCGGCCTGAAGAAGAGGGAGCTTCAGCGGATCGCCTACTACGAGACTGAGCCGATGGAGCAAGCGCTCTACATGGTGACCTCTTCCGAGTGCAAGGACGTGCGTCCGGGAGAGACTCTCTACGCTTCAGAAGTTGAGGTCCTCGGGAGCGCGTTCGCGTTTGAGGTCGAGCCTGCCTACTTCGTCGAGGCTGCTCCTCGGGTGCTCGCTGAGGAGGAAGGGCGCGCGACGATCGAGGATCGCCAGCTCACCAACGGAGAGAAGTTCCGGTCCGTCGTGATCGGGTCGCAGGAGTATCCGCTTGTCGGCGACGTCGACCTCCTCATTGAAGACGGGGATGACATCGCGGCGGGCGCTGTCATCGTGGAACGTCCCGTGGACGAGCTGTGCTCAAAGACGGCGTTCGAGATGCTCGTCGATCGCTACGGCCCGGCGGTCAAGGGAGAGGACCTTGATCGCGAGATCCTTGACAGTCTCGTCTTTATCGTGACCCGACTCAAGGATCCAGATGTGCCCCTCGAGATTGGGGATCGATTGACGAATCTCGAAATGCGAGCCTACGAGCGGATTTATCCGTCCGGGTTCATTGCAGCGACCGGGGCTGCCGGGATCAAGGGGCTCCTCGAAGTGCTCGACATGAATGAGCTCCACCGTGTTCTGACCGAGCAGCTACGACGAGAGACGGCCGTCGGGAACAAGCGGCGCATCGTGAGACGACTTGAAGTGGTCGATCAACTCATTTCCTCGGGGAATAACGCTCAGGACATGGTCCTCGATGTGATTCCTGTCCTGCCGCCGGATCTGCGTCCGATGATTCAGTTAGAGGGCGGGAAGTTTGCAACGACGGACCTCAACGACCTGTACCGTCGAATCATCAACCGGAACAACCGGCTGAAGAAGCTTATCGACATGGGGGCTCCGGAGGTCATTCTGCGGAACGAACGCCGGATGCTCCAGGAAGCGGTCGATGCACTGATCCACAACGAGAAGAAAGAGAGCCCGATCCGCGGCCGCGACAACCGCCCGCTCAAGTCTCTGTCAGAGCGAATCCACGGGAAGCACGGCCGTCTCCGTCGGAACCTTCTTGGGCGACGTGTCGACTACTCAGGGCGAGCCGTGATCGTCGTCGACCCGAAACTTCGTCTTCATCAGTGCGGACTTCCGAAGAAGATGGCCCTCGAGCTGTTCAAGCCGTTCATCCTGCATTATCTCGAGACGACGACATTCTCCGACTTTGACGAGATCAAGAATCGAGCGCTGGTGGGCGAAATGCCGGAGGTGTGGGACATCCTCGACAAGCTGATCAAGGATCACCCCGTCCTGCTGAATCGTGCGCCGACGCTTCATCGGCTCTCGATGCAGGCGTTCGAACCTGTGCTCGTCGACGGCGAGGCGATCCACATCCATCCGCTCGTCTGTTCGCCGTACAACGCCGACTTCGATGGAGATCAGATGGCCGTACACCTTCCTCTCTCCCCGGAGGCAATCCGGGAGGCTCGCGAGCTGATGGCCGCCCCGCGGAACATCCTGTCTCCGGCGAGCGGAGAGCCGCTAAGCCTTCCATCGCAGGACCCGGTCTATGCGTACTACTACCTGACGCTCGAGGAGACTGACGGGGCGGGAGCAGGGAAAGCGTTCCGCGACATCGACGAGGCGCGTCGTGCTTGCGAGGAGGGCGTCCTTGGCCTCCACAGCCCTGTTCGGATTCGCGTTGACGGGAAGCTGATCGAGACAACTCTCGGTCGAGCGGAGCTGAATCTCGCCTTTCCCGAGGAGATTCGGGACTACGGCAACGTCCTCGACCGTCGTGCGATCAAGCGACTGGTGATGCAGAGTTACCACAAGTTCGGCTGGGAAAGAACGGCCGTGGTCCTCGACAACCTGAAGGATCTCGGATTCAAATATGCGACGCAGGCCGGCCTCACGATCTCCTTGAAAGACTGCCTGATTCCGGAAGAGAAAGAGGAGATTATCCGAGAGTCGCTCGCCGCTGTGCAGCGGATCGAGACGATGTTCAGGATGGGGTTGGCAACGGAGGAAGAGCGTCAGAACGCCGTGATCCGGATCTGGCGTCGAACGGTCGACGATGTCGAGGATGTCACGATGCAGAATCTCCGGAGCCACAAATTCAACCCCGTCTACGGCATGGTGACGTCCGGGGCTCGTGGCGGCCCGGACCAGGTGAAGCAGCTGTGCGGCATGCGGGGTCCGATGGCCGGACCTTCGGGCGAGATCATCGAACGCCCCGTCATCTCGAATTTCCGCGAAGGGTTGGACATGTTGGAGTACTTCATTTCCACCCACGGCGGACGAAAGGGAGCCGCCGACACGGCGCTCAAGACAGCCGACTCGGGATACCTCACGCGGAGACTCGTCGACGCCTCTTCGGACACCATGATCCTCGAGGTCGACTGCGGAACGACGCAGGGCTCGGAGATCTCGCCTCTTCGATTCAGCAGGACCGAGGTCATGGAGTCGATCGAGGATCGGGTGTACGGTCGAGTGGCGGCGCAACCGATCGTCGATCCGGGAAGCGGAGAGATTCTCGTCGAGGCGAATCAGTGGATCACGCGCGAGATCGCTTCGCATCTCAGCCAGCTGGAGTGTGAGCTTCCTCTCAAGAGTCCGGCTCAGCGCGAGCGCCTGATCGGCACGAAGAGCATCGAGGACGTCGCGGATCCGAAGTCGGGACGCGTTCTGGTCAAGGCGGACGAAACGATCGCACCTCTGCTCTTGGATGCGCTCAAGGCGGCCAAGATCACGACGGTTCGTGTTCGCCCCAGGATCATCATCCGCTCCGCCATGTTGTGCGAGACGGTTGGCGGGATCTGCCAGTTCTGCTATGGCTTCGACATGAGCAACCACCAACCGGTCCAGCTGGGAACGGCCGTTGGCGTGATCGCCGCTCAGTCGATTGGAGAGCCAGGGACCCAGCTGACGATGCGAACCTTTCACACCGGTGGCGTCGCCGGCGAAGACATCACGCAGGGTCTCCCGCGCGCCGAAGAGCTGTTCGAGGCTCGGAAGACGACGAAGGGCGGCGAGGCTGGGATCTCTCCTCTCGATGGTTACGTGACAGACATCTCCTCGACCGCGACAGCTGGAGACCGCGTCGAGATCACCGGCGAGTCGAGGACTGCAATCCTGCCCGCCGCACTTGTTCGTGACGAGGTGGTCGAGGGTGAGGAGATCGACGTCGAAACCCTGATCGATCGGAGCAGCCCATGTGCAGGTGAGGTATACGTTATCGAATCGGACGGGCGAAGAGACATGCTTCTCCTCGACACGACGTCGGGGGATCGATCGTATGCCATCCCTGCGAACGCGGCGCCGGCGGTAAAGACGGGCAAGAAGATCTCGACTGGCGACGCGCTGTCGAACCGGTTCAACATTGAGCCGATGGTTGCCGAGCATCGTGGGATAGTTCAGATCTCGGAAGAGGACGAGCGTCTATTCCAGCTTGTCGGGGACGACGGGAGTTTCATCGAGCATCGCATACCGTTCGGCGCCAGGTTGATGGTTGAGTCAGGCGACAAGGTCTCCGCCGGGACGCAGCTCACATCTCGCTCGAAGCCGATCTTCGTGGCAGCCGAGAACGATGGAAGAGCGGAAGTGCTGGACGACTACGTTCTCGTCTACAACCCCGACGGAGGGGGTCTGCGGATTCCTCTGACCTCCGATGTAAGTTTCATTGGCGACCACGGTGGCACCGTCAAGTCGGGAGAACGACTTGTTCAGCTTGAGATTTCGCATACTGGTACCGTGATCGTCGAGTCGATCGAGACGAAGGACGAGGTCACCGTCGTGAAACTGAGGCCGAAGAGCAGTGTCAAGATCGACAAGGCCGTGACGGTCCGGGTGGGCGAGAAACTGGAGAAGGGCGATCCACTGACCAAGGGCGCCGTTGCGCCACTCACCCTGCTCGACGAGGCGGGGGTACACAAGACGAGAGAGTACTTCCTGAACGAGATCCACAAGGTCTACAAGCAGCAGGGCGTGGACATCAACGACAAGCACCTCGAGGTGATCATCCGTCAGATCCTGAACAACGTACGGGTCGTCGACCGGGGTGATTCCCGTTTCCTCCTCGGCGATCTTGTGCCGTTGGAGGAGTTCCGGCACGAAGTGAGAAGGCTTGCCGAGGAGAATGAAGAGGTGGAACGAGCTCGCAGAGAGGCAATTGGGGTCAAGGTGGCGGAGGACGTCGTGGCAGCAGGTCATCTACTTGCATCCGCCGGGGAGTTGCTGACGGAAGAAGTGATCGCCGGGGCGCGCAAGATGGGACTCGCGAGCGTACGCATTCAGCATGGGGACGACTCGGAGGAGCTTCTTCTCGTTGAGAAGCTCCTACCGGACGGGGAGCGCGAGCTTCTACGGATCTCCAAAGCGGCTTTGCAGACGAAGGGCTGGTTGTCCGCTGCCTCCTTCCAGCGAACGACCAAGGTCCTCGCTGAGGCCGCTCTGCGCGGCGAGGTAGATGAGCTCGGTGGTCTGAAGCCGAGCATCATCGTCGGCAAGAGAATTCCCGCGGGAACGGGCTTCTCCGTTCCTGGAGGCCTCGAAGGAGTTGAGGATGATCTCGATGCGGTCGAGGGTGTCGATCTGGTCGGACGCGTCCCGATCGAAGAGACCGTTGAGGCGAGTTGAAGGCGAGAGAAGCGGTATCTATAATCGGCCGCGATTCTGGGGAGACAAGATGCCAACGATCAACCAGTTGATCCGTCTAGGACGGAAAGCGAAGAAGAAGAAGAGAAAGGCGCCGCAGCTCGACTCCTGTCCGCAGCGTCGCGGTGTCTGCACTCGGGTATACACTCGGACTCCGAAGAAGCCGAATTCCGCGCTTCGGAAGGTAGCGCGCGTCAGGCTGAGCAACGGGAAAGAAGTGACCGCCTACATCGGAGGCGAGGGGCACAGCCTGCAGGAGCACTCGATGGTCTTGGTGCGAGGAGGACGTGTCAAGGACCTGCCAGGCGTCCGCTACCACATCGTGCGTGGGACACTCGACGCTGAAGGCGTGGAAGGGCGGCGGCAGGGACGTTCGAAGTACGGGGCGAAGAAGTAGGCGAGGAGACAGATGAAGATACCGGGCCGAGACGTGAGTCCCGACATTCGCCACAGCAGCAAGCTGCTGGCGAAGCTGGTGAACTACGTAATGCTCGATGGGAAGAAGGCGATCGCAGAGCGGATCGTCTACGGGGCTCTCGAGCAGATTGACGAGCGGAGCGAGACACCAGCTCTCGAAACGTTCAACGAGGCGATCGGCAACTGCTCTCCTCGACTCGAGGTTCGCACGCGCCGCGTCGGTGGCGCGAACTACCAAGTGCCTTACGAGGTTCCGCCTGACCGACAGATTGCTCTTGCCCTGCGATGGATCGTTACTGCGTCGCGTGCCCGTGGCGAGCACACCATGGCGCTGAGACTGGCGGGGGAAATCCTCGATGCCGCCAAGAGAGAGGGCAAGGCCTACAACAAGAGGATCGATTCTCACCGCATGGCGGAGGCGAACAAAGCGTTCGCTCACTACCGCTGGTAGTCCGTCTTATCTTCCAGGTTCTCGTCTGCTCGCGTTTCCCTAGAGCCGCAGAAGCGAGGAGCCCATGGCTACGTCTGATCCGGTGAATCTGCAGCGCGTGCGCAACATCGGAATCATGGCGCACATCGATGCCGGGAAGACGACGACGACGGAGCGGATTCTCTTCTACACCGGTCAGATCCACAGAATGGGCGAAGTCCATGACGGCGACACCGAGATGGACTGGATGACCCAGGAACGCGAACGTGGGATCACCATCACGTCGGCGGCGACCAGTTGTGACTGGTCGGATCACGCCATCAACATCATCGACACACCCGGCCACGTCGACTTCACCGCGGAGGTCGAGCGCTCTCTTCGTATCCTCGATGGGGGAATCGTGATCTTCTCCGGGGTGGAAATGGTCGAGTCGCAATCGGAGACCGTCTGGCGTCAGGCCGACCGGTACCGGATCCCCCGGATCGCCTTCGTCAACAAACTCGACCGTGCAGAGTCGGGCTTCGAGGAGACCGTGGCAATGATTGAGGAGCGGCTCGGCGCTCGCGCCGTACCACTCTGCATCCCGCACAGGAATGACGACAGGTGCCTCCTTGGTCTGGTCAACCTGGTAGAGCGCGAGTACCTCACTTGGGACTGCGAGTCGCTGGGCGCCGTGATCGAGAGGAGCGCCATTCCACCGGAACTCCTGGACAGCGCCGAAAGTCATCGGGAACTGGCAATTGAGCGGATCGCTGAGGTTGACGATGACGTGATGGAGCGATTCGTTCACGGGCAGGAGGTCGGACCGCGTCTCTTCCACGATGGACTGCGTCGCGGGTGCGTGGCGGGTGAGCTGGTACCGGTTCTCGGAGGTTCGGCGTTTCAGAACGTCGGAGTGCAGCCGCTGCTCGACGCAGTCGTTCGGTACCTCCCTTCCCCGCTTGACGTTCCGCCGATCCGAGGGGTTGACGGTGACAAAGTGAGGAGAGCCGATCCGGAGGAGCCTTTCTCCGCGCTTGCATTCAAGGTCGCAGGAGATCGCTATGCCGGGCGCCTCGTTTTCGTGCGTGTCTACTCGGGGTCGCTGGAGGCAGGCGGACACGTCCTCAACGCGTCGGTGGACAAGGGTTTGAGAGTGACGAAGATCTTCCGGATGCACGCGAATCGACGCGAGCCGCTCGAGCGGACACAAGCCGGGGACATCGTGGCGATCGTCGGGTCCCAAGAGATCTCCACAGGCGACACGCTCTGCGACAAGTCCGACCCGATCCTGTTGGAGAAGATCGAGTTTCCTGAGCCGGTTGTCTTCGTGGCCGTCGAGCCTCGCTCCGAGGCGGAGTTCGGAGAGCTTCTCGAGGGGTTGCGCAAGCTGGCGCAAGAGGACCCGACATTCCGGATCCAAACGGACGAGACCACGAATCAGACGATCCTCGGAGGAATGGGAGAGCTCCATCTTGAGGTTCTTGTTCGGCGACTTCGTGAGGAGTTCGGGATGCACGCGCACGTCGGCCAGCCTCAGGTTGCGTATCAGGAAACCCTGTGCGAGTCGCTGGATGTGGAGGAGAGGTTCGTCAAACAGGTCAGCGGGCGCGGGCAATACGGGCACGTCGTCATCCGACTGGAGCCACTGCCGAGGGGAAGCGGGTTTCAGTTCGATTGCACTGCGAAGGACGACGAGGTTCCGAAACAGTACCGAAGTGCGGTAGAGAGCACGCTTCGAGGGACATTGACAAACGGTCCGTTGGCCGGTTATCCTCTCGCCGATATCGGAGCCACCGTGATCGGTGGATCCTTTCACCCAGTAGACTCGTCGGAGCTTGCGTTTCGTGCGGCGTCGTCAGCGGCGTTGCACAAAGCGTACGCCCGGGCGGTGTTTGGCCTTCTGGAGCCGATCATGGAGGGCGAGGTGATAACGCCGGCAGAGTATCTGGGTGAGGTGATGGAGGACCTGGCTCGCAGGCGCGGGGAGATCAGCGAACTCCAGTCACGAGAGACGGTTCAGATTCTCTCGGTTGCGGTGCCGTTGGCTGAGACGTTCGGGTACGCCACGCGGCTGCGTTCTCTAACGCAGGGGAGGGCTACGTACTCCTTGCGTGTGGTTCGGTACGACAGGGTCCCGGAGGGACTGCAGGAAAAGATTATCAAGAGTAGAGGGTACTAAACGATGGCAAGGGAAAAGATACGGATCAAGCTGCGTGGGTACGATCACGAGCTCGTCGACAGTTCGATTCGGAAGATTGTGGATTCGGCCAAGGAGTCTCGAGCGAAGATCTCCGGACCGATTCCGCTTCCGACCGAGCGGCGGATCTACACGG
Organism: Bipolaricaulia bacterium; assembly: GCA_049643905.1. GTDB lineage: Bacteria > Bipolaricaulota > Bipolaricaulia > UBA7950 > UBA9294 > CAZMYM01. The sequence goes on from JBARQW010000100.1 coordinate 43,150, forward strand.
TTCTCCGCTCACCGCACATCGACAAGCGTTCGATGGAGCATTTCGAGCGGCGGATTCACACGCGCCTATTGGACATCAAAGAGCCGACCTCGGAAACGATCAACGCTCTGATGGACATCGAGCTCCCGACCGGGATCGACATCGAAATCAAGCTGTAGCAAACGGAGGTTGGCGAACGATGGCTCGAGGGCTCTTGGCGCAGAAGATCGGCATGACGCAGGTGTTCGTCGACGATCGTGCTGTGGGCGCTACGATCATTGAGGCGAAGCCTTGTACGGTCGTCCGGATCCTGACGGAAGAGGCAGACGGCTACGCCGCGCTGCAACTGGGATACAGTGAGGTGGCCGAGTCGAAGGTGACGAGACCACAGGCCGGGCAGTACAAGAAGGCCGGTGTCCCGGCGCACAGGCGCCTGTTTGAGCTCCGCGTGGACAACCCCGAAGAGCACAGCGTGGGAGACGTGCTCGGTGTGGAGTTCTTCGCAGAGGGGGACAAGGTCAGCGTGTCCGGTGTCTCACGAGGATTGGGATTCCAGGGTGTCGTCAAGCGCTGGAACTTCGCTGGCGGACCGGCGTCTCACGGATCGCACTTCCATCGTCGGCCGGGATCGGTCGGCGCATGCGTGAAACCGGGACGCGTCATGAAGGGAAAGAAGCTTCCCGGACACATGGGCGCGCGCCGGGTGACGGTCAAAGGGCTGCAGGTCCTGCGAGTCGACCCGGAGAGGAATCTGCTGATCCTCAAGGGGGCGACCCCAGGGACGCGCGGCACGATTCTTGAGGTCGGCAAGCGATGACGGCCGAAGCGAAGGTCTTCACATTCGACGGATCGGCTGAACCGGACGTTGCCGTCTTGGATGACCGCCTGTTCGGAGCCGAAGTGAATGCCGACCTTCTTCACCGCACGGTGAGAATGCAGTTGGCGAATCGTCGACAGGGAACGCACTCGACGAAGACGCGGGGCGAGGTAAGCGGCGGCGGCAGGAAGCCGTGGCGCCAGAAGGGGACCGGCCGTGCGAGGGCCGGCTCGAGGAGAAGCCCGATTTGGGTAGGTGGAGGGACGACCTTCGGCCCGAAACCGCGCTCGTACGCGACGAAGCTGACTCGGAAGATGCGCCAGGGTGCCCTTCGATCAGCGCTCTCTGATCGAGCCTCCGACGGAAACGTCGTTCTCATCGATCGGATCCCGTTCGACAGACCCAAGACAAAGAGCGCTGTTGAGCTGCTTGAGCGCCTCGGGCTCTCCGAGAGCACGCTGGTTGTTGTTGCCACGTCGGAGTATGGGCGCGCGACGCAGAGATCTTTCAGGAACCTTCCTCGGGCAAAGTGCATCGCATGCGCCGGGATCAATGTTTACGACATCCTTCGCCACGAGCACCTCGCTTTGACGATCGGTGCGGTCGAAGAGCTAGAGGGGCGGTTGTAGAGATGGCACGCCTGAGGCACGCCGAAGACATCGTCATCTCGCCGATTCTTACCGAGAACACGTGGCAGCAGATGGAGGATCGGAAGTACGCATTCCGCGTGGCGCTCGGGGCGAACAAGATCGAGATACGGAAGGCTGTTGAGGAGTTGTTTAAGGTCAAGGTGGAGAAAGTCTGGACGGCGAACCGAAGTGGCAAGCCGCGTCGGGAGCGCTTGAGTCAACTGCACGGGCGCACGGCGCGCTGGCGAAAAGCGATTGTGCGACTCGCTCCGGGTGACCGGATCGAGATCATGGGAGGCTAACCGAAGATGGCGCTGAAACGATTCAAGCCGACATCGCCGGGGCGACGTCATGCGGAACTCCCTGACTTCAGTGAGCTCTCGCAAGTGGCGCCGGAGAAGAGCCTCCTCCGGCCGCTCCCGAAGAAGGGCGGCCGGAATAACCAAGGTCGCATCACGGTCCGATTCCGAGGTGGTGGCCACAAGCGTCGCTATCGTTTGATTGACTTCGCGCGTGACAAGGATGGAGTTCCAGCGCGCGTTGTGACGCGCGAGTATGACCCGAACAGGTCTTCATGGATCACGCTTCTCCATTACGTCGACGGCGAGAAGCGGTACATCCTCGCGCCGCTGGCCCTCGATCTCGGATCGACAGTTGAGGCCGGCGAGAACGCAGAAGTCCGCGTTGGGAATGCGATGCCGCTTTCGCGGATCCCGCTCGGTTCCATCGTCCATAACCTCGAGTTCTCGCCGCGCAGCGGCGGGAAGATCGCTCGATCTGCCGGAACGTCAGCGAAGCTGATCGGCAAAGAGGGCAAGCGTGCGCACGTTCGCCTCCCTTCGGGGGAGGTTCGAATCTTCTCGACGGAGTGTCGCGCGACGATGGGCGAGGTCTCCAATCCGGATCACAAGAATGTGAAGCACGGGAAGGCTGGGCGAATCCGGCATCTCGGGCGCAAGCCGCACGTTCGCGGTGTGGCGATGAATCCCGTCGATCACCCACACGGAGGCGGAGAGGGACGTGCACGCGTTGGGCGTCCTCAGGTTTCGCCGACGGGGAAGCTGGCCAAGGGCGGTCGGACGCGGAAGAAGCGGAAGAAGTCGACGGCGCTCATCGTCCGCCGTGCCGGCAAAGGAAGGCGATAGGGAGCGACTATGCCAAGGTCGACGAAGAAAGGCCCATTCGTTAAGGAGAGCCTTCTGGAGAAGATTCGGAAGGCCAAGCGGGGAGATCTCAACGAGATCGTGACTTGGTCGCGGGCTTCGATGATCACCCCGGAGATGGTCGGGCTGACGATTAAAGTACACAACGGGAAGGTCCACGTACCCGTGTACGTCGTCGAAAACATGGTTGGACACAAGCTCGGGGAATTCTCGCCGACGCGGACGTTCCGCGGCCACGGCGGGATGAAGAAGAAGAGAGCCGCGGGTCTGACGTAGGGAGTGAGAATGGAAACTCGTGCTGTCGCCAAGTACGTCCGCATCTCGCCTCGTAAGGCGCGATTGGTCGTCGACGCGATTCGCGGCAAGAACGTCAACGAAGCGCTTCAGATCGTCCGTCTGTCGAGCAAGAAGGCGGCGAGGACGATACGAAAGACGCTGGAGTCGGCGATTGCCAACGCGGAGAACAACTACGATGTCGACGTCGACACCCTATTGGTGGTGCGGGCGACGGTCGACATGGGCCGGGCGCTTCGGCGATTGCGTCCTCGCGCGTACGGTCGCGCGGACATTATCAGGCGTCCGACGAGCCACGTGACGATCGTCGTTGGCGATGGGGAGAGTGCGTAATGGGGCAGAAGATACATCCGGTCGGCTTCCGGATCGGCGTGAACCGCAAGTGGGTTTCAAACTGGTTCAACCCGAAACTCGCACCCGAATACATCGCTGAGGATCGACGAATCCGGGTACTGATCGCGGAGCGCTATCGCCGAGCCGCGGTCGCCGAGGTGAACATCGAGCGGTCGAAAGAGGACCGCGTGTCGATCATCATTCGGTCGGCAAGGCCGGGGATCGTCATCGGTCGCGGAGGAAGTGAGATCGAAAAGCTCCAGCGGAAGCTCGAGGAGCTGACGGGGCGATTGGTGAAGGTATCGATCCAAGAGATCGAACGGCCCGACCTGGAAGCCCGGCTCGTCGCGCAAGATGTGGCGCTCCAGATCGAGAATCGAACCGCCCCCGCGCGAGCGATGAAAGAGGCGATGCGGAGAGTGATGGGGGCAGGGGCCGGCGGTGTGAAGCTCAAGGTGAGCGGCCGCCTCGGGGGAGGCGACATCGCGCGATCGATCACGATGAAGGAAGGACGCATCCCGCTGCAGACGATACGTGCTGACATCGACTACGGATTGGTCGAGGCGATGACGAAGTATGGCAACATCGGCGTCAAAGCTTGGGTCTTTCGTGGGGAGTTCCCGCATCGAAGCCGTGGAGACGAGGTGAGCTAGCGTGGCCCTTCTGTTTCCGAAGCGGACGAAACACAGGAAGACGCATCGCGGCCGGCGAAGAGGGAAGGCGACGCGCGGGAACCAGATTGCCTTCGGGGAGTACGGCATCCAGACGCTGGACGCCGCGTGGATCACGGGCGCACAGATTGAGGCCTGTCGAACGACGATTGCACGAACGACGCAGCGTGGCGCTCGGATCTGGATCAGAATCTTTCCGGACAAGCCGATCACGAGGCATCCGGCGGAGGCCCGTATGGGAAAGGGAAAGGGCCCCGTCGATCATTGGGTGGCGGTCGTCCGGCCCGGACGCGTGCTGTTCGAGATCTCGGGAATCAAGGACGATCAGGCGAAGCACGTGCACAAATTGGTGAGCCACAAGCTGCCGGTCAGAACGCGGTTGAAGAGGAGAAACGTCCTCGGAGGAGAGGCATGAAGGCGCGGGAGCTTGTGGAGCTGTCCGTCGAGGAACTCGATCTCAAGGAGCGGGAGCTGAAGCGTAAGATGTTCAACCTTCGCTTCCAGCGAGCGACCAGTGAGCTCGACAACACGGCCGAGCTGGCGAAGACTCGTCGAGACATCGCTCGTGTGATGACGGTCGCGGCCCAGAGAAGGGCGCAGGAGGCGGGAAGATGAAGAAGGTCAAGGTCGGGCGCGTCGTGAGCGACCGCATGGCTCGGACGATCGTGGTTCGAGTCGAAGAGCGCCGCCTTCATATGCAGTACAGGAAGCACATCAGGCAACACGCGAAGTTCCATGCGCACGATCCTCGGGACGAAGCGGGAGTCGGGGATCTCGTGCGGATCGAGGAGTGTCGTCCGTTGAGTCGGATGAAACGGTGGCGGCTGACGGAAATCCTCGAGCGGGCGGAGGGTCAGTCATGATTCAGATGCAGACGATGCTGAAGGTGGCCGACAATTCCGGCGCCAAGATCGTGCGCTGCATCAACGTGCTCGGCCCTTCGAATCGCCGGGAAGGAAAGATCGGCGACATCATCGTAGGGTCGGTTCGGAAGCGGCTGCCGACGAGTGACATTGAGAAGGGTCAGATTGTGCGAGGCGTGATTGTACGTACGCGCAGATCCCACCAGCGCAAGGACGGAACGCACATCCGTTTTGATGACAACGCGATCGTCCTCGTGACCCCTCAAGGAGAGCCGATTGGCACGCGTGTCTTCGGACCGGTCGCAAGAGAGCTGCGCGACAAGAAGATGATGAGAATCATCTCGCTGGCGCCCGAGGTCCTCTAGGGGGCGAGATGAAGAGAATACGAAAGGGAGATCGAGTTCAGGTGATCGCGGGGAACGACCGCGGCAAGATCGGCAGGGTCCTGATGGTCTATCCGGAAAAAGACCGGCTCATCGTCGAGAACGTCCACATGATCACCAAACACCAGCGAGCGACGCAATCGATGCGGGAGCCGGGGATCGTGAAGCGAGAAGGAACGATCCACATATCCGACGTGATGCCGATCTGCCCCGAGTGCGACGTTGCGACTCGGATCGGGGTCGGCGAAGCGGATGGCAAGAAGATGCGCCGCTGCAAGCGGTGCGGGGAGATCTTCGAGTGATGCTGCTCAGGGAGAGGTACGAACAGGAGATTGCCCCGAGCATCCAGAAGGAGCTCGGGTTGTCGAACGTGATGGAAGTCCCGCACGTCGCGAAGGTCGTCGTCAACATGGGCGTCGGCGACAAGGACAACCCGCGAGTGCTGGAAGGCGCGGTGAACAACCTGGCGAGAATCACGGGTCAGAAGCCCATCGTGACCAAGGCGAAGAAGTCGATCTCCGATTTCAAGCTCGTGGCCGGTGATCCGATCGGATGCAAGGTGACACTGCGAAGGGATCGGGCATACGAGTTCCTCAATCGCCTGTTCAACGCGGTCCTGCCGGGGATTCGCGACTTCCGAGGACTCTCCGCGTCCGCGTTCGACGGGCGAGGAAACTACACCCTGGGGCTGAGCGAGCAGTCGGCGTTTCCCGAGGTCAGCTACAACGAGATCGTGAAGACACAGGGGATGGACATCACCATCGTGACGACGGCGAGAACCGATCGAGAGGGCTTCGTGTTGCTCAAGGGCCTGGGCCTTCCATTCCACGACGAGTAGGGAGCGACGATGGCGAGAAAAGCGCTGATCAATAAGAGCAAGCGGGAGCCGAAGTTCTCTTCGCGCGCCTACAACCGATGCAACTTGTGCGGACGCAGGCACGCATACATCCGGGATTTCGGCATCTGCCGGTTGTGCTTCCGAAGCATGGCGCACCGCGGAGAGATCCCGGGCGTTAAGAAAGCGAGCTGGTGAGAGAGATGATTCCGTATCCGATAGGCGATATGTTGACGCGGATTCGCAATGCGAGCAGTCGGTTTCACGCGACGGTGACGATGCCGCACTCCAAGCTGAAGGAAGCGGTCGCGCGCATCCTCCAGGACGAGGGCTACATCAACGGCTATGAGACGATCGAGCAGAGCCCTCAATCCGAGTTGCGGATCGAGCTGAAGTACAAGGGCGAGCGTACGAAAGCGCAACAAGCGATCAGTGCCCTGCAATTGGTGAGCAAGCCGAGTCGCCGCGTCTACGTTGGAAGAGGAGAGATCCCGAAGCCGTTGGGTGGCATGGGGATCAGTATCCTTTCGACGTCTCATGGTGTCCTGTCGGACAGAGAGGCGGAGGCGCGTGGCGTCGGCGGAGAAGTCCTTTGTGAGGTCTGGTAGGGGGGCTTGAGCGATGTCGAAGGTTGGTAAGGTCCCAGTGGCGATTCCCGACGGCGTCAAGGTGACGCTCGGGCCGTCGTTGATCGCCGTTGAGGGGAAGCACGGCCGCCTCGAACAAGCGTATCGACCTGACATGGTTGAGATCGTGATCGAGGATGGTACGGCGACTGTCTCCAGGAGGCGCGAGGGCAAGGCGTACAGGGCCTACCATGGGCTCTATCGGAGTTTGTTGGCGAACATGGTCCAGGGGGTTTCCGAGTTGTGGCAGAAGACCCTGCTTATCCGCGGGCTGGGATACAGGGCGCGTCTTCAGGGCGAGACGATCGTTCTCGATCTCGGATACTCGGATCCGAAGGAATACGCATTGCCGGACGGCGTTGAGGCGGAGATACCGAACCCGAATCAGATCATTCTGCGTGGCGCCAACAAGCAGCAGGTCGGTCACGTGGCGGCGAAGATTCGCGCCCTGCGCAAACCGAACGTCTACGACGGAAAAGGGATTCGGTACCAGGACGAGCAGGTTGTGCTGAAGGCCGGCAAGCTTGGCGGACAGACCGCCGCGTAGAGGAATCGGAGAGAAGATGGCACGGACGAATCGCAAGCAGGAACGAATCAAGCGACACCGGAGGATCAGGAAGCGCGTTCGAGGGACCGAAGAGCGGCCGCGACTGTGCGTCACCAGGTCGTTGCGGCACCTCTACGCGCAGATCATCGACGACGACACCGGGCGAACGCTCGTACACGTATCGACGCTCGACCGCGAGGCCCAAGATGCGTCCTCCAGCCCGAACATCGAGGGAGCGAAGTCTCTCGGTGCGCGGCTCGCTGAGAAGGCGTTGGAGAAGGGGATTGGCGCCGTCGTTTTCGACCGAAGCGGATACCTGTATCACGGTGTGGTCTCTGCGTTCGCCCAAGCATGTCGCGAAGGAGGATTGAGGTTTTGATTAGCCACGACGAATTCGAAAACGAGATCATCGATATTCGGAGGGTCAGCAAGGTCACCAAGGGTGGCCGCAACCTCCGGTTCCGCGTGACGATCGTCGTCGGCGACAGGAAGGGTCGAGTCGGGGTCGGCGTGGGGAGTACGAGGGAGATCCCGAGGGCAATCCATCAGGCGATTCGTGACGCGAAGAAGAATCTGGTCCAAGTGAACATGGACGGCGAGACGATCCCCCACGAGATCATTGGGAAGTTCAAGGCCGGCGAGATCCTTCTGAAGCCTGCCTATCGGGGGACCGGAGTGATCGCCGGTGTCACCGTCGGGGCGATCTGTCGGCTCGCGGGAATACAGGATGTGTTGACGAAGGCGATTCGAACGACGAATCCGCTGACGCTGTCACGGGCGACGTTGAACGGGCTTTCGCGGCTGCGGAGTCGGCAACAGGTTGAAGAACTCCGTGGGGTAGAACGAGCCGAGGAGGCAGCCGATGAGGCTTGAGGATCTTCGTCCGACCAAGGGGAGCACGCATCGCCGGAAGCGCGTCGGCCGCGGCTACGGTTCCGGACGAGGTGGACACGAGAGCGGGCGCGGGACCAAGGGGCAAAACTCGCGAAGCGGCGGCGGCGTTCGCCTTGGATTCGAGGGCGGACAGACTCCGATCTGGATGCGGTTTCCCAAGAGAGGATTCACGAACTTCACCCGAGTCGCGTATGCGTGCGTTAACGTTGACACGCTCGACGCTCGATTCGGTGAAAGAGACGAAGTGACCCCTGAGAGCTTGCGTCAGATGAAGCTCGTCAAGGGCCGGAAGGCTCGGGTCAAGATTCTCGGTCGTGGCGAGCTGACCAAACCGTTGATCGTTCGGGCGCACCGATTCGCGGATAGCGCGAAGCGGAAGATCGAGGCGGCCGGCGGCAGCGCTGAGGTGATCTAGCCCTCATGTGGGAGAAGTTTGCCAGCCTGTTCAAGGTTCCTGAGCTCCGCAAGAGGATTCTGTTCACGCTCGGTGCAATCATCGTCTTTCGGCTGGGCACGCACATCACCGTCCCCGGAATCGACGTCGACGCACTTCGCACGTTCTTCGCTGAGCAGGGCGGGGGGATCTTCGATTTCCTCAACATGTTCACCGGCGGTGCCCTGCAGCGGTTCTCGCTGTTTGCCCTTGGTGTGACCCCGTACATCAATGCGTCGATCATCTTCAGTCTTCTGACATCGGTCATCCCGAAACTGAAGGAGCTTCAGCAGCAGGGGCGAGAAGGTCGGCGGAAGATCACGTCCTACACGCGATACGCGACGGTCGGCTTGGCCGTTGTCCAGGGTGCGGCGATGACGTCGCTCATTCAAAGTGCCGTACCTGGCGGTGCTACGATCTGGTTCTACTTGACCTCGATTGTGTCGATTACGACCGGGACGATCTTCCTGATGTGGCTCGGCGAACGAATCACCGAGAACGGAATCGGGAACGGGATCAGTATGATCATCATGGTCAGCGTTCTCTCCCGCTTCCCGGTGAGCCTTCGCGACATGTGGGTTGCGATCAGCACAGGTTCTGCGCATCCGTTCTGGGGACTGGCGTTCATCGCCCTCTTGATCATTGTCATCGCCGGGATGACGATGGTGCAGCAGGGTCAGCGAAAGATTCAGATCCAGTACGCCAAGCGGACGATGGGGCGGCGAATCTACGGGGGACACTCGTCGCATCTTCCCCTGCGGGTGAACCAGGGCGGGGTCATCCCCGTCATCTTTGCGTCGGCGCTTCTCAGTCTGCCGGTGACGATCTTCAACGCCATTCCCGCGCTGAAGCGATATGTCTACCTGATCGCGACCGGAAGCCCGCTCTACATCACGATTTACGTGCTGCTGATCTTCTTCTTCACGTTCTTCTACAGTTCGATCGTCTTCGACCCGAACGACATTGCCAAGAACGTCCGTGAATCGGGTGGGTTCATCCCTGGCGTGCGTCCGGGACGGCCGACGGCCGACTACATCACCAACATTCTCAACAGGCTCCTGTTGATCGGTGCGCTCTTCCTGTCCGCGGTCGCCGTTCTGCCATTCATTCTCTCGTCGATCAGTAACCTGCAGAGCATGTTCCTCGTTGGAGGAACGTCTCTGTTGATTGTCGTCGGCGTGGGTATCGACACGTTGATGCAGATCGAGGCGCATCTGGTCATGCGGCACTACGAGAGCCTCACCAAGTCCGGTCGCCTCCTCGGCAGGAGAGGGTAATGCTGTTCAGCCGAGTGGCGCTCCTCGGCCCCCCTGGGGCCGGGAAGGGGACTCAGGCGAAACGGATCGTCGAGAAGCTGAACGTCGTCCACTTGTCGACCGGCGATATCCTCCGAGATGAAGTCGCACGGCAGACCGATCTGGGAGAGACCGCCAAGGGGTTCATGGATCGCGGGGAATTGGTGCCGGATGCGGTGATCGTCGACATGATCCGTGGCCGGATCGCCGAGGCGAGTTCAGGGTTCCTCTTGGACGGATTCCCCCGGACGATCGTTCAGGCAGAGGCGCTTGAGAAGATCAGTCCGCTCGATGTCGTCATTAACATCGATCTACCTCGCGACGAGGTCGTCACGAGACTGACGGCGCGCCGAGTCTGCACTTCGTGTGGGCGGATCTACAACCTATCCTTCCGACCCCCCGCCGACCCTGCGACCTGCGAGGCGTGCGGCGGCGCTCTGATTCAGCGGGACGACGACACCGAAGACGTCATTCAGAACCGATACGACGTGTACCAGGCGTCCACGGCCCCGCTGATCGCTTACTACCGGGAGCGCGGACTCCTCCGCGACATCGACGGCAGGGTGGGCAGCGACGAGGCCTTCGTGCAGATCTCGGGAATCCTCGAGGAATGATCGCGTTGAAGACGGCCGCAGAGCTTGACGTGATGCGCGAGAACGGGGCCATTCTGGCGGGGATCCTCGGGGAACTCTGCGAGCAGGCGGTTCCCGGTCAGACTACCGCGTACCTCGATCGCCTCGCAGAGAGACGAATCCGCGAAAGCGGCGGAGAACCTGCATTTCCGAAGTTTGCAGGGTTTCCCGGGTCGATCAACGCATCGCTGAACGAAGAGGTGGTGCACGGGGTTCCGACGGAGGAACGGTGCCTCAAGGAAGGGGACGTTTTCTCGATCGACATCGGTCTTGTTCGGAATGGGTTCTGCGCCGACGTGGCGACGACCATCCCGATTGGCAAGGTGGGCCCTGAGGCCCAGAAGCTCCTGGCCGTGGGCGAGATGAGCTTGTGGAAGGGGATCGAGCAAGTTAGAATGGGAAATCGCTTGTCCGATGTCTCGCACGCCGTCGGGTCCTTCGTAGAAGAGGCGGGTTTTCACGTTGTGCGGGAGTATGTCGGACACGGAATCGGAAGAGCGTTGCACGAGGAACCTCAGATTCCGAACTACGGTCCTCCTGGCCGAGGCGTGCGTCTCAGCCGGGGTATGACGCTTGCGATCGAGCCGATGGTGAAGACCGACGCTCTGCCGACGAGAGTCAAGGACGACCGCTGGACCGTTGTAACGGGCTCCGGCGGACTGAGTGTTCATTTTGAGCATACGGTCGCATTGACCGAAGAAGGAGTAGAGGTCTTGACGAGTAAGGAGGTGAGTCCGGGCACGCGTGGCTGACGAGAGAAGTGGGAAGAAAGACGTGATCCGCGTACGCGGTGACGTGATCGAGAGCCTGCCAGGTTCCACGTTTCGTGTGAAGTTGAGCAATGGGCACGTCATTCTCTGCCACATCTCCGGGCGGATTCGAAAGCACTACATCCGAATCCTCACCGGGGATCGAGTCATTGTCGAGCTCTCGCCGTACGACTTGACGAAGGGTCGAATCGTCTACAGAGAGAGCTGAAGCAGCCCGGAGAGAACATGAAGGTACGAAGCTCCGTCAAGAAGATCTGCGCGCACTGCAAGGTGATCCGGCGCAGCGGCCGGCTGAGGGTCATTTGCCGGAACCCGAAGCACAAGCAGCGCCAGGGCTAGGGGGAGAATCAGCATATGGCAAGAATCGCTGGAGTGAATCTTCCGAACAACAAACGGATCGAGATCGCGCTGACGTACATCTTCGGAATCGGGCAGAAACGCGCAGCGGAGATCATCGAGAAGACCGGGATGTCCCCTGACGTCCGGGTCAAGGATCTCACGGAGAACGAGGTCGCCTCTCTACGACGAGAGGTGGAGCAGTACATGGTGGAGGGAGATCTCCGGCGGAGGATCCACTCGAGCATCCAGCGGTTGAAGGACATTAACTCGCATCGCGGCAGTCGACACAGACGGAGGCTCCCGGTTCGTGGGCAGCGGACGCGAGCGAACGCTCGAACCTGGAAGGGTCCGCGGGCGGCGAAGGCCGGGAAGAAGAGGTAGGGATGGCGAAGAACATCAAACTCGAGCGTGCAGTGATTCACATTCACGCAACATTCAACAACACGATCATCACCGTGACAGATCCGAGCGGGAACCCGATCGCTTGGAAGAGTCCGGGAGCCGTCGGGTACAAGGGTTCCAGAAAAGGAACGCCCTATGCCGCGCAGATTGCCGCAGACTCTCTCTCGCGCGAGATGAAGGAGTTCGGCATTCGATCGGTTGCCATTCGCGTTAAGGGAACAGGCTCGGGGCGGCAGTCTGTGGTCCAGACGATCAAGGCGTCCGGGATTCGTGTCGAAGAGGTCAAGAACGTAACGCCCGTTTCGCACAGCAGGGGGAGAAGATAATGGGACGAGACGCCGGTCCTCGCTGCAAACAGTGTCGCCGAGAGGGCGAGAAGCTGTTCATCAAGGGGGACCGCTGCTACTCGCGGAGCTGCCCATTCTCGCGGAAGGCGAAACCGCCTGGCGAAGGCCCGAGACGCCGACGTCCGAGACGGAGCCAGTATCAGATCCACCTTCGGGAGAAGCAAAAGGCCCGACGCATCTACGGAGTGCGTGAGCGCCAGTTCCGCAGCTACGTCGCTCAAGCGAAGCGGAAGAAGGGGATCACCGGTGAGGCATTGCTGGCGCTGCTTGAGTGCCGCATGGACAACGCGGTCTATCGCGCGGGGCTCGCTTCATCCCGTCAACAGGCGCGTCAGATGATCACGCACGGACACTTCACATTGAATGGTCGGGCGACCAACATCCCTTCGGTGATGCTGCGAGGAGGAGATGTCGTCTCGGTGAAAGAGGGCCGCCGAAGCCGAGTCAAGGCGATCGTCGAGGCGAATAAGAGCCGGGACGTTTCGCCCTGGATTGAGGCGAATTCCGAGGCGATGACGTTCTCGGTTATTGCCTCGCCAAGCGTGGACCAAACGCGTCTGAACATCGCGGCGAACCTGATCGTGGAGTACTACTCCCGCTAGGAGAGAACGATGGACGAAATGATCTTCCCCGATCAGATCAAGGTCGAAGAGCTCACTGAGACAACCGGGAGAATCGTCATAGGGCCGCTCGAGCGAGGGTTCGGCATTACGCTCGGAAACTCCCTGCGTCGAACGCTTCTTTCAGCGATTCCAGGCGCGGCGGTTGTTCGCGTTCGTTTCGCAGGCAAGTACCACGAGTACGACACGATCGAGGGCGTGAAAGAGGACGTCCTTGAGATCATTCTGAACTTGAAGGGACTCTCGCTCAGAGTGGCCGACGACGAAATGAGGCGGCTGACGCTCGAGAAGAGAGGTGCGGGCGAGGTAAAGGCCTCTGACATCAAAGTTCCGCCCGGCGTCCAGATCTTCAATCCGGATCTTCACATCGCGACGTTGAACGACAAGGGTGTTCTCGATCTTGAGTTGGAGGTCGAGGCCGGCTTCGGGTACGTGCCGGCTGAGAAGAACCGACTGGAGGACTCGCCGCTGTCGGTGATTCCTATCGACTCGGATTTCTCGCCGGTGAGAAAGGTGAACTTCGTCATCGAGGACACGCGCGTGGGGGGGAAGACGGGATACGAGCGCTTGGTCCTCGATCTGACCACCGACGGAGGAATCCGGCCGGAAGAGGCTCTCTCCGAATCGAGTCGACTCGTGGGGCGGCATCTTGACCTGTTCAAGGACTTCGCGGAGCATCCGTTCGGCATCTCGATCGAGGAGAGCGCGGGGCTCGTGGAGGAGGAACTCGGGATCCCGCTTCTGGATCTTGACATCGACCAACGCGCCTGCAATCTGTTGCACGAGGCGGAGATCACGACGCTCAAAGAGCTTCTCTCGCACCCTCGAGAGGAGCTGTTGGACATTCACGGATTCGGGGCGAAGACGCTGAACAAGGTGGATGATCGGCTCACGGAGCTCGGCTACGCTCTTCGGACCGAAGAGGAGATGCGCAGTGAGGCATAGACGAACGGTCGACAAGATGGGAATGGTGAAGAGCCACCGCAGAAGCGTGTTGGCGAACCTGAGCAACGCTCTCATCCTTCACGAGAAGGTTGACACGACGTTCACACGGGCGAAAGCGGTGCAGCGATTCGCTGAGCGTCTGATCACGCTAGGCCGGCGTGGAGACCTGCATGCGCGGAGGATCGCCTTCTCCCGGTTGGGCGACAAGTCGGCCGTCGACAAGCTGTTCAGCGAGATCGGCCCGAGGTTCGAAGAGAGAGCCGGAGGATACACACGCGTCGTCAGACTCGGTCCCCGCCGTGGTGACGGAGCTGAGTGCGCACGGTTGATGCTCGTCGAGTAGTCTCAAGGGCGGTCGCGCCCTGAGGCACGTACGGAAGATAGTTTCGGTCGGCCCCGGTATCGGGGCCGTTCCATTTCACGCGCCCGCGGTGGCGGATCCCATCCGATCTCGTCGCTCGCGTAGACGAGTCAGCATGTCCACGGTCATTTCCGCGAGACCATAGCTGGGTTTCCAGCCCCATTCCTCGCGAGCCGCGCGATCATCGACGGTCTTGGGCCATGAATCGGCGATCGCTTGCCTGGAATCCGGCGCGTACGAGCACGTGAATCCATCGATGTGCTTGCGGATCTCTTCCGCCAGCTCGGCGGCGGAGAAGCTCATCGCACCGACGTTGAACGTGCAGCGATGTCGAAGCTTCGAGGCGTCTGCCTCCATGAGGTCGATTGTCGCCTTGATGCAGTCGGGCATGTACATCATCGGCAGCACGGTGTCAGGTCGGACGAAACAAGTGTAGGAACCCGTGTCGACAGCGTGGTAGAAAATCTCGACCGCGTAGTCCGTCGTGCCGCCACCAGGTGGAGTCTCGCTGGAGATGATTCCAGGGTAGCGTAGACCGCGCACGTCAAGTCCGTATCGCTTCACGTAGTAGTCGCCGAGAAGCTCACCCGACACCTTGCTGATTCCGTACATCGTGGTCGGCTGGAGGATCGTCTCTTGTGGTGCGGGATCGCGCGGGGTCTCCGGCCCAAAAACGGCGATGGAGCTTGGCAGACAGACGCTGTCGAGTCGTTTCTCGCGTGCGACCTCCAGGACATTGATCAGCCCGTCGATATTCACCCTCCATGCGAGCTGGGGGTTCTCTTCTCCTTTCGCCGAAAGGATCGCGGCGAGGTGGTAGACGGAGCCGATCTGGTGCTCTTCGATGGCCCGCGCGAGGTCTTCTCGATCGGTGACGTCGACAGTGATGAACGGTCCGGATGCACGCAGGGTCGCGCTGGGGGGCGTGCGATGACCGGCAGCTACAACGGTTTCGCTTCCGTAGCGCTCGCGGAGCGCGAGCGTCAACTCAGAACCGATCTGGCCGACGGCTCCCGTGATGAGGATTCTCTTCATTCCCGATTCCATCCTCTCTTTGTTGGGGTGTTGTCGCCGATTGTACGCAACGACGGGCCTAGCTAGCACGGTTGCTGTGCCAAGTTGCCTTGGGTATCGTCGGAGCTTGAGCCGACGGAGGCATCCTTCATGGTTTTCCTTGACGTCACGATTCCGGTGTTCCTCGTTGCTGGCGCCGGGTTTGTTTTTGGGCGGATTGCGAAACTGGACGTCAGCGTTCTCGGACGGATCGTCTTTAACGTCTTCGGCCCAGCGCTGATCTTCCGCTCTCTCTACTCGGCGGACGTGACTGGGAACGAAGTCGCGCGGATCGCCGTCTTCGTTCTCGCTCTCCACGTGGTGCTGTTCGCGCTGTCGAGGCTCATGGGGCGTCTGCGCCGGTGGGACGACGACACGCAGGCGGCCTCGTCTCTGGCTCTGGTACTCGGGAATTACGGATCGTACGGGTTGCCGGTCGTCTACTTCGCGTTCGGTGACCGTGGACTCGTTTACGCAGTAATCTTCTTCATCACCTCGGTCCTCATTCAGTCGACTTTGGGCGTCGGTATTGCGTCGTGGAAGCGCGGGATGCGCCCGTGGGGTGTGTTGGCCGGGGTCTTCCGCGTCCCGTGGATCTATGCGTTCCTCCTTGCGCTCGTGCTGCGCCTTGCAGACGTCACGCTTCCGACCGGCCTCTGGCGGAGCGTCGAACTCCTCGCGGACGGCGCGATCCCGGCCCAGCTCGTCACTCTGGGGCTCGAGCTCTCCCGTCTCAGGCTTCGCTCGATCGCCGCGGCGACGGTCGAGATTTCGCTCGCCAGGACCATCTTCCCACCGTTGGCGGCACTGGGGCTCGCTGCAGCCGTTGGTGCCGAGGGACTTCTCTGGTCGGTTCTCGTCCTTCAGGCGAGCATGCCGAGCGCGATCAACTCGATGATCCTCTCGATCCGTTACGATCGGCGCCCGGAACTGGTGGCGAGCGTCGTCTTCGTCACGACGGTTCTGAGCCTCGGATCGGTCTCGCTCCTCCTTCACATGATCCGGTGAATTGCGGATTCTCGCCTTCCTATCTATACTGCGGTCAAGATGGCCTCGGCGATCGGGATCGACATCGGCGGCACTTTCATCGACATCGTCATCGCCGACGAAGAAGGCGTCCGATTCGTCAAGGTCCCTTCCTCGCCGGATTGTCTGTCCGATGGTGTTCTCCAGGGTCTGACGAGGCTTGTTGAGTCAGGCGCCATCGATCCAGCTGGTGTCGAGAGGGTGATTCACGGCTCGACGGTGGCGACGAACGCCTTGCTGGAAGGATCGTGGGGAAAGACAGCGCTCATCACGACGCGCGGATTCCGTGACGTGCTGGAGATCGGGCGACAGCAGCGGCCCCATCTCTTCGACACGCTCTATGAGCGCCCGGCCGCCATCGTGCCGCGTGACCTCCGTTTCGAGGTGACGGAGCGACTCGATTCGAAGGGAAGGGTCCTCGTTCCACTCGATCCTGAGGACGTCAAGGGTCTTCTTCCGCTTCTGCGAGACGTGGACGCAGTAGCGATTGTCTTCCTCTTCTCGTTTCTCGATCCCACCCACGAGCAAGAGGCCGGACGGATCTTATCGGCGGCTCTGGACATCCCGATTGTGCTGTCGAGCGACGTCCTCCCGGAATTCCGTGAGTATGAGCGGACATCGACCACCGTCGTCTCCGCGGCGCTTCGTCCGGCCGTTGGCGAGTATGTGTCGACATTGGAGGAGGGAGCGCGAGAGATCGGACTCCCCGGGCGCTGGCAGATCATGCAGTCGAGCGGCGCCGTGGCGAGTGCGGAGGTGGTGGAGCGAGACCCGGCGCGTGTTCTCCTGTCCGGCCCTGCAGGCGGAGTCGAGGGTGCGCGCGCGATCGGGGGTCTCGTCGGCATAGCCAACCTGATCGCGATGGACATGGGGGGCACGAGCTGCGACGTTTCTCTGATTCGTGACGGCCGAATCGGATGGTCGACGAGCGGGAACATCGGGGGGCACCCGGTCGCGTTGCCGATGGTCGAGATCCATACGATCGGCGCTGGAGGCGGGAGCATCGCTTGGATCGACGACGGGGGCGCGCTTCGCGTCGGACCGGAGAGCGCAGGCGCAGTTCCCGGTCCAGCGTGCTACGGCCGGGGCGGCCTTCGCCCGACCGTAACCGACGCACATGTCGTCCTCGGCCACGTGCCCGCGGACCGGCCGATCGGGGGGCTTGCGACGCTGGGCCTGGAGAAGGCGGTCTTTGCGGTTCAGACGATTGCTGATCGACTCGGGATGACGATCGAAGAGACCGCACTCGGGATCCTGGAAGTGAGTGATGCGGCAATGGAACGCGCGATCCGCGTGATCTCGGTCGAGCGCGGCCAGGATCCGCGCGACTGCGCTCTGGTCGCGTTCGGAGGTGCAGGTCCGCTCCACGCGATCAGTGTAGCGCGCCGTCTGTCGATGCTGCGCGTGATCGTGCCTGAGTGCGCCGGCGTCCTCTCCGCATACGGGCTGCTGACCGCAGACGCCGGTCACGACTACAGTCGCAGCGTGCTCCGGCCACTTCAATCCGTCTCGGCGTCGGCGATCGATCGGATCGTCGACGAGCTTCGGACTTCGGGTGCGGAAGCTCTGCGCGCGGAAGGCATGCGCGATGGCGGGATTCGCTTCCGCGTCTCTGCCGATCTTCGCTACGTCGGTCAGTCGCACGAACTGAACGTCGATCTGCCGTCCAACGAGCGGGTCGGTGTCGCAGAGAGCGGAAGCCTCGAGGCTTCGTTTCACGGGATGCACGCGGACCGTTTCGGGCACGCGGCGCCCGACGAGGAGATCGAGCTGATCACCCTACGGGTTCGTGCGTATGCGCCATCTGGCGGGCTCGATCTCTCTCGCGGAGGAGCGACTGAAAACGCGAAGGACGTGGAAGGGGAAGCCTGGTTCGATGCCGCGGGACCGACGAGAACACGCTTTGTCGACCGTCGGGGCATCGAGGTCGACGAGAAACTCGCAGGACCGATGGTCGTGCTGGGCGAGGAGTCGACCCTCCTCATCCCAGAAGGAGTCCGCGGGAAGCGAGATCGGCACGGGAACATCATCCTGGAGATCGCAAGCGTGCTGGAGGTGCGATGATCGACGCCGTGACGCTCGAGGTGATGCGCCATGCGTTGATCGCCGTCGCCGAGGAGATGAATGCGAACCTGGTACGCACCGGATACAGCCCGAACATCAAGGAGCGACGAGACTGCTCGTGCGCCGTCTTCGACGCCGCCGGGAGGATGGTTGCACAGGCGGAGACGATTCCTGTCCACCTCGGGGCGATGCCGGCTTCCGTCGAGGCGGCGATCGACGGTGTCGAGAGCCTTGTTGCCGGCGACATCGTTGTTCTCAACGACCCGTACACGGGCGGTGCGCATCTGCCGGACATCACGTTTGTGGCGCCGGTCTTCGCCGATCAAGCGCTGGTCGGCTACGTCGCCAATCGCGCCCATCACGCCGACATCGGCGGCAAGGAGCCTGGCAGCCTCGCTGGAGACACGCGTGAGATCTATCAAGAGGGCCTGCGGATTCCGCCGGTTCGCCTGTGGAAAGGAGGCGAAGTCGACCGTGATCTTGCGGATCTCATCTTGCTGAACGTGAGGACGCCGGAGGAGCGATGGGGCGACCTCCGCGCGCAGCGCGCGGCTTGCCGAACCGGGTGCGAACGGATCGTAGAGGTTGTCGCTCGTTACGGCCTGGCGCGGTTGCACGAGGGGATGAGCGCGATCCTCGACTACTCGGAGCGGCGGATGCGCTCCGAGATCGCACGTCTTCCCGAGGGGACGGTGGCCTTCGAGGACGTCCTCGATGACGACGGACTTGGCAACGGTCCGATCTGCATTCGCGCAACGATCGCCGTGCAACGTGATCGGATCGTCGTCGACTTCTCCGGCAGCTCGCCTCAGGTTACCGGTCCGGTGAACGCTGTCTTCGCAGTGACCTCGTCCGCCGTTTTCTACGCCATCCGAGCGGTGACCGATCCGGAAATCCCGGCGAACGCAGGCTGCTATCGGCCGATCGAGGTGATTGCCCCCGAAGGGAGCGTCGTTCACGCGCGATCGCCTGCCCCCGTCGTCGGCGGAAACCTGGAGACCTCTCAGCGGATCGTCGACGTGATTCTCGGAGGGTTCGGAAGGATTCTGCCGGAGAGAGAGATCGCGGCGAGTCAAGGGACGATGAACAACACGGCGATTGGAGGAATCGATCCACGGAATGGGCAGCCGTACACGCTCTACGAGACGATCGCCGGAGGGTGGGGGGCGCGCCCGACCGCCGATGGGGTCGACGGCATGCACTCGCACATGACGAACACGCTGAACACGCCGATCGAGGCGCTCGAGGTTGCGTATCCCCTTCGCGTTGAGAGGTATGAGCTTGTGGCGGGAACCGGCGGGGCAGGCCGCTTCCGCGGAGGTCTAGGGATTCGACGCGACATCACCGCGGTCGAGCATGAAGCCAGAGTCTCACTCCTTTCCGATCGTCGAACGCACCGTCCCTACGGCGTCGCGGGAGGGACTGCCGGGGCAGCCGGCGCGAACGTTCTCATCAAGCCAACTGGTGAGGAGGTTCCGCTTCCTGGCAAGGGAAGCGTCTTTCTCGCATCCGGCGAGACGATCAGCGTTCGAACCCCAGGCGGCGGAGGGTACGGCGATCCTGGCGATCGGGCCGAAGAGGCGCTAGCCCGGGATCGACGCGAGGGCCGCGTCTAGCTCCTCAACGTACGGGGAGTGCAGAGAATCTCTGAGGCTTCATCCAAGGCGACCGATCCGTTAGTCTCGTCACATTCGAGGGGCGAACGCCCCTGGCCAGCCGTGAAGGCTGCTTGGTGGTCCGACTGGCGAAAGCCGACTCGACACGCAGTAGTTCGCGCAGGCAGGAACCGCACGTACGAAACAAGGGGAAACAGAGTGGCGCGTTGTATGGCGCGACCGCCACGCGCTGCATCGAGGAGGTGGGACATGAGAGCGCAGAGAACACTGAGGCGCAGCACGCCGACGGAGAGACTCTGGGGCGAAGAGCCGACGTAGCACGGCCTCTTGGAGACGTACGCGTCGCGCGAGGAAGCGAGGGAACACGCCCCGTCCTACCTCGAGGACCTGGAGTCCGGGTTGCGAAGTGGTGCGTTCGATCTCGACCGGTCGCGCCGTGGCCGTACTTTGACGTGTCGATCAGCCAGTACCTGCAGCGAATCGAATCGCTTGGAGAGAATCCGGAGGACTACGACAGCATCTGGTACTACTTCTAGGGCCTACGGCTCGGGAGGGCCCGAGATCCGCACCATTTCCCACGTGAACTCATATGTGCTGCCTGCGAAGGTCTGGGAACCGGTTCCGGACATTCGCGTTTCGTCGAAGTCACCGTCGAGTGAGATCGAGACGGAAAGCGGCGGGTCGATCTGATCGATGACGCCGGATGCCTCCACTCGGATCGAGCGCGCACTCGTTCGTCCGCCCGAGATTGTGAGATCGAAAGGCTGAGATCCCGGCCCCATGAGAATGACCGTACCGGAGAGGTCTCGATCGACGTGCGTTAGGTCGAGCGAGATCGGGCTTCGAAAGCCCGTCGACTGACCTTCGGTCCACAGGAGCGTGCCTTCCCAGGTGCCGGTAAGATCGATGCGAACAGGAGAAACGCAGCCGCCCAGCACGATGGCGACGAAAAGCACAACGCGAACCAGGATCGCTCTCTGTAGGCGGGACACGTCTTCCTCCTATGCGTGAGCAGTCTATGGATGAACAGTCTCTCGCTTGCCTCATCGATTCCGAAGGAGACGTGGACTGCGCGTGGAGGACGTTCGGCACCTTCTCAATGCGTTTGACTGGACGCTCAACTAGAACAAGCCGACGTAGATCGCGACGACATCGAGGACACTGGCGACGGCGCAGGCGGCGAGTGCCGTCGGAACCCCGCGCTTGATCCATGCTCTTGCCGTGATCGGTGACCTCGTCTTCTCGCTACACGAGATCACGAGTACGTTGGACGTTGCGCCGATCGGGGTCGCGTTCGCGCCGAGTCCCACGCCGAGCGCGAGGGCCCACCAAAGCGGACCGACGGCGATGCCTTGAGCTTCCAGGCCGGCGAGAATCGGGAGCATCGCAATCGTGAACGGGACGTTGTCGACGAGCGCGGACATCAAGGCCGATGACCACAGGATGGCGAGCGACGCGAGGACGATTCCGTGGCTTGTCATGGATGCGATGGCCGTCGCAACAACGTCGAGCGCTCCCGAGGCTTCGAGCCCGCCGACGATGACGAACAGGCCGATGAAGAAGAGGAGAACGTCCCAGTGAACCTCGCGGAGGGTTTCCTTCAGGTTGGGCCAGATACACAGCAAGCCGGCGCTTGCCCCCATCAGGGCGACCGTGCCGGACTCAAGTCCTATCCTCTCATGGATGAAGAAGAGCACGACGGTTCCTGCGAGAACGGAGAGCATTCGACGCGTTCCGGAGCGGTCCGTGATCACACTCCTTTCGTCCATCGCCAGAAGCCGATCGATGTTCTTCGGTTTCATGGTCAGCTCTGAGCGGAAGAGCAAAAGGAGCAATCCCATCGCAACGATCCACGTGACGATCACGATCGGCGCGAGGTGGGTGAGGAAGTCCATGAACGATAGGCCGGCCGCGGAGCCGATCAGGATGTTCGGCGGATCGCCGATCAGCGTGGCGACGCCGCCGATGTTCGACAGCATCACTTCGCCGATTAGGAACGGGATCATCGGAACCCCGAGAATGTCTGCGAGCGACATGGTTATGGGGATCATCAGGATGATCGTCGTGACGTTGTCGAGCACCATCGAGACGAGGGTCGTCGCGAGCGCCAGGTAGATGAAAAGGAGCCACGGCTTGCCGCGCGCGAGCTTGGCCGCCCGGATCGCCACGTACTCGAAGAACCCGGTTCTTCGGAACAGCCCGACGATGACCATCATGCCGAACAGCAAGAAGATCGTGTTCGCATCGGTCGCCGCGACCGCCTCCTCGGACGAGTAGAACGAAAACCACGTTCCGGCCACAAGCATGGCGACCGCTCCGATCACAGCGACGAGCGTTCGATGCACCCGTTCGGTGAGGATCCCCGCGTACGTCAGCACGAAGATGGCGGTCGACAGCGCGATGGGCCAGAAGTGGGGGAGCATGATGAGGCGGAAGCATATCGCTTGGGACACAGCTCGTCAAGGCGTGAAGCGGCGGCTGTAATGACCGCAATCTGGGGCTTTCCGCGCTCGCTGAGAGGGAGTTGCGAAGTATAATGCGGGGAAAGGCGGAACGAATGCCGGAACTCCCGGAGCTTGTCGTGATGTGTGAGGCGCTGGAAGAGCGGGTCGTGGGACGCCGACTTGTTGACGCACGCCCGGTGCGCGCCGGGATCGTCAAGACGGTTGATCCTCCGGTCGAGGCGCTGGCCGGAGAGCGGTTCGTCGCGGTCGACAGGCGTGGAAAGCACCTGATTCTGAAGGCCCGCGACGATCTTCATGTCGTCCTTCACCTGATGCTTGCCGGCCGATTGGTCGTCTGCAAGAGCAACACCAAGGTGACCAAGGCGAGCGGTTTCGTCTTCCGCTTCGAGGACGGCGAGGATCTGAGGCTGATCGAGAACGGTCACGTGAAGCGGGCGAAGATTCACGTCGTTTCCGATCCATGCGACGTCGCCTGGATCTCGGGCGCCGGCCCCGAGCCGCTGTCCGATGCGTTCACGGCGGAGTACCTGAAGGCGGCCGTCTCCGCTCGTCGCCAGCAGCTGAAGAAGGTCCTCACCGATCAATCGACGATCGCCGGGATCGGGACCGCCTATTCGGACGAAATTTGCTTCGCCGCCGAGCTTTCGCCGATCCGCTACGTCAGCACACTGAGCGATGAGGAGATCGAAAGGCTCCACGAGACGATTCGCTCCGTCTTGACAGCGGCGATCGACGAGATCCGCGCGCAGTCCGGCGAGGCCTTGCTTGCGGGGCACAAGCGGGGCTTCCTGCAGATCTACAAGAAGACCGGGCAGCCGTGCCCGAGATGCGGAACCAAGATCGCAGAGATCCGCTACGCGCAGACGCGCACCTACTACTGTCCTCATTGCCAATCAGGCGATAGAAATCTTCCGGATCGCCGCTTCTGGCTCACGCGCTAGCAGCGCGCGCCCCCAGCGGACTGACTGCGGACTGGTACGCCAAACGTCATCACCGTACCTAGAACCTTCACTCGAGAGTTCTTGGTTCGGTTATAGCTGGTACTCCAAAGACCCCATCCAACGAAGCGAAGAGACTTGCGGGCCTTTCCTCTCCCCAGTTGCGTACGTATCAAGCGGACGGCCCCCTACTGGATGAGCGACGGGTTCGACCGCGGTGTCGCCAAGAACGAGGACGTCGGGACCTCATCGATGCCTTCCCGGGTTTCGGTACGACCATTTGGATGGGAGGAAGTGACATTCGGGGCGGCTTCCGCTGTCGGAGGCTCCGAAAGAGTGAGTGTTCGACCGGCCGCCTACGACACGACAGCTCGAATCAGAAGCGCGATCCAGCCAAGAAGGAACGACAGAGCAACAAGGCCAGCGAGGAAGCGAGGAGCGAGTCGAGCGACCAGGGGAAGTCGCGAGATGGACGGGAGCCATTCGTCGCATGTCCAATTGGAGGCTGCGACGCAGACCTTCTCCCCATTGCAGAAGCGATGAAGGTTTCGGTGGAATTCGCCGCCGGCGAATTGACTCTCGATTCCACGCAGCATGGCGCCCAGATGCCTCTCCTCTGCCTTCAGACGTGTGTGGGCCACGAGCCACGATGCACTCGAAAGAAGCCCGACGGCGATCAGGCCGATCTCGACGAAGAACGGCAGTCCGTCGAGAGGAATCGGCTCGATGGAGACGAGGAAGACGAGTGAGATGACGAGGATCGATTCGGCGACCAGACCGCCGATGAACAAGGACCAGCCGCTGTGTTCCTTGGTTGCAGCACTCTGGGAGAGTGCTTGATAGACAATCAGCCATTGATCAAGTTCCATGGCCCCCCCTTGGATGGCAATCAGCTCACTACCGACGATCGACCGAAAACGGCGATGGGAAAAGGGAATCGGTTCAATGCCAGAAGGACAGATGTCTGCGTCCCGGATGTTTTGACCCCTGTGGCGACTCTCGGTTAAAGTAAGAGTTCAGGCTGAAGGCCTCCTAGGGAGTCATTGTGCAGATGCAATCTTCAGTGGTAGGGGAACGTTCACTTGGCAGGGATCTCGTCCGACGGATCCTGGACGAAGTGGCAGGATCCGTTACTTCGCAGACGCCCTTTCAGCGAGTTCTCGTTTCACTGTTTAGCAATGCGATTGAGCCCGGCTCCGAAGATTCAACGACAGTGATATCGGAGTACGCCTGCCGCGGCCTCTCCCCAAAACACGAGGAGAGGATCCTGCAGTTCTTCAGGAACGGCGGGGTCGTCTCCGGACAGCGGTTCGCCCCGCTTGCGCGGTGGAGTCGATCCTACTTCTTCCCTGGCGGAACGAAGCTCCCGCCAACGTCTCTACGCGTGCCTTCATCCCGGAGATTCATGACTTCCGGAGGTTGGTGCGCAGAGGATGTCTTCCTGATTCCGTTCTGGATCGATGGGGAGATCATCGGGCAGATCTCGATGGACGACCCGATGGATGGGGCGAGGCCATCTGATGAAACCCTCCTTCGCCTCGAGGCCCTCGCCGCGGTAGTCGCGGTGGCGTTACGCGATGCGCGTGATCTGGAGAGGCTTTCAGAGACGCACCGCGTCTTTCAGTTCCTCACGGAGAGCGCTATGACGGGGGTCTTGGTCGTCCAAGACGATGAAGCGCGCTATGTGAACGGTCAGGCCTGCGAGCTCCTTGGATACGCAAAAGAAGATCTGTTGTCTCTGAACCCGTGGTGGCAGGTCGTACATCCCGACGATCGGCCGTTGGTCTGGCAGAAGAGCGGGCATCCGCCCGAGCTGAAAGGTACGGTTCGAGCCGTGCGCCGCGACGGGCGTATCATCTGGCTCACGTCGTGCACCTATCCGATGGAGCATGAGGACGGAAACGCCTTTGTCTTGCACTTCTTCGATATCACCGATCACGTCGAGACGGAATCTCAGCTCAAGGAGAAGGCGCTGCGCGACCCGCTCACCGGCCTCCTGAATCGGAGCTACTTCGAGGACGCGATTCGGAAGGAGATTGAGCGATCGAAGAGGTACAAGCGTCCGCTGACGCTGATGATGTCCGATCTGGCACGATTCAAGCTGGTCAACGACCGTCTCGGGCACCAAGAGGGTGATCGCATCCTCTCCGGGGTTGCTGGCGTGATCCAACACCAGCTTCGTGACAGCGACTGGGTCGTCCGCTATGGGGGCGATGAATTCCTCTTCGTTCTCCCCGAAACCGGGACGGATGTCGAGGTCGTGGAGAAGCGCTTGGGTCAGGCCGTTGTCGAGTGGTGTGCCGAGAACGTCGCTGAAGTACAGGTTGAGATGGACTTCGGCTGGGCCACATGGACGCCCGAGCAGCAACGCGATGTGGCGGACCTCGTTCGCGAAGCCGACGAGATGCTCTACAGAAGGAAGACGGAGCGAGCGCACGCTCGGTAGAACCACCTGCTGGGGACGTCCGACGTCTAGCGTTTCGTGTATCCTACGACGATCGTCAGTCCGCGGGGGTGAAGAATGAGAGGGATCGCGAAGGTCATCTCGGCCTCGGCCCATGACCAGCCCCCCCCGCCATTCCCCCAGTCTCTGGGGGGTCGTTGTGACCGGACATCCCTGCTTGTGCGGTGTTGAGGTTGTACCTTGAGGGCGTCTCTTGCCCCCCTCAGCCCTGAGAGAGCAGTGAGCCAGGCCGGGTCCTGAGGCTCTTCAGAGCACGCTTTCAATCGCGACCACGTGAGGGTAGCATCATCAGAGAGGAGGGTGCTTTGAGCAAGCTATTGCTGTTCAGCGTCGCAGCGACACTCGTTCTGGGCTTCGGGCTTGAGTGGGGAGATCAGGAGCAAGCTCAGCCCTACGGTACGCTAGCCGATCAAGGGAGTCCGCAGAGGCTTGAAGCCCCACTGATTGTGTTCTTCGGTAAGGAGAGCTGTGGAAACTGCCGTCGCATGAGAGAGAGCTTGAGTGGGCTGCTGGCAGAATACCCGACGGCAACAGCCGGGTTCTTCGACATCGAAGATGACGACAACCAAGACACCTTTCAGATCCTCCTCGAACACTACGCTCCAGACGGGATTCGCGAGATCTACCCAGTGGTCTTCGTCGGAGAAACCGTGATCGTTGGGGAAGGGCTCGTCCAGGAGATCGACCTCAGAGTCGCGGTGGAGAACTGCCTCGCCACAGGCTGCTCTTCACCTCTGGACCGCATTGACGCGTCCTACGGGGGCAGCCAGTAGGGGGAGCAGACGTTCAATCCCGAGTTTCCGTCGATTAGGGCATGTGGCTGCCTACCGCGTCGATGCAGACAAGACACGCACGCCCTTTGAACTAACTCCGGAACGGTTTCGCTGGGGCGCGCTCTCTGATGTGTGTCCCGCTTCGCGTGGTATGAGTGTCGACCTGTTAGATCCTAGTGTTGGACTGCAAGACCAGACCGCGCACCCGCGAGCGAAAGGCAGACCCACGCATGTCCCCCACGGCGGAGCCGGTGTCCTTCTGTGCCGGCTGCATCCGACCGAAGCTGCCTCGAGGGGGTTCCTCACGAACCTCCGCGGGCGCTGCGGCTATACAGCCGATCTTCACCTTCCAGCCCAGCGCCCGCCTTCGTTCATCTTTCCCTGGCCGGAGCCTACTTCTTTGTCAGCTCTTCGCCGCAGCACTTGAAGCCGCCGCAGCGGCAGTCGTCGTCGCTGCAGCTACACTCCGTCTTGACCTCGATCTCGAGCCCGCAGTAGCTGCATGAATAGATGGCGCCGAGCTTCATTTCCGAGCATTTCATCGTGATCACCGGGCCCGATTGTACGCGAAACGAGGGCAGTGCTTGGCGGCAACCAGCCCGCCGACACCTGGTGCCCACCATCGATTGAAGGGACACAAACGTCATTTGCGGCTGCTCCTTGAAGAATTATGGTTTGCGTCCCGGGTTTCGTCCCTTGAGGAATCATGGCATGCGTCCCCGGGGTTCGGCGGTATGAGTGTCGACCTACTAGATCCTAGTGCTGGAATGCAGGACCAAACCCCGCGCCTCGTCAAGGAATGCACGCCCGACGGCGGTCCGAACGGAGCTATGTGAATTGCTGCCCGCGCCCACGTAGAACAGGTCTTGGGGTCTGGTACCCACTAGTGTTCTGTCTAGCTCTAGAACTCACCGGTGGCCAACTGCAGCCGAAATCGATGAAGTCCTGTCTGGAAGCTAGGAATTCGTCGATCAACTCATAGCGACGTGAGTTGTTGATGTGCATCAACAGGATCCATTTCGTCCTCTCCGGGCGCCGGAGAGAACTACTTCAAACACGCCACGGGCTCTTCATCCTGGCATTCGTCTTGGCAGGAGGTGGTCGTTTAGACTAACTCTAGAAGTGGACCGGCCACTGGGGGCTGGTCACAAGGCTAGGGGGCACGCCATCATGACTTTGCGGTAGTCAATCCTTCCGATCCATCATGGTTTCACCTGGTCGATCTGTCAATCGACGCCAAGCTTCGGAAGTTCGTCTCGGCCTAGCATCATAGGTCAATCTAGACGATTGTGGGGCTGGTCGGCTACCGGAGGTAATGATCCCGATTCAGGTTCCAGCTCGGGAACAGTCCACCAGCGGGTGCCAGCGAAGGGCAGCCCCCTTGACCCGCGTCGAGGGGGCTGCCTGCTTCTTGTCTGCACCGAGTAGCTCTGCCCCTACGTTGCGGGTTCCACGAGTTCGATCCGCATCTTCTCCGAGGATCCGTCGGGAAACGCCAGGCGGAAGTCGTAGTATCCTGGGGCGAGTCCCCCGGTATCGATCTCGGAGTGATAGGTTTCATGTTCGCGCGAGAAGCGGCACATGAATCGGAGGACTCGTTCCTGGGAGTAAGGGACCGCGGACAGATCGAGCTGGTACATCTCGACGATCACGCTCGCATTCCGGATCAAGTCACCGTCTCCGTCGAGTATGAGCCAATCACCAATGATCGTCTCGCCGATCTCGTAGACTGCTTGAAGACTACGGTATCCGACGACCGTCAACTGCCCGCCCGTTGCCCCACCACCTCCGATAGG
>JBARQW010000101.1:0-2545 GCA_049643905.1 Bipolaricaulia bacterium
AGCAGCGACTTCGGTGGCTGGTTCGATGCAGTGCTGGACCGCTATGCCGACTCCTTCCTGCTGTTCGGCTTGACCTGGCACCTGATGGCGGTACGGGCGAGCAACTGGGTTCTCTTGGCCGGTTTCATGGCCATCATCGGCTCGTTCATGCTGAGCTACACAGCGGACAAGTACGACAACCTGATGCGCGAGCGCATCAAAACCGGGGGCAAGGCCGGGTTGCGGATGGGACGGGATGTGCGGGTGTTTCTCATTTTTCTGGGCGCGGCGACGAATCTGGTACTGCCAGTGCTGGTGGTGATCGCCGTCGTAATGAATCTTGAGACCGTACGCCGGGTTAGGATTGCGCGTGTTCAGTAGCATCGAATGCGCCAAACAGAGAATCCGACAGATCATTGCGGGCTCACAGACGCCAGAGGATCCACGCCACGCCGACAACACCCTTGAGTGGCTATTGCGCCTGCAACCGGATGCCGGAGATGCCCTACAGCTGGCGGCGCTGGCCCACGACATCGAGCGGGCGATCGAGAAAACCAAGGTAAGAGGAGCGGACTTCGACGACTACGCCGCCTTCAAGGCAGCCCACGCCCGAAACGGCGTGGCCATACTGCGCCCGATCCTGGCTGCATGTGGTGTGGAACGCCATATTGCGGACGAGGCCTGCCGTTTGGTGAAGGTCCATGAGGTGGGCGGCGATCCCGGCTCCGATCTGCTCAAGGATGCGGACAGTATCTCGTATTTCGATGTCAACCTGACCTTCTACTTCAGGCGTGAGGGTTGGGCTGAGACTAAACGGCGATCACGCTGGGGCTATCTGCGCCTCTCCTCACGAGCGAGAGAGATTGTCGAGAGTATCAACTACGAGGAGGAGGCGATGAATCGTCTGCTGCGTGCCGGGATTCGTGGGAGGGACCCGGTGTTGTTGACAAGCGAATCCGTCAGTAGCAAACTGTCAAGGGAGAATGTCAGTCCGATGAAAGGACTGACGTTGAGCCAGAAGGAGCAGGCAAGACTGGAAACGTTGAATCGGGTGTTGGAAGGCCAGCTGCAAGTGAGGGAGGCGGCGATGGTTCTCGGAGTAAGCGAACGTCACACATGGCGGCTGCTGGCAGCATACCGGCAGCACGGAGCGGCTGCCCTCGCTCACGGAAACCGGGGCCGGCGTCCGGCGAATGCGACCCCAACGGGGATTGCCCAGCAGGTGATTGAGCTTGCCCGGACGAGGTATGCTGGCGCGAACTACACGCATCTCACCGAGTTATTCGAGGAGCGGGAGGGCATCGATCTCTCTCGATCGACAGTGCGGAGCATCCTGATGAGTGTGGGGATCACAAGCCCACGACGGCGTCGGCCTCCACGGCATCGAGTACGCCGAAGACGCTTCCCACAGGAGGGGATGCTTCTCCAGGTTGACGGCAGCATCCACCGTTGGTTGGAGGATCGTGGGCCACAGATGGCGCTACTGCTCGCGGTTGATGACGCCACGGGAACGGTCCCTGGAGCACTGATCCAGGCGAGGGAGGATGGCCATGGCTACTTCCGGCTGTTGCGGAAGATCATCGAGAGCCGAGGGATTCCTCTGTCGTTGTACACCGATCACCACGGTGTCTTCTGGTACACCCACCAACGCCGGGAGAAGAGAGATGAGGAACCTTCTGGGGACAAGCGGAAGCCGACACAGTTCGGCCGAGCGATGCGCGAGCTTGGGATCGAGCAGGTGTTCGCGTGGAGTCCACAAGCGAAGGGAAGGGTGGAACGCGTGGCCGGAACGTTCCAGGATCGACTCGTGACGGAGCTACGTCTTGCGGATGTGCGTACCTTGGAAGAGGCGAATCGCCTCCTGGAGGAGTACCTGCCTCGGTACAACGAGCAGTTCGGTGTGCCAGCAGTCGATGAAGGAAGCGCGTATCGACTATTGCCGCCAGAGATGGATCTGGCGGATGTGTTGTGCTTCAAACATCGGCGGAAGGTCGCCCGCGACAACACGGTGAAGTACCAATGGAGGACGTTGCAGCTGCTTCCCGACCAGGACCGCAGGAGCTACGCAGGAAAGACTGTTGAGGTGTGGGAACGGCTGGATGGCGCGCTGTCGGTGCTCTACGAGGGCCAGGAGATCGCGACTCAGGAGGCACCGCCACGGGCGAGCGTCCTACGGGGCAGCAAGGGAGATGAACCATACAAGGACACAACGAGGTTCATGGAACAGGTCGAGGCGTGTCTGCCGACTACTCCGAAACCTGCCAGGCAGAGAGTGGTTGAGCCGCGAGGACCAACCCCACGGATGCAGGCCTACTGGGAGGCCATTCAGAAGGCGAGAAGCCGTGGGCTTTCACTTCGCGCGATCGCCAGAGAGCTGGGGATCTCCCGAAGCACGGTCGCGAAGTACGTCAAGGCGAGTAGGCCCCCTGCCTACGGCGAGGGCTCTCTCGAGGAGGGAAACGCACACCGACTGACAGAATCGCTTGTCAGTTCACCCTGACGGATTCCCTCAACGTCGACAGCAGGTCAGATCGGTGAAAGGGAACAAGTCAGCGTCCTGCTAGCG
>JBARQW010000102.1:0-1608 GCA_049643905.1 Bipolaricaulia bacterium
CCGGGACGCCGTTCGCCGATTGGCGGAAGTAGGCGGCCCCAGGCAGCGCGTCCACGTCGGTCGCGATCTCGTTGACCCGCGGGAGCGGGTGCATGACGGTGACCGAGCCCTTCGCGGCCGAAAGGGCGTCTCGCGTTAGGACGTAGGCGTTCTTGAGGCGGTCGTACTCGGACGGATCCTCGAAGCGCTCGCGCTGGATGCGCGTCATGTAGACGACGTCGGCCGTCGGAATCGCATCGGCGAGATCGGGCGTCTCGGCGACCGAAATCCCTTCCGCGCGGAGCCGTTTTCCGATCTCGCCAGGCATCCGAAGTGGCTCCGGTGCGACGAACTGGAAGCTGACGTCGTAGTTGGCGAGAAGATCTGCAAGCGAGTGGACGGTCCGCCCATTCTTCAGGTCGCCGACCAACGCGACCGTCAGCCCGTCGACCCTCCCCTGTTCTTCGAGAATCGTGTACAGGTCGAGAAGTGACTGTGTCGGGTGCTGTCCTGCGCCATCGCCGGCGTTGATCACCGGCACGTCAGTCGCGCGAGCCGCCTCTTCTGCGGCCCCGATCTGGGGGTGGCGAAGGACGATGACGTCGGCGTACCCCTCGACGGTCTTGATCGTGTCATGGAGGCTCTCGCCCTTCGACGCGGACGAGCTCTTCACCTCGGCGACGCTGATCACACGCCCGCCGAGCCGGTGCATGGCCGCCTCGAACGACAGACGCGTGCGCGTGCTCGGCTCGTAGAAGAGGGTCGACAGGATCTTGCCCCGTAGCGAATCGAGAACCTCACCTCGTTCGAGCGCGGCGGCGTAGCCGCGCGCGGTCTCCATGATCAGATCGATCTCGTCCACGCCGAATTGATCGGCCCGAAGCACGTCCTTGCTCGCCAGTTTCGCCATCGACGCTCCTCCCGTCTCGATTCCGCTACGTTCTTCCAGGCTTGATCAACCGGTCACGGGCTCGCATTTGCCCGCTTCCGTGCGAAGAAACCGCCCTCGTCCGCGACATCCGTTCAGCTCGCCGTTCTCGACGATGACCTCGCCCCGCTGCATGGTGAGGATCGGTCGCCCACGGATCGTCCGGCCCTCATATGCAATGTAGGAGGCGTTCGAGTGTAGCGCCGAGTGCGCGATCGTCCACGCAGTTTCAGGATCGACGATCACGATGTCGGCGTCGCTCCCTGGCGCAAGCGCACCCTTCTTCGGGTAGAGGCCGAAGATCCTGGCCGGAGTCTCGCACAACACCTGGACGAGTCGTGAAAGCGTCAGCCGCTCCTCGACGATGCTCCCGTGAAAGAGAAGCGGGAGCATCGTTTCGATCTGCGGCGATCCGTACGGCGCTGCGAAGAAGTCGTCGGCGATCCGTTTCTCCTTCGGCGCGTGGTCGCTGGCGACAACGTCGAGGATTCCGTCGACGAGGCCACCCCAGAGCGCGAGCCTGTCCTGTTCCGTCCGCAGAGGCGGGCCGATCTTGAGGAGCGGGCCTTGCTCGAGAAGATCGTCGTTGGTCAGCGTCAGGTACTGCGGGCATGTCTCCCCGAAGACACGGAAGCCTCGCTTCTTCGCCGCGGCAATCTCGTCGAGCGCCAGTTGCGCACTCACGTGTGGGATGTAAAGCG
>JBARQW010000103.1:0-7574 GCA_049643905.1 Bipolaricaulia bacterium
GCTGTCGCTCCTCGTCTTCCTGTTCGCGCATAGTTCGTCGTCCCTCCTCCGGCGTTCTTGCCCGCCGAGGTGCTTCTCGCGGCCGGTCCGCTTCTGAAGCTACCACAGTCGGCCACCTCCCGCCAAAGCGAGTCCACGGATCAGGGTTCCGGGATGAGGATCAGCCGCCTCACAGCCAAGACCGCCGTGCAGGAACGGGACCGCGTCCAGCATTCGACCACAGGGACTCCCCCAAAGCTGCGGATCCGTGGTCAGATCTTGATTCTTAGGGTCACGTGAAGGGTTCGGCCACCAACTTCTGAGCTTGGCCTCAGGCCGGATCCGGGATTCCGTCGGGCACAAGAAGAACGCGCCCTCACAGAGGGCGCTTGTTCTGGTTGGGAGAGGAGGATTCGAACCCCCACTGACGGGACCAGAACCCGCTGTCCTACCATTAGACGATCTCCCAGGGTACGGACAGGATGGTACGAAAGCCGGCAAGGGCAGTCAAGATCCGGTTGGCCTCCTGTTCGAGGCCCGATACAATCCGTTATATGGAGGCAGGAATCCGACTCCCGGCTGTCGCCGGCTCGTTCTATCCTGGGGATCACGACGCCCTGGCCGCCGCAGCCTCGAAACTCCTCGGGGATGAGATCGACAGAAGGTGCGCGGCGCTCGCAAGCCCGTTCGGACTCATCGTCCCGCATGCCGGGTATTCGTATTCCGGTCCGACCGCAGCGGCCGGCTTCCGGGCCGTCGCCGCGCAAGGTCGCCCCAGCGTCATCGTCCTTCTCGGAGCTAGCCACTCCGGCCTTGGCGGACCGGTCACTCTCAGCAATCAGAAGGCGTGGCAAACGCCGCTCGGAGACGTTCCGGTCGCCGCCGATATCGTCGAGCGACTTCGAAGCGGCGGCATGCCGGTCGACGAATCGGCGTTCGGTCGCGAGCACTCGATCGAAGTACAACTCCCGTTCCTGCAGATACTCTGGGGATCGACAGTTCCAGTCGTCCCCATCTGTGTCCAGACCACCGCTTTGGAAGTGCTCTGCGCCGCGGGAGAGGCAATCGCTCGCGCCCTTGACGACAGGCCCTCGGCGCTCATCGTCGCGAGCAGCGACTTCACGCACTACGAGCCTGATGAAACGGCCCGCCGGATCGACCAGGCCGCGCTCGATCCGATTCTGGCTCTCGAAGCTCCGCGTTTCTTCCGACTGTGCGTCGAGCAGCACCTGTCGATCTGCGGGGCTGGCGCAATCGTCGTTCTCATGAGCGCCGCCCGCTGTCTTGGCCTCGAGGAGACAAACCTCGTCGACTACTCGACATCCGGTGACACGACAGGAGATCGCTCCGCCGTCGTCGGTTACGCAGCCGTCTCGTTCGTTAGGAGGAACAATGGTTAGTAGCATGACCGGCTTCGGCGCGGGAACCGCCCGCGGGGACGGCTGGCGGGCAGACGTGACGATCCGAACCTGGAATCATCGGTTCTTGTCCGTTCGGACACGATCGCTGAGCGACCGGCCGAGGCTCCAAGCGCAGATCGAGGACCGTGTGAAGGAGGTCTTTCGCCGCGGAGAGATCGGCGTGTGGCTCGACCTTCAGCCGGACCGCTCCGAAGGGGATACGATGCTGTTCGATCATGACGCGGCCCGCTCCGCCTACGCCGAGCTTGAAGGACTCTCAAGCGAGCTCTCGCTTACTTCCCCTCCTTCTCTCGAAGCGCTCATTCGTCTTGGCGCTCTCCAACCCGTCGAGGAGACCGATGCCGAGGTTTGGCCAACCGTTTCAGCGGCACTCGATGACGCGCTCGCTCAGGCGACCTCATCGCGTCAGGAAGAAGGATCGACGTTGGCCGCGGACCTCGAGAGGCTCCTCTCCGAGCTGGGAAAGCACACGGCGGCAGTCGAAGATCGGCTCCCGGTGATCACGGCGGCTCTTCGAGAACGATTGCGGTCACGCGTCGCCGAACTCGACGTAAGTGTAGATCCCGAGCGACTCGAATCGGAGATCGTCCTTCTCGCCGAGAGACACGACGTCCAAGAGGAACTGGTTCGACTGCGTGGCCACATCGAGCGCGCGAAGAGCCTCCTTTCGAGCGAACGGCCGATCGGCAAGGAGCTCGACTTCATCAGCCAGGAACTCCTGCGCGAAGTGAACACGATCGGTTCGAAGGCTCGGGATTCCGAGATCAGCGGGATCGTCATCGACATGAAACTCGGCGTCGAGCAGTTCCGAGAGCAGGTCCAGAATGTCGAGTGACCGCTTTGATGAAGCTCGGCGCGGAGCCGGATCCGGGATTGCGTTCGTCGTAACCGGCCCGTCCGGCGCTGGGAAAACGTCGGTGATCAACCGCGTGATGGGCGAGCTTCAGGCGCTCGCTTTCTCCGTATCCCACACGACTCGGAAGAGGCGGGAAGGCGAGATCGCCGGGACCGACTACGTCTTCGTCTCGGAAGACGAGTTCGAGCGCCTTGTCCAAGCGGGTGAGTTCGCCGAGCACACCCGCTACTCGGGCTTCCGCTACGGCACGACGCGCACGCAGCTTGAGGAGTGCTTCGTCCGAGGAGACGACGTCATCTTGAACGTCGAGGTCGAAGGGGCGAAGTCATTGCGAGAAAGGGGATTCGGAAACCACCCGATCGTCTACGTGTTCCTGGCCCCCTCGACGCTCGATCTGCTTGCCGAGCGCCTGCGCGATCGCGGGACCGAGACGGAGGCGAAGATCTCCGAGCGGGTTGCAGTTGCCGCCCGGGAGATGGACGCACTCGATTCCTTCGACTACCTCGTCGTCAACGACGACCTTGACCAAGCGGTGTCTGAGTTGCGTGCGATCGTCGTTGCCGAGAGATCGCGCATAGGTCATCCCTGAAAGGGAAGCGACCGGCCCGCTAGCCGGTCGCTTCAGATTCCTTCAAATACTCTTGTCTCGAAGGCGTTGTCGGACTACTTCTTGGCAGCTCCCTTCGGGGTCACCTTGAGCGTCTTCTCGACCTGGCGCTTCAGCTCTTTCCCCGGCTTGAACAGCGGAACGACCTTGGCCGGAACCTCAATCGGCCGCTTGGTCTGGGGATTGATTCGGCTCGATGCCTTCCTGGCGCGAACCGCAAACTTCCCGAATCCGACGAGCTTCACGTCCTCGCCCCGGAGCAGTGTCTCCTGAACCAGGCCGAGAACGGTATCGAGGAGGTTCCGAGCCTCCTTTTTCGTCAGGTCCGTTCGATCAGCCAGCCGGTCGATGAATTCGCCCTTATTCATCCGTCTCGCCTCCTTGTGTAGTCCGTGTCTCGCGCCGCGCCTATGCGTCTTCTTCGTCGATGTCCGCCGAGTCCCTCAGGAGATCACGCATACTCAGAGCTTCGTGTCCTCCATCGTCGAGGAAGCGCCTATCGACTTTCTCCTTCGCACCGCGACCTTTCTCCTTGCGTCGGGTTCCTCCTCGGCCTCCGCTTCCGCTTCCGCTTCCGCTTCGCCCTCCAGATCCAGAACGCTCGCGATCACGCCCGGATTCCTCGGGTTGGCCTCTCGGAATCTCCGGCGGTCCAAAGAGGTTGCGCATCGTCAATCGAACCTGACGCTTCTCCTCGTTGATCCCGATGATCTTCGCTTGGACCTTCGTCCCGACACTGAGCACGTCGGAAGGAGTGCCGATCCGCTCGTCGCTGATCTCAGAGACGTGTATCAGGCCATCGACGTCCGGCGTGATCTTCATGAACGCGCCGAAGTCCTTGATCTCCGTGATCTCGCCTTCGATGACCTGATCGATCGAGAATGCGTCGACGAAGCTGCGCCAAGGGTTGTCCTTCATCTCGCGAATGGAGAGGGAGATTCGACGATCGTTCGGATCGGCGCTGAGCACCTTCACCTCGACCTCGTCTTCCTCTTTCAGCACATCGCGCGGATGATTCACGTGGCCCCAGTCGAGCTCGGAGACGTGGACCAGACCTTCCACGCCGTCTTCGAGTTTCACGAACGCCCCGAAGTCGGTGATCTTGGTGACGCTTCCGGCGACGACCTGCCCACGCGGATACTTGCTCTCAACGTCTTCCCACGGGTCTCGCTGCATCCGTCGGAGCGACAGGCTGATCCTGTGAGCCCCTTCGTCACAGCCGAGAACGACGACCTTCACCTCGTCGCCCTCAGTGACCACGTCCTTCGGATTCTCCGGGTGTCCCCACGAGAGCTCGGAGACGTGGACGAGTCCCTCGACATCTTGTTCGAGTTCGACGAACGCCCCAAAATCGGTGACGCTGACCACCTTGCCGTCCACTTGCGCGCCAACCGGATAACGATCGGTGATCCCGTCCCACGGATTGTCGCGCAAACGCTTGATGGAGAGGGAGACCTTTCCCTTCTCCTTATCAAAGTCAATGACCCTGACCTTCGCAGTACTCCCAACCTTGTACTCGGGCGGCGGTACGGGGAGATCTTTCCATGCGATCTCCGAACGATGCACCAAGCCCTCGAAGCCGCCGATATCGACGAACAGGCCGAAGTCGACGATGCTTCGAACGGTCCCCTCGATCTCCTGGCCCTTCTCCAACGAGTCGAAGAGCGCCATCCGCTGCTCGCGCTCCTGCTCCTTGATGTAGACCTTGTGCGAGACGACCAGGTTCTTGTCACGCCGCGAGAGCTCGAGAATCTTGAACTTGATCCTCTGCCCGCGTAGCTCGTCGATCGCGCTTGGCAGATCGCCACCGAGATGCGATCCGGGGAGGAAAGCGCGGATTCCGTCTAGGTTGACGTGATACCCGGCCCCCCGAACCTCACTCGTGATCTCTCCCTCGATGACCTCGCCGTTTCGATGTGCCTCTTCGAGGACGTCGATCCTCTTCTCGTACACCGCCTGTTTCTCGGAAGCGTAGACGGTCCCCTTCTCCTCATCGATGTACGTGACGAGGACTTCGATCTCTTCGCCCTCCTGCAGCACAACACCGTCGTCTCGGAACGGCGAGAGCTCTGCGATCGGAAGGATCCCCTCTGACTTGTAGCCGATGTCAACGAGGATCTCGGTCTCGTTGACTTGGACGACAGTCCCGGAGATCGTGTCCCCGCGACTGTAGGTCTTGACATCGCTTTCCGAAAAGGCATCTTCCATCTTTATTCTGCTATCCATGCTTCACAGCCATCTCTTGAGTTATCCTCCCCGCAAAGGTGTGTCGGGCCCTTGGCACCGGCTTTGGGCGTTATCCTCCCTCATTCCTCATGCCGTATCAACTCGCTCCATCAGCCGCGTACTCATCCTCCGGTGTCGCTCCGACCGAGACTCCACGCCCGTTCCATCGCCATCGAGTTCACCGACCGAAAACGGTGAACCGATGGAAACGGTCACCTTGGGATATCGGAACGGATAGCTCGGCGGATACGGACCTCTCGAACGGATGTTCACCGGAAGAAACTCCTTCTTTGTCAGTTCCGCAAAGTGTACTGCACCGGCCTTCGCATCGACTCGCACTTTCGTTGTCCCCTCAGGGAAGAGCCCGATCAGCCGTTCGCGCTTGAACGTCTCCAGCATCCGCCGAAAATCGGCCTTTGCGAAGTTCTCGCGGTCGATGATCGTTGTGTAGGCTCGGATCACGAACAGGACGATCGGGTTGTTCCTCATCAGCCCGCGCCGGGCGATGAAGTGGATACGATTCCGAGCGCCCAGCGCGACGACCATGAAAGCGATGTCCCAGTAGCTGCGATGGCGCGCGACTGCGATGTAGGCCCCATCCCGCTTCACGTTCTCTCTTCCGATCACGCGAAGTCCGAACATGATCTTCACC
Organism: Bipolaricaulia bacterium; assembly: GCA_049643905.1. Lineage (GTDB taxonomy): Bacteria > Bipolaricaulota > Bipolaricaulia > UBA7950 > UBA9294 > CAZMYM01. The sequence continues at coordinate 5,742 of JBARQW010000103.1, forward strand.
AAGACGGAGAGCAGCCACGTGATGATCGAGTAGAACCCGTTCTTGAGTCCGCGCCTCAGCCGTCGAAACAACGTTCGTCCAACCGCTCCTTGACCAGGCGGATTGCCTCGGAAATGACCTCTACGAGGGGTTTTCGGTCGGTGTCGATTATCGTCGCATCGGAAGCGGGGTTCAAGGGCGCGATCGGTCTCGACGTGTCGCGCTCATCTCGAACCATGATCTCGCTCAGCGTTTTCTCCACGTCGGATTCATCCCGGTCCGCTGCGCGGCGTTGGGCGCGTTCATCCGGGCTTGCCGACAGAAAGATCTTCACGTCGGCGTCAGGCAAGACAACGGTCCCGATGTCGCGCCCATCCATCACGATGTCCTCGCCTTCGGCGATCGCCCGTTGAAGCGCCACGAGTCTCTCCCTCACGGCGGGCAGCGTCGCCACCTTTGAAGACGCCTGATCGATCTCGGGAGATCGCAATAGATCCGAAACATCCTCGCCGTTCATGATCAGCCTGCCTGTCTCGGTGACCTCCATCTCGATCTCATCGAGCGTCAAACCTCGGTCGAAGGCGAGCCCGACGGCACGGTACATCTGCCCCGTCTCCACGAAGCGGCACCCGAAGCTCTCCGCCAACGCTTGTCCGAGTGACGTCTTCCCCGATCCCGCCGGCCCGTCGATTGCGATCTGCACCTATCTCCCTCCCCCGATGATCCGGTGTCCTTCACGAGTCGCGGTACAGACGAACACGCGCGCCTCCGCAAACTCGTCTCTCAGCCTCGCCGCGGCGATCTCTGCGTCTGCGGAATCCGGAAACGCCGCGTAGAACGACGAGCCACTCCCACTCATCCCGGCATACGCCGCGCCGAGCCTCCCGATTTTCACATGGTACTGCGCCAGCTCTGGATACGCGGAGAGCGCCGCCTCCAGGAGCTCGTTTCGGCCAAGATGTCCCTCCTGACCGGATCGACTCGCGGTTCCGCTCCATCTCTCGTAGACCTCTCGCGTCTCGCATCGAATCGGAGGGACGATCAGAACGAAGCAATCGGACGATGGGCGTCCCGCGGACGAGACACGCTCGCCCCGCCCGGTTATGCGAAGCCGCCCGCCGCGGAGGAAGAGGGGGACGTCCGAGCCGATCTCGGACGCCAAGCGCGTCAATTCCTGCCCGGAGAGCGTTGGAGGAACGAGACGATCCACGGCCGCGAGAACGGCGGCAGCATCTGACGAGCCCCCACCGAGGCCCGCTCCCACAGGAATCCCCTTCTCGATCGTGATCGCCAGGCCGCACGAGGAGTCCTTCGCACGAAGGATCCGCTCCGCCGCAACCTCTGCCAGATCACGCCCCTCGAGCTTGTCCAGGTCGTTCTCAATTCGGATCCCTTCGTCGGTCACGCCGACGGAGATCCGGTCGGCAAGGTCGACCGTCTGAACCAGGGAATCGATGTCGTGATAGCCGTCGCTTCGACGCCCGGCGATCGACAGGGTCAGATTGATCTTCGCAAACGCGAGCAGGCGAATCATGATGAATGGACAACTCGTCCGGCGATGATCGTCATGCGAACAGGGTTGCTCCCTATGCTCCCTGCAATGTCGCGGTAGTCGTCGAGATCGAGGATCGCCAGATCGGCGAGCTTCCCCGGCTCGATCGAGCCGACCTCGTCTGCGACCTCGAGCGCCGCCGCTGCATTGAGTGTGGAAGCGCAGATCGCCTCTTCGATTCCCATCTTCAGCTTCTCCACCGCAACCGACAGGCCAACCCAGTGCGACTCGACTCCATGGCCCGAGAAGCCAAAGTCGGTTCCCAACGCAACCGCCATCCCGCTGTCGATCATGCGACGAGC
>JBARQW010000104.1:0-15759 GCA_049643905.1 Bipolaricaulia bacterium
TCTGCGTGACATGGGTGCCTTGTTCAACACCGAACTGATCGAGTACTGCCCGACGATCTCTGCAGATGGCACGCGGCTCTTCTTCTGCCGCCTCGATCGAGAGACCAGGAACGCAAGAACGTACTGGATTGACGCCGGCGTCATCGAAGCGTTCCGTCCGGCGCCGTGACACCGGTCGTGTTCACGCACGAACGAATGGAGGACTGACTGTGCCCAGCGTGCGAATCACGGTTCTGAAGCGGACGTTCCAGGACGACATCCTGGAACAGGAGATCCGAGACGAGAAGTTCAAGCGGCAGTTTGGCCCGTGCTCGATCTTCGAAGACGGGCAGGCGTTCGTCTCCGAGGATTGGCCGACCATGCCCTCGGGCTTCTGCGAACGGGCCTGGCCCGACATCCGACACGAGGTCGCGATGGTCATGTACAAGGCGACCGCGCCGTGGATCACGCCAGCGGGGTTCACGATCACGTGCTGCAATGACGGCGTGAGGCCGGTGATCTTCAGGATCGAGCGTCTCGAACACTAGGGACGCTGAGGCGCGAGCCGTACGTCTCGAGTGACGAGGCCGCTCAGGTGCGAGCTGAGCGTATCGTGGACTGAACAGGACCTTGGCTGACGTTCGCTAGGCCTCTGGTAGCGCCTGCTCGATGGCCTTGCGGATCCCATCCTTCGGCGCTTCGTAACCCCACCCGATCTCCTGTCCGTTGATGTAAATCGCGCGCTCGATCCCGCAAGCGAGGAGGAGCTTGTGATCCTCGGCGCAGGACTCGTTGAGGAACACCCGATCGCCGAACTCGGCGCAGACCTCGCGCACACGTTGAGCCTCAATGCCGCTCGTCTGGCAGAACTCGTTCCAGAAGAGGTCGACAACGACCTTGCCTTCGACAGGCTCGAAGACGTAGGAGGGATCGAGGAAACTCGGCGCTTCGGCCTTGTCTGAGAACGGCTTCCAGAGAAGAACGTAGCGTCCGCGATGGTCGACCTCCTTGTAGCCGATGTGCTCGAAGAAGGCGACAGGCAGAAGCCACTCGGCTCCGGGAAGGTCGCGGAACCCCATGAGGGTCGTCCCCGTGCGTCCGGCATCTTGGGCATCCTGCTCGATCGACTCCATCAGGACGCGGCCGATACCTTTCTTTGCTCCACGTTCCTGAACATACAGACACGGGATGACCATGAGACCTTCGCCGATCGGTCCCCACGAGGAGTGCTCGATCGGCACGCCGTAGGCGAACCCAACGTGCTCGCCACTGAGGAGGGCCGCCTTGACGACCGCGCCCTTCCCTATGAGGTCGTGAAGAAGGTCGATCCGCCGTCGTCCGTAAACGTTCGTCTCCTCCGACTCGTTCACGTGCGAGCAGGTCGACACGAAGTACTCGTCTTCCGGCAACATGTTGCGGACGATGATCTTGGGCATGCACACCTCCGATTCAGCTCATCCTACGCGCTCAAGGCTGAGTGGGAGAAACCGTAGCGAGACTAGGTACCGAGAATCTTCTTCATCGGCTGATACTTGAAGCCGACTCCGTCAAAGCATGAGCCGGAGCGGATGCCTGTGGAACGCTTGTAGCCGAGGGCTTGGTAGAAGGGAACCGCGTAGAGCGACGATTGAAGTGTGATTGCCTCGGCGCCAGCCTTCCTCACTTTGCGTTCGAACGCAGTCATCAGCTGATGCCCGATCCCGCAGCCGTGACGTTTCTTGCTGACGAACAGGCTGTGGAGTCGTCCCGGGCTTCCGCGTAGGACACCGATGATCTCACCAGGGTCAACGGCGACGAGGATCCACGGCGATTCGATCACCGCGGCGATTCGAGCCTGATGTTCGCTGTCGTCGGAGTGTGCGTGGCGGAACGGCCCGAGGAGCTTCTCCTGCTCTTCCGTAGACGCATAGGAGAGGTTGAATTCGCGAAACGTGTCGGCGATCAGTCGACCGACTTCGATGGAATCGGACGCACGGTACGAACGGATCCTTACTGCCACGGCTCCTCCATTCAGCGAACCACTCCGCCGGCGGCCGAGCGGTTGGGGACGGATGGTCGATCATCGACGTCGCGGGCGCAAGAGCGGGCTCTGGAGACCAGTCGAGCGTGCGGGATACACTGGGCTTCCGAAGGAGGCGCCATGAACCCCGTCCGGATCGAAGACCTGCTGTCCTACCGATTTCTCTCCGCTGTCGAGATCGCGCCCGACGGTCGCCACGCGGCATTCGCCGTCAAGCGTGCGAACGTCGAGGAGAACGAGTACTCATCCGACATCCACGTCGTCGATCTCGCGTCGCTCGCGTCGCGCAGACTGAGCGCGAGCGGCAAGGACGGCGTCTTCGTCTGGGGATCAAACAGTTCGGATCTCTACTTCACCTCAAAGCGGGTCGAGGTCGAGGACATGTCGGTCCTCTTCCGTATCCGAATCGACGGCGGAGAGGCGGAGCAGCTCGCGACCCTGCCGCACAAGGTCGAGGCGCTCGTCCGCTGCGACAACGAGATCGTCCTGTTCACGGCGCGCGTCCCGCTCGACGAGCCGTCGCCGAACGCGGACGACGCCAAGGACTACGAGGTACTCGAAGAGATCCCGTTCTGGATGAACGGGAAGGGATTCACGAGCCGCCGCCGCGTCCACCTGTTCCGATTCGACCTTGCGGGCGGCACCACGACGGATCTTTCCGAGCCGAACGTCGAAGTGGAAGTCATCGACGTCCGGGGCGACGCGGCCATCGTCTCCGGCCGTCGATTTGAAGGTATGGCGCCTACCTTCCACGAGCTCTGGCGAATCGGTCTCTCCACAGGCGATCGCCGCTGCATCGCGATCGGTGACTACCGCTTGGACGGGGTGTGCTGGCTCGACGACGGGGCGTGCGTCGTCGTCGCCTCGGACACCAAGGCGTTCGGCCTCGGCGAGAACCGCGAGGTCTACACCGTCGAGGTCGAGTCCGGAACAATGACCTCCCTCACGCCCGGCTGGGACAAGTCCGTCGGTACGTCGATCGCCGCGGACTGCCGCCACGGTGGCGGACCGGTCCTGCGCGTCGACGAAGATCGAGTCTACGTCACCGTGACCGAGCGGACGCACTCCGAGCTCGTCCGTCTACGCGCCGGGACAGACCCCGAGATCGCCGTCGTGTCCCCCGGATCGATCGATTCCTACGCCGTCTCCGGCGACACAATCCTGGCGATCGAACTGCGTCCTGAGACACTCCAAGAGCTGTATGCCTATCGAGGCGGAGAGGAGAAGCAGGTTACATCGTTGAACGGCGAGAGCCTCGCCGGCCGAAACGTGTCGAAGCCGGAACCGTTTTGGGTCCTCTCCTCGGACGGGACGGAGATTGATGCGTGGGTGATTCGTCCGCCCGACTTCGATCCGGCCGCGAGCTACCCGGCCGTTCTGACGATTCACGGAGGGCCACGGGCCGCCTACAGCGACGTCTTCTTCCATCAGATGCAGACGATGGCGGGCCGTGGCTACGTTATCCTGATCTCCAATCCGCATGGTGGCTCCGGGCGTGGGAACGCGTTCGCCGACATCCGCGGCAAGTATGGAACGGTCGACTACGAGGATCTGATGGCCGTTCTCGACACTGGAATCGAGCGCTTCTCATTTATCGATCGCGAACGCCTAGGCGTGATGGGCGGATCGTACGGCGGATTCATGACCAACTGGATCATCGGTCACACGGATCGATTCAAGGCGGCCGTCTCTCAGCGGTCGATCGCCAACTGGATCCACAAGTTCTGCACGACCGACATCGGCTACTACTTCAACAAGGACCAGATGCTGGCCACGCCGTGGGAAGAGGGCGGATCTGAGAAGATGTGGTGGCACTCGCCCCTGCGTTACGCCGACCAAGCGAAGACGCCGACGCTCTTCATCCACTCCGAGCAGGACTATCGCTGTTGGCTGCCGGAGGGGATTGCGATGTTCACTGCGCTTCGCTACCACGGGGTCGAGAGCCGGCTGGTGATGTTCCGAGAGGAGAACCACGAACTCTCACGCAGCGGGAAGCCGAAGCATCGGATCCGGCGGCTCGAGGAGATCCTCGCCTGGTTCGACAAGCACCTGAAGGCGGAGAGCCAGCATTCCTGACGCGAGCGGCGCCTCTCAGAAGGCCTTGAGGCGAATGCAGCGCGAGTCTGAGACCGTTCGACTGATGATTCGCCTGTACTGCAGGTCCCATCACGGAAGCTCGCTGCCTTGCGCGTCCTGCGACGAGCTGTTCGAGTATGCGGAGCGCAAGGTGGGCCTGTGCGCCCACGGAGACGAGAAGCCGACGTGCCGCCGCTGCACCATTCACTGCTACGACACCGAACACCGGGAGCGGATCCGCGCGGTCATGCGCTATTCCGGGCCTCGGATGCTCCTGCACCACCCGATTTTCGCGATCCGCCACGCGGCACGCTGACTGACTGCTAGCGCTCCATGGCACCGAGCCGTGACAAAATCGCGACGCCGGTTCGGATCCCGGAAAAGAACCGTTCGACTTCCAGGTTCTCGTTTGGCGCATGGTTCGCTTCGTCATGGTTCGCGTACGGAACGACGAACGACGGGATTCCTAGAATCCGTGTGAAGACGTAGTCGGGCAGCGTGCCTCCTAAGGCAGGGACCAAGAGAGGCTCTTCACCCTGGGCATCGACGATCGCCCGGCGGAGCGGCTCCGTGAACGGCGATTCGAGCGGCGTCTTAGACGGCTCCATCCCGCCGAGCTGGACGAACTCGACGTCCGGCGCGTGCTTCCGCACGTGTGCCTCGACCTTGGCGAAGATGTCGTCACGCGACTGGTCGTGCACAAGGCGGATGTCGCATTTGGCGATCGCCTCGCACGGCAGGACGGTCTTCGGTCCCTCGCCGCCGTATCCCCCGTGAAGGCCATTGATTGTGAGCGTCGGCCAGACGGAAAGCCGATCGATGATGCTCCGATCGACGGGCGCATCGAACTCGCGTAGCCCCAGTTCCTGCTTGATCTTCTCGACATCGTAGGGCAGCGCATCGATCGCCTCGCGCTCCATCGCCGTCGGCGGTAGGACATCATCATAGAAGCCGTCGATCGTGATCTCGCCTTGCTCGTTCTTCATCGAGGCGAGCAGGTGCACGAGCCGCCAGAGCGGGTTCGGCACAATCCCGCCGAGGTTCCCCGAATGCACGTCACGACTTGCGCCCTTCGCCCGAAGCTCGAAGACCGCGACCCCGCGAACGCCGAACATCACGCACGGGCGGCCGCTCTCGTGAACCGAGCCGTCCGACGTGATCGCGAGATCGGCCGCCAGTCGATCCTCGTGCTTGCGAATGAACTCGGCGATGTGAGGGCTCCCGACCTCTTCCTCGCCCTCGAGAAGGACGATCACGTTGCAGGGAAGACGCCCGTGGCACGCGAGGATCGATTCGATCGCGAGCAGGTTCGCGAAGTGTTGTCCCTTGTTGTCGCCGATCCCGCGGGCGTAGATCCGTCCATCGCGGATCGTCGGCTCAAACGGGGGGGAGACCCACGCCTCGAGCGGATCCGGAGGCTGAACGTCGTAGTGTCCGTAGAGGAGGACCGTCGGTAGGTCGGGGCTCTCCGTCCGTCGCCCGAGGACCATCGCCCAGCCTGCGGTCGGCAGGATCTCGCTTTCGAGCCCGATCCGCGACAAGAGATCGGCGAGGAATTCGGCCGTCTCGGCAATCCCGACCCCGTGCGCGCTGATGCTCGGGCGTCTCACGTAGTCGAAGAGGCGATCGAGAAACGACTCCCGATTCCGGTCGATGTGGTCGAAGACTTGGCTGAGATCATTCACTTGGACCTCCGCTGAAGGTTTCGAACGATTATCGGAGAGTGACGGGAGACGGGCAATCACTCATGCGCATGTGGATGGGCTGATGGTGAGTGATGGGGAAGGAACCGGATGGATCGGGCGTGCATGGGATTCCCGGGCCCATCGGCGATCCAAGAGGATTGACGAGGCCCCATCCTCCAGCGACTCAGCAGGATTGCTGAATCGCCGGAGTCGGGAATCCTTCCTTGGCTTGCCTTGCGTCTACGCGGCCGCCTTCAGATAGAGAATCTCGGGCTTGCCGAGGGCGCCCGATTCCATCATCGCCTTTCGCAGCTCGTCGGATTCGAGGAATCGCTTGGCGCTTTCCTCGCTCTCCCATCCGAACAGCAAGACGAGATCCTCTCGGTCATCGCTGAGATGGAACAGGTGATAGGACAGCTTGCCTGCCTTCTTGCGCATGTCGAGCGCGCCATCGAACACTTCCTTCTAGCGTTCGAAGTTTTCCACCTTGTGCCGTACCAGTATGTGAAACATGGGTAGATCTCCTTCGCTCCGGCCGTTTCATCCGGAGCCGACCCCCCCCTGACGCTAGGTGTGCCCGGCGAACGTTCGATGAGCATCTCGGGGGTTCTTCGCGGGTCCGCGATTCGGACTCTGTACCTGGAATCCCACGATCCCGGACTCATCGAGTCTCGTACGGAAAGCCCTCTGGAGCGGCTCCGACGCGGTCGGGTTCCGGGACAGCGTCAAACATGATTGCCTGGGTCGTATCCATGCGTGAGATCAAGGCCGATCGCTCGCTCGTCGGTATTGGCAAGTCGACCATCGCACCGCGAAGCACGGGGAACCGGGCACACTGCGAACGGGGTTCCAGGCGGTGTCTGCGGCTATCCCTTCGCATCCAAGCGCACTCGGCGGAGCCGGTTCGCATTCGTCACAACGTTGATCGATGAGAGCGCCATCGCCGCCTCGGCGATCAGAGGATGGAGCAACCCGAGCACTGCCAGAGGAATTGCGATCAAGTTGTAGAAGACGGCCCAGAACAGGTTCTGCTTGATCTTGCGGAACGTCGCACGGGAGAGGCGAATCGCCCGAACTACAGCCGAGATCTCACCCGAAACGAGTGTGATGTCTCCCGTCTCGATCGCCACGTCGGTTCCCGTCCCGAGCGCGATCCCTACATTGGCCGCCTTCAGCGCCGGGGCGTCGTTGATGCCGTCCCCAACCATGGCCACGATCGATCCATTTCTCTGAAGATCTTCGATCACTCTAAGCTTCTGATCTGGGAGAACTTCCGCTATGACTTGCTCTATCCCCAAGGATCGCCCCACGGCTTCGGCGGTCCGTTGATTGTCTCCGGTCAGAAGGACGACCTTGAGTCCAAGTTGCGAGAGTTGATCGATCGCCTCTCGGGCACCCGTCTTCACCCGATCGGCGATGGCGAGGAGTCCGACCGTCCTTCCGTCGCCCCGCCTCACAGCCACCACCGTCTTTCCATCGCCCTCGAGCTCCTCAACAGTGGCTGAGAGCTCCCTCCCGTTGTCGTCCGCCAACGCCGTCCGGTCGAACCGCCCGATGAAGATCTCTTCCCCTCCGACAATTCCCCGCACACCCTTTCCCGTGACCGCTTCGAACCGCTCGACGGGTTCGAGTGAGATCCCCCGATCCTTGCAGGCTGCAGTGACGGCTCTGCCGAGGGGATGTTCAGACGCCGCCTCCACACTCCCTGCTAGCTTCAGCAACTCTTCCTCGTTCGCTGCAAGCGCCAACACATCGGTGACCGTCGGCCGCCCTTCGGTGACTGTGCCCGTCTTGTCTAACACCACCGTGTTGACTTCCCGCATCGTCTGGATCGCCTCACCGGAGCGGATCAGGATTCCATTCTCCGCGCCTTTCCCACTGCCAACCATCAGTGCCGTCGGGGTGGCAAGTCCGAGCGCGCACGGGCACGCAATGACCAACACGGCAATCGCCGCAAACAGAGCACTCGACAGCAGGGAGAAGTCCCCGCTCACCCATGGGAGGTACTGGGCGATCTTTCCCGCAAGAGCCCCGAGCGGTCCTGGCGCAACGAGCCAGAGAACGAGAGTTCCTATTGCCACCAGAAGGACGATTGGCACAAAGATGCGGGTGATTCGATCGGCAAACGCCTGAATCGGCACTTTCGTGCCCTGAGCCTGTTCAACCATCCGGATTACCTGGGACAGGAAGGTCTCCTCGCCGATCGCCGTAGCGCGGACCCGCAAGATGCCTTGGCCATTGATCGTCGCACCGATCACCTGATCGTCGGCCGCACGACGAACGGGCATCGACTCCCCGGTGGCTATTGATTCGTCGACGTGACTTTCTCCCCCCACGACCACGCCGTCCGTCGGAATCTTCTCCCCGGGGCGAACGACCATGACGTCTCCGATGACGATCCGAGCGATCGGGACTTCGATCTCCTTGTCGCCACGGAGAATGCGCGCTGTCTTCGCCCCGAGCGTCAGCAGCCGCTTGATCGCCTGAGACGCGCGGCCCTTCGCCGTCGTTTCGATCAAACGTCCGGTGAGATGGAACGCCATGATCATCGCGGAAACCCCGGCGTAGTCGAGCACTTGCGGTGCCCAACCCTGTTGCCCGAGAACGGCAACGATCCCGGTCAGGAACGACGCCCCGGCACCCAACGCGATCAGCGTGTCCATCGTCGGCGAAAGGTGCAATCCGGCGCGAACTCCCGATCGGATCGTCGGCCAGCCGGCAATGAAGACGACCGGAGCGGCGAGTAGGACCATGCCCACGTGGAACCAGAGCGCCGACGGCCACATGATCCCAAAGAACATCTCGGGGATCATCCAGCCGATGATCGGGATCGACAGCGACCATGCAATCACAGCCCGACGTTTTGCCTCTTGCAGCCGTTCGACATCGCGCTCGACAAGATCGGGCTGCGCGGCAGCTTCCTCCCGCGCGAAGCTCTTCCCCACTCCGTAGCCGGCTTGCTGAACGGCCTCGATGATGCGGTCGTTGTCGACGTCGGATGCCAATTCAATCACGGCCTTCTCCGTCGTGAGGTTGACGCTCGCATTGGAGACTCCGTCGATACCCTCCAGCGCGCGCTCCACCGACTGGACGCAGGAGGCGCACGTCATTCCCGTTATAGGGACGGTCTTGCTCTCGACAGCGGTGGGAGCGATGGGTTCCGCTGCATACCCGGCGTCACGGACCGCCTTGACGAGCCGTTCCACGGGCAGAGTCACATCGTGCTCAACGAAAGCCTTCTCGGTGAGTAGGTTGACGGAAGCCTCTTGGACTCCCGGGACGTTCTTCAACGCTCGTTCGATGGTCTGTACGCACCCGACGCAATGCATCCCGCCGATCCTCAGCTCCGAGCTTCCCTTCGTGTTCTCTTCCGGCATGGTCATCGCTCCTCTCAGAAATGCTTCAGGTAGCGTAGCGCTTCCATCAACTCATCGATCCGCTCCTCGCCGCCGCCGGACAACATCGCTTGGCGGACACAGTGCTTCATGTGCACGGAGGAGATGGAGTGCGCGACCTTTGAAAGCGCGGACTGCACTGCGGCCACCTGCTTCAGGATGTCTATGCAGTACGCGCCTTCAGCAACCATTCGCTCCACGGCGCCCAAGTGGCCGTTAGCGCTCCGTAGCCGGCGAAGAAGATCACCTTGGATGTCCGGTTCCTGCGTCAGGCTTCCGTGTGTTGGCATAGAACGCATCTCCTCTCTGCTTTGTCCAACCCCACCCCACCCCGGGGGGGTATTCTATCGACAAGACCACCCCTGTCAAGCTGTGACCATGACATCGACGACCGATCCAGAAGCAGCAGACCGGACGGCTGTGCTCCACAAAGGAGAGCGGAATTCCAGTGGGAATCGGGGGACGCATATTCTGCCCTCCAGCGAAGCGCTCTGGAAACACACGGAACTGGAGATCGTCTGGCACGGGTTCGCTCACTCAGTGCGTCGAGACCATCACGAGGCGAACGCTTCGTTTTCGAAGGGCCTGGCGAAAGAAGCGCAGCATGTCTCCCGATTCCTGTCGGCCGGTTCGATGAGGCTCGTTGGGTACACTCCTCTTGTGCAGTGAGGAGACGGCGATGCGGCTTGAAGCAGGACAGCAGGCTCCGGGCTTCTCGGTGATCGATCTCGAGGAACGTGCGGTCTCGCTCGAGGGGCTCCTCGGGAGGCCGGTTCTTCTTTCGTTCTTCCGCTACGGGTCGTGCCCACTGTGTAACTTGCGGATAGCGTTTCTGATTGGCGCCTATCCGAGGTTGCACGAGATGGGCTTGGAGATCGTGGCTGTCTTTGAGTCCCCAGCCGACACGCTGCGGCAGACGGTCGGCAAGCAACCGACTCCGTTCTCGGTGGTCCCAGATCCGGATCGTACCCTCTACAAGCGCTACGGCGTGACGGCGTCTCTCCTCGGATACGTCCGTGGCGGCTTCCGGATCTCGGCATTCCGAGAGGCGCGTAAGAAGGGGTTTCGCTTCGGAAAGATCGATGGTGCGGCCACTCAGTTGCCGGCCGAGTTTCTGATTGGAGAAGACGGGGTCATCGAACTTGCGTACTATGGGGCGGACATCGGCGATCACCTGCCCATTGACGAGATCGCGGATTGGCTCAGCGAAGAGACGTAGCGGAATCGTCAGGCAGTTCGGCGCCAGCGATAGGTCAGCGCGCCGCCTGGTGCAAAGCCAAGGCGGTGGTAGAGCGTCTGGGCCCCCGCGGACGTGTCGGTGTAGAGCGAGATGATGTCGATCTGCCCTTCCCGACAAGTCTCCATCGCGCTGCAAAGGAGCTGCCCTCCAAGTCCTCTGCCGCGGTGATCGGGGAGGATGCCGATCCAGGCAAGGTGCGCGGCCACATCCGAGACCTCCGCCACCAGTGTGAAGCCGAGCAGGCGATCGTCCTCGATCAGCGCAAGCGATCCCGGATGGCCCAACGTCTCTTCCGCGAGGGAGTCGAAGTACTCGCGGCGCTCGTCCTCGGACTGCCTGGCCACCAGCTCGATCTCATCGTGTGCGACACATGCGGCGTAGTTGCCTAACAATTCGTCCGCCGTGATCGCTGCAGCGGGAACAACTTCGAATTCGTGACTGACTTCTTGGCAGCTCTCCACCGAGTCGAGTTCACGTGTCATCGTGTAGTAGAAGCGCTCGAATCCCAATCCCTCGTAGAACGAATCCTGTACCCTATCGAGGCGCATGTTCGCGGATCCCATCGGCAGAAGGATCTCAAGACCGCTCAAGCCCTCTTCGGTGGCCCAGACGCTGGCCTCACTGAGTAACACAGCATGAATCCTCGCGGCATCCTGATCGAATGGCACGATCGGATTCGCTCCCAGAAGATCGGTCGGTGCGCCCCACGGTTCCAGGAAACCAGGGCAAAGAAGAAGCAGTCCGAGAGCCCCCTCGGAATCGTACGCGCCGAAGGCCTGGATCTGTTGAGGTAGGCTCTCAAGCGCTCCGTCCGTCCATTCGCGGCAGTGCTCGTACACTCGTTCGCGGGTCCTCAGTCCTTCAAGGAACGTTCCGAGATTCCCGATGGTGGGTGAATCCAGGCGTTTGACGCAGATCGGCATCGTCTCTCCTCACGCTTGGCGGTACGGCGTTGTACTCCGGGAAGTGTCACTTCACAACCGTGGTGGCTGCTCCTCTCTGTGGGTTCGTCGCGCTGCCGGGCGTTCCGCACCTGCGGATCCGAGCACGGAACTTGGCTCGCTTCTCGGAGTCCGAACGTCGCAACCGCGATGATCTCAGCCGGAGCGGTGGTATCTTGCGAAGTTGAGGTCGGCCGATTCGAAGTCAACGTGCGGCGGCTTCACAGCACTTCTCGGAGCAGATCTAGTCTTTGAGCGGGCCTGGCTCCGGTCGGTCGGGTCCAGACCCACACTTCCGAATGCCTCCTCTTCCGCTTGTCGCATCGCAATGCGCAATTGGCTGAGGAGTGCAGGCTCGGGTGATCGCCACATTGTCGAGGACTGGGGCCTGAGACATGGCGGTCGTCCCCGAGCTCCCGCTTCTCGAGCCTCGCCATTCCACAGAGGCTACGCCCGTTTCTTCATGAATCCACGCGTGCTGTGGAGTGCGTAGAGCCCGCTGACGACCGTCCTCGTCTCCCACGACGCTTCGGTTTCGGTCATCTGCCCGTTCCACAGGCGGAACAACATGAGTCTCGCGAGCCATCGCAGGAAGAACCGCTTGCCCGGGTCAAACCGATAGCCCTCGGCGGGCTTGAGGGTGAAGCGGAACGGAGGTTCGAGGTGCAGGCCATCGGCCTCATCTCGCCTCTGTAGTGCGTCCAGGATCTTCTCGCGAATCACCGGGCGTATCTCGCTCGCCGGCGGGAACCAGTCCTTCTCGAGGCTCTTGACAGGAACGCCGACCGCCTTCGGGCAGAGCCCCTTCGCCTCTTCGACGGCGGCCTCTTCGCCGACAACGGCCAGGAGCTTCGCGTCCATGAAGAGAGCGAGTTCGAGGCCAATCTCGCCGACCTTGATCCCGTTAATCGTCACCTCTCCGATCGGCGGCGACTGAATCGTGTGCGGCGCGAAACCGCCACCGCCGTGCATCGCGTGTTGGCCGACGATGATGATTCCGTACAGCTCTCCTCGAACCATGTGCCGAGGCTTGCCAGGCAAGTAGGGACGCCTAACCAGTCGGACGTTTCCAGGCAGATCCGTCATCACCACGTTCGGCTCACGATGGCCATTGTCGTGCGAGTCGTTGAGGATGATCTCGCTGATTCCGAACTCATTGGCCGCTGCGCAGACGGCCTGCACATCAGAGGTGATGTACTTGCGCCCCTCTTTCCGCCACAGCTCAGACCCGTAGTACATGGCCTTCCTGTTCTCGGGCGAGATCCCCGACGCACCCTCCAGATCGCACAGGATGTAGAGCTGCTTCTTGTCTCTGCTCATCGGGATCGTCACCTTTCTGTGATTCTCGTTCGCCTGTCTCCCTTTGAGGATCGCCCCTTGGAGCTCATAGAACAGTGTTCTGGGGAATCCTACGCGTTGGCCCCTATGAAGTCCAATGCCCCCCACGGTCGTCGAGACGTGCTGACCGAAGTGATCGACAGACCTTCCGCAGTTCGCGGCGATGACATCGAGCGTTTCAGGAGTGGAGGTCTGTCTCCTCTGCGTACGTGAGTAGACAGGCGGATCGGACACTGGGAGTAGAGATCTGACCGCAAGCCGCCAAAGGTTTGCCCCCAAGCCACGATTGACGGTAGGAGATGCTTGGCTGTACGGTGCATCCAGAGGAGACCGCTGTACGGGAGGCGACCATGCGCATAGCAGCGTTGGTTCTTCTGATGGTGATGATGCTGGCTTTCGGTGCCCTGTCCCTGCCGCCGGACGAGCTGTACCCGGTCGACATCCAGGTCGCTACGACATCAGACTGGACGGAAGTGAGGATTCGGGGCGCCACGATGGTCGTGGATTCGTATGAGGTGCTTGCGGGCGCCGATGCTTTCGAGCTTCAGGTCACTGCGGGGGCATCGCTTTCGGTGGTCAAGGGCGTGTACGACGAGACGCTGGTCACAGTGCGCTTTCAGGGCCACCTGGCCGACCTCTCGGACGACTGGATCCAGCTCTGGGTTGCCAAGGGGCACATCGGCGAGACAACGGTATGGCTACAAGCCACAGAGGATTCAGCGGAGTTGGCGAGCTTCCACCACCGCGGAGTTGCCCCTGGAGACTCGCCTGACAATGCCCGGACGTTCCCACTGAGCACGTCACAGATCACGTCACAGATTGCCCCGCTCGTCGTCGAGGCGCCCTCCGAGACGTTGCTCGGTGGACAGAAGGTGCTCGCCTTCTACTACCCATGGTACGGAACGCCGGATGGCCCAAGTGGAGAGTGGGTGCATTGGAATCCGTATCAGGGCAACTACGCCTCCACCCATCGCCCTTCATCTGGGTACTACGATTCCCTTGATCCAGAGACCGTGCGCCGCCACATCCGCGAGGCACAAGGCGCGGGGATTGATGGTTTCATTGCGTCGTGGTGGGGGATGAACTCCTTTGAAGACCGGGCGTTTCGCGTACTTCTGGAAGTTGCTGAAGAAGAAGGCTTCCTTGTATGCCCGTACTACGAGGACGCCAAGACACCTCAGACCATCACGACCGAAGTAGCTGCGATCGTCTCGCGCTACGGCTCTTCGTCGGCGTTCCTTAAGGTCGATGCGCTTCCCGTCGTCTTCTTCTATGTCCGGGTGATCTCGAGATTCAGTCTGGCGCAGTGGGAGTCCGTCTTCACGGCCTTGGACAACTTGGAGAGCAGGATCTTCGCCATCGCCGATAGCCTTCAGCCGGAGTACTTGTCCGTCTTCCAGGGCCTTCACACCTACAACCCGGTCGCCTTGACTTTCGAGGAGACGACAGAGCAGTACGCGACGGCCTCGCTAGCCTCTCGGATGAAGGACAGCCTGTTTGCTGCTACGGTGCTTCCCGGCTACGAGGAAGCCTTCTTCCGTTCCAGCAGTCCAAGGTCCGAGCGCGCGGACGGCGAAACCTACCACACCTATTGGGAGCTCGCTCGTGCCAGCAAGGCGCACTGGATTCTCATCACGAGCTTCAACGAGTGGCACGAAGGCTCAGAGATTGAACCGAGCGACGAGTTCGGGCGAGCCTATCTTGACCAGACGGCGATGGAGTCTGCTGCCTGGCGAGCGGGCGAGATCCCGGACGAACAAGTGGACGATGATCGTGATGGCGACGGCGTTCCTGATGGTGAGGACTACTGCCCCGACTGGCCAGGGAGCGCTGCGGCGAACGGGTGCTGAGGATCGCGGACGGGCGGTACAACGCGCAATCCAGTCCTAGCGCCTACAGGGTCCAAGCTTCGTATTACGACTCCGCAATCCACTGTGAGATCTACACGACCCAGAGCCTGCAGACGGATCTGGCGAGATGGTTGGAAGCGTAGCGGGAGTGCTCTGCGGGGGGAAGCCCTCCTCAAGGGGCCTTGATAGTGACTGCGGCGGTGAGCACTCCCACAACAGGCTGCCCCGGTTTCCCCGTGTCACGAGCGGTCAGCGTGATGACGCCTTGAGTCCCGACCGCGGCATCGCCAGGGGGCATGATGGTCAGCATCAGGCTGCGGCTGGGCGCCGCTCCAACATCCTGCTTGCGTAGCAGGAAATCGGTCGCGCTGAGGCTCACATGCCAACCCGGTGGAATGCCGTTAAGCGAGAGCGACACTGGTAGATCCCGATAGCCGTACTCCCACTCGTAGATCTCGTAGTACGATGGGGATCTCAGGGTAATCACCCACGTCACTGCGTTCCCCGCCTCGATCTCGGTGTCTACGAATCCGAATTCGCGGGGCTTCTCCAACACGCCAAAAGAACACGCGTGGGTCTCGACTCTCGGAGAGCTCGAGATCCCCCGATCCTCTCCGACATTCAGCGTGATGTGCTGTGGCGTCAGAATCGTCTCAGGGACTTCGCCGTAGCTCGGCATCCAGCTTGAGCTCTCAAACTCGAACCACCCAAGATCTGTGAAGTAGACAGCGATCCACACGTGCCCGACCCCGGGATTCTCCGAATCGGCCACAATACCAAACGCCTCGACGGCCGGGATTCCTGCCGCCCGGAGGAGTGCCACCGCGAGATTTGCGAAATTCGGGCATGTTCCCATGCGATTCTGTAGGGTCCAGAGCGCATCGATCCCATCGACTGTCTCATCGCACTGTGCTACGCGCACGTTCTCCTGAACCCATGCGAGAATTCGCCCGACTACCTCGAGCTGTAGGACGGCATCTGACGAGAACTCCTGCGCAAGCTGGCGGATCTCCGGCGCATCCGACTGTATGAACTCCCGCGAATCCGGCTCGAGCCATTGGAGAACATCTTCCGGGAGCCGGTTCACGTCCAGCGGGTAGCCGTTGGACCAGGTCAGAATCGGCTCGAACATGGTTTCTTCCCTGCAGCGGACCTGCGTCACGAACTCGACGGCCGCCGATGCCTCGGACCACGTTGCGGCAGACCAGACGTTGCCCCAGCCATCTGTCTCCTCC
>JBARQW010000105.1:0-6098 GCA_049643905.1 Bipolaricaulia bacterium
GACGCAGAGGGCGTCATCCTCGGGTACACGTGCATGAATGATGTGAGCGATCGGACCGCGCAGGCGTGGTAGAAGAACTGGGTGCGAGCGAAGGGATTCGACACGTCGGCGCCGCTCGGACCGTGGATCGTTCCCCGCGAAGAGATCGAGGGACCGTTCCACGTGACGCTGAAACTGAACGGAAAGCTGCGACAGGACGGTTCGACAAGCGCCTTCATCTTCTCGATTCCGGAACTCATCGAGACCATATCGGCGGTCATGACGTTGGAGGCTGGGGACGTCATCGCGACGGGAACCCCGGCCGGCGTCGGTCCGCTCTCTCCAGGAGACACTGTGGAAGTCGCGATCGAGGGAATCGGGGAGCTTCGGAACGTCGTGTGCTCGTGAGATCGAGTCGCAAGAACCTCCAAGGGAAAGCGTCAACGTGGAAAGGAGCCGGGATGAACCGCATGATCGTCGCAGTCAGTCTCTTCGCGGCCTTCGTCGGAGCAGTCGCCATTCAAGGCGCAGGCGCGGTCGAGGGTGTCGCGCAGATCGTCTTGAACGAAGTCGAACTGAATCCGCAGGGACGCGACGCGGGTAATGAGTGGGTCGAGCTGCTCAATTTGAGCGACGAGGAGATTGACCTCGCCGGATGGGTCCTCACGTACTCGTACCGCGCGGCGGGCGAGATTCTCATCTCGGAAGAGCCGCTCCTGCTCGGCCCCGGGGAACGGTACGTCTTTGCCTACCCGAGACTGATGCTCCGCAACGACGACAAGACAGTGATTGAGCTTCGTGATCTCGACGGGAACGTCATCGACAAGACATCGGTGATCCGCGACGAAGCGAACGATGCCCAGACGTGGCAACGCGTCCCTGATGGGGGCGATCCGGTCCTCCCTGACTTCTGGGTGTTCGGGAAAGGGACCAAGGGCAAGGCGAACGAGTAGTCCGGCGCTTCTCGACCGATCGAGTTGAAGGCGGCGCAGTTACGGCGAGAGGCGTCGCTTCTCTTCCGTCGCCGAGGCGGCCAGCATCTTCCACGACTCCTCTCCGACGAAGACCGTCCGAGCTCCGAACAGCGCGTCGTGCGGCTCCCCTTCGAAAGCGCGCCCAACGAACTCCTTCTCGTAAACGCTTAGCTGTTCGAGGAGCCCGGCGACGGCGCTTCGGTCGGGAACCGGGAAGATGTGCATGAAACTCATTGCAGTGAACGTGATCGGGCTGCTCGACGGTCCGAAGGTCCCTTCAGCGCCACTGATGGGGATGAGGAAAACGGTGGCCGGGAATCCGTCGTCTGCCGAGGCGTAGTCGGAGAAGAAAGCGTCGAGGGTGACGCCCTCCGCTACTTGATCGTAGTTCGCCTGAAGAGCGTCGTACGCTGTCGCCATCTCCTCGAGTTCCTCGTCCGGCACGCCGGACAGATCGAATTCCTCGGCACCGCCGACCCCCTCAAGGCGAATCCCGATCGGAAGCGAGAGCGGCGCTGTGTAGTTGATGTCCCGCTCGTAGTGCAGATCGTTCACCGCGTCGTCGACGACAGCGTGCCCGCGGTATCGCTTCCCAGGCTCGATCGGAACGCGCGCGGAGGCGAAAGAGATCTTCAGGCCGCCGCCTGCGAACGTGGTCGACCTGTAGAAGGTATGAAGCTCGATGGGCGCTCCGGAGCCAAGCTCGTAGACCGTCCAGCCGAAGGAGAGAGACGCGTCACTCGGGCGTTGGTCGTACGTGAGTTCGACGGAGAAGACAACTACTGGCTCTCCCGAGGATCCGACCGTCGGCGTGGCCAGTGCAGCGATCTCGTCCCACTCCAGTGCAACGCCAGTGACGCTTGCGAGGAGAAGGGCCCCAACTACCGCGAGAGCGATTCGCATGATCATATCACCAGAGCATTATAGCTCGATGTTGCAGCGACCGGCGTTTCCGCTCTTGGGATGGAAGGAAGAGATCGTTTGTGTCATCGATCGCGTTCCGGGAGGAGGGTTGACATCCGGGGAGACTGGCTGTAGTGTTGCATGTAATAGGAGGGCAATGAAATGACTAAGGACACCAAACCTCGGGAGCGGCCGAAGAAGGAGAGCCGAGTCGTCATTGTCGATGGCTCCGGCACGGGCGGCGCTGAGGAACGCGAAGGACTCTGCTGTGCTTCGGGAGAGGTACTGATTGAGGCGATCCAGCATGCGCTGACGGATCGAGCGCATGTCGTGATGGTTCGGGTCAACGACGTGATTCGGGACCAACTGGACATGCTCATCGAGGCCGGCATCTGCAAGAGCCGATCGAGCGCGGCAACGTTCATGATTCGAGAAGGGATCAAGGCGAACGAGCGGTTGTTCGGCAGCGTCGAGGGTACGACGAAGCAGATCGCAAACCTGAAACGCGAGCTTCAGGAGCTGATTGGCGATCTGCCGAGTGCGGATGAGTGAGCATTGGGACGTGTGAATCCAAATGAGGGGAGGTGACCGCGACGATCGGTTCTTTCTGGACGTCTGTTCGATACGCGCTACGCCGAGTGGCGAACTGTTGCGGCGGCAGCCGTAAGGTGCCCTTGCCCCGCGGGTAGGCCGAGAGGCAAGGGCGATGCGGTCGGGATCCTGCCTAGATCAACTTGGGTAGGGTCCCATGTTTAAGCATGCCATTCTACATGATTCCCGATTCGTTCACGGACTGACAAGGAGCGTGAGTGCACGATCCGAGATTGGACAAGATCGCCGACGTGTTGGTGAACTACTCGCTTGGCGTGAGGGAGGGGCAGAAGGCGCTCATCAACGTTCCCCCGCTCGCGGAGGCTCTCGGAGGGGGCGTCGCCGTCAAGGTGCTTGAGGCGGGCGGCCACCCGATGGTTCGTCTCCAGTTCGCGGGCATGAAGGAGCTGATGTATCGCCACGCGTCGGATGAACAGCTCGCATTCATTCCACGCGCCGTCGCCGAGTACTACAGGGAAGCTGACCTGACCTTCAACATCTTCGCGCCGGTGAACCCGCACACCTTCAAGGCCGTTCCCTCCGAAAGGAAGAAGATCCTGGACGCCGCCTTGCGGCAATCCCTCAAGGAAGCCCGAGGAGACGCCGGCGGATGCTGCGGAAGTGGAAAGGCGGTCGCGGTCTCCTTCCCGACGCTCTCGTCTGCCCAACGTGTTCAGATGAGCCTCGCGGACTACGAGGAGTTCTACTTCGGCGCGCTTCTTCCCGACCCGAACGATCCGGTCGGGTACTGGCGAAAGCAATCGGAATGGCAGGCGGAAGTCGTGGAGCATCTCAAGGGGAAGGAATCCGTCCGAATCGTCGCCGAGGGAACGGGCCTCACGATGGGCATCTCAGGGCGAACCTTCGTCAACGAGACGGGGCAAGGAAACGTCCCGGGGAGCGAGCTTTACGTTGGGCCTGTAGAGGGAACCGCCGCAGGCCACGTCACGCTCTCGTTCCCGACGTACAGGCAAGGACAGCGGATCGAGGGGGTACGCCTCGAATTCGCGGAGGGCCGGGTCGTCAACGCGGCCGCCGACCTGAGTGGCGACGTCTTTCTTCGCGCTCTCGACACGGACGAGGGAGCTCGCAACCTCGGCGAACTTGGTACTGGCACCAACACAGGGATAACGCAGCACACCGGAAGTGTCCTGTACGACGAGAAAATGGCGGACACTTTTCACCTCGCACTCGGAGGAGGCGTCGCCGGCAACAAGAACAAGTCAAGCCAGCACTGGGACATCGTGAGCGACCTGCGGAGTGATGGCAGGATCTACGCCGACGATGAACTCATCTACGAGAACGGCAGGTTCACGATTGACGAGCAGTGTAGGGGGAAGATTCCGGGCGGCCCGGCGACGTACGATCGCGCTTGGCCGCCCACGTAGCACAAGCGTTAGTTCCCGCTGGAGCCCTCGGATTCATCCAGGCGGATCACCTTTCCGAAGCCACCACTCCTCACATTGAGTTCGGGTCGCCCCCGGTAGCCGACGCGTCCGAACCCGTCGATTCGCACGTCGAGCGTCTTGGTGACGGAAAGGTCGACTTTGCCGGTTCCATCGATCTCGATCGACGCGCGCTCCGTCTCGAGATCATCGAGTTGGAGTTTTCCCGCCCCGTTGACGTCGACCCGGAGATCCGCAGCCTTCCCGGCGGCCGTGATCTTGCCGGTACCGTCGAGGCGCGCGTCGAATTCCTGACAGTCGAGGCGCTCAACACTCAACTTGCCCGCGCCATCGACGGCGAGTGCCAGCTGCCGCGTTCTGAGGTCCCGGACGCCGATCCTCCCGGCGCCATCCAAGTCGATGTGGCAAGTCTGTACCGCCGCTTGCTCGATCTCGATCTTGCCTGCGCCGTCCACGGAGAACTCGACGGTTTGAGCCTCAATGCTGCCAGCACCGATCCGCCCCGTTCCGTCGATCTCGACGTTCGCGTCCTTCCCTTCCAACCGATCCGCATCGATCGAGCCGGCCCCGTTGATCGCGAGCCCTTCGACCTCCTTCGCTCTAACAGCGAAACGGATGTCGAGTTTCCCAACGTGGTGGAGATTGAGACCTTGACGAAAGCCGAGATGAAGTGTTTCGCCATCGACGAAGATCTTGATGTGTTCGATCAGCTGCTCGGGGGCCTCGACGTCCACCGCCTCGACGTCCGAATGCTCGACGCGAACACGCCCGATTCCATCGAGGGCGATCCGCCTGAACCCACTTACAGAACGTGTCTCCCTGACAGGGGAGCCTAGATCACCGGTCAATACGCTCATTCCACCTCCTCCTTTCGCGTTCGACGGCTCCGCCGTCGACGCACGAGCGTAAAACAGTGTTCGGTGACTATAGTGATCCAGTGACGGCATGTCAAGGAGAAGACGGGATGTAATCCTTTGTAGTATAGCCTTGCGGGCGGAGTACAGCACTGCCGCTAGCGAGACGGCAAGCGGCGGATGTGGCGCCACAATGTTCTGAGTTAAGCCGCGCTCCGCCAAAGCTGCCGCGTCTACGTGTGTGCGGTCTCGACGGCGGCTTTGGGCTCCTGAGGGGACGAGCCGTTCTCCGCCTCGCGCGCTGCAGCGAGTTTCGCACCCTGCTCCTCCAAGCTCATGATCGCGGGGACGAAGAAGGCGAGTCCCCCGAGAAGAACGGCGGCAACTCCACCAACCAAGAACCACGTGTTCGCTCCGAAGCGGTCGGAGAGGGGGCCCGCGATCAGCAGACCGAGCGGCATCATGGCTCCGGCTGCACTGCCCACAAGCGAGAACAGGCGGCCCTGGATGTCTGGCGGTGTGCTCGCCTGCAATGCGGCCATGAGGGATCCGTTGGCGATCGGCTGCATAAGTCCGGTGAGGAGTGTCGCGAAAATGGCGAGTGCGAACAGCGTGGAAGGCGTCAGACCGAGTAGGACGGAAGCTGCGCCGAGCATGATGACGCCGAACAGCGCAGTGGCCATCCGCCGCTTGAACCCACCCCACGCTGTGAGGAGGAGTCCGCCGAAGATGATCCCGATGCCCGTAGCCATCTGAAGGCCGGCCAAGTGGAAGGCCTCTCCACCGAAGTGGTCTGTGACGAGGAGGGGGATCAGCGCAGCGGCGGGTGCGAACAGGAAGTTCAGCAGAGCCGCGATCCCCACGACGGCCATGAGGCCGGGCCAGGAAGCGAGGAAACGAAAGCCCTCCGCCATGTCATGGAGGAACGACGGCCGAGCGGCGCGGACGGCCTTCGGCTGCGGGATCGCGATCATGAGCAACGGAATCACAGCGATCGCCGCGGTGAGCACGTCAACGGCGAGGACGCCCTGCATCGGGACGAGCTCTATCAGGAACGCGCCCAGTCCAGGACCGACGATGTTGGCGATCCCCTGGAGACTTTGATTCAGTCCGGCGATTCGGCTGTAGTGCTCCTTGGGGACCATCAGGGTGGTGGAAGCCTGCATCGACGGCCAGTGGAAGGCCCCGCCGATCGAGCGAGCGAACATGATCACGTAGATGTGCCACACCTCGGCGACGCCAAGCGCGAACAACACAGCCAAGAGGGCCGTTGACAGGGCAATGAGCGTGTCGGCGACGATCATGATGTAGCGGCGATTCCACCGGTCGATCAGCGGTCCGATAAACGGGCCGAGAGCGACGCCGGGAATCAGTGCCGCCATCGTCGCCGT
>JBARQW010000106.1:0-3477 GCA_049643905.1 Bipolaricaulia bacterium
ATGGAGTCCATCTTGCTTTTGAGAACTACAACCGTGATCACGACGCCGAAGCGTTCGTTGCCGGCATCGAGCGGATCTTCGCTCAGTTCGAACAGATTCTGAAGGCAAAGGGCGTCGCTCGAATCGAAGCGATCGGTGAATCCTTCGATCCCGCGGTACACGAAGCGCTCATGAGCCTGCCGAGCGACCAAGAGAAGAACACGATCGTTGAGGTGTTCTCGCCCGGTTACGTCCGGAACGGCCGAACCCTGCGCCCAAGCAAGGTCGGCGTCAGCCAAGGGTCCGCCGCAGTGAAAGAGGAGGAAGGATGAAAGAGAAGATCATCGGCATCGATTTGGGCACGACCAATTCCTGTGTCGCCGTCCTCGAAGGCGGGAGACCTGAGATCTTGAACAACGCCGAGGGTGAACGCGTCACCCCTTCGGTCGTCGCGTTCACCGACAGCGGCGAACGCCTCGTCGGCCGCCTCGCCAAGCGACAGGCGATCACCAACCCGACCAACACGATCGCCTCGATCAAACGCAAGATGGGTACCGACCATCGCGTTCCGATCACGGTCGAGGGCAAGACCAAGGACTACACCCCCGAACAGATCTCGGCGATGATACTCCAGAAGATGAAGGAGGACGCCGAGGCCCACCTTGGGGGGAAGGTCTCCAAGGCCGTCGTCACCGTCCCCGCCTACTTCAACGACGCGCAACGCCAAGCGACGAAGGATGCAGGCAAGATCGCGGGCCTTGAGGTGATGCGGATCATCAACGAACCGACCGCAGCATCGCTCGCGTATGGACTCGACAAGGAGGATGAGCAGACGATCCTCGTCTACGACCTCGGCGGCGGAACGTTCGACGTCTCGGTTCTCGAGATCGGCGACGGGGTCTTCGACGTGCTTTCGACCGACGGGGACACCCAGCTCGGTGGTGACGACTTCGACCAGTGCATCATCGAGTGGCTCGCCGACGAGTTTCGCAAGGACTCGGGAATCGACCTAACGAGCGATCCGAGCGCGATGCAGCGCCTGAAGGACGGCGCCGAGGCGGCGAAGAGAGAACTCTCCAGCCGGATGGAGACGACGGTCAACCTTCCCTATCTGACCGCCGACGCGAGCGGTCCGAAGCACCTCGAGAAGAAGCTGTCACGCGCCAAGTTTGAGGGGATGATCGATGATCTTCTGCAGCGAACGATCCGAACCGTCGACGGCGCGCTTCGCGAAGCCAAGAAGACGCCGGACGACATCGATCAGGTCGTCCTCGTCGGCGGATCGACGCGGATTCCGAAGGTGCAAGAACTGATCTCGTCGCGCATTCCGGGAAAGATCAACCGCGAGATCAACCCGGATGAGGTCGTCGCCGCAGGCGCGGCGATCCAGGCTGGGATTCTCGCAGGAGAAGTTGACGAGATCGTCCTCCTCGATGTGACCCCTCTCACGCTCTCGATCGAGACGCTCGGCGCAGTCGCGACGCCGCTGATCGAGAGGAACACGACGGTTCCCACCGAGAAGTCGAAGACGTTCACCACCGCAGAAGACAGCCAGCCGGCGGTCGAGATCCACGTCGTACAGGGCGAGCGAAAGATGGCCGGCGACAACAAGTCGCTCGGCAAGTTTCAGCTCACGGGGATTCCACCCGCACCGCGGGGTGTCCCCCAGATCGACGTGACCTTCAACATCGACGCCGACGGGATCCTCCACGTCACCGCCAAGGACAAGGCGACGTCGAAGAGCGCGTCGATCACGATCCAAGACTCTTCGCGGCTCGACGAGGCCGAGATCGAGCGGATGCGAAAGGAAGCCGAAGAGCACGCGGAGGAGGACAAGAAGAAGTCGGAACTCGCAGAGATTCGCAATCAGGCCGATCAGCTGGTCTACGCGGCCGAGAAGTCCCTCTCCGATCTCGGAGAGAAGGTCGACGGCGCGAAGCGATCGGAGATCGAAGACCAGATCCGACGGCTCCGCGAGAAGCTCGACGCCGACACCGACGCGGCCGAACTGCGGCGCAGCGTCGAGGAACTCTCCAAGGCGTCCCAGGAGGTCGCACAGCAGGCGTATCAAGAGACTCAAGGGACCGAAGGCGGCCCCGCGCCAGGCTCCGAAGAGGCGGCACCTTCGGACGAAGACGACGGCGAGTACATCGACGCGGAGTACGACGAGAAGTGACGGACAGATAGGGAGACGGCGTGGCCAAGCGCGACTACTACGAGACACTCGGACTCGCCAAGGAAGCGGGCGAGGCCGAGATCAAGAAGGCCTATCGGCAGAAGGCGAAGGAGCTTCATCCGGATCGGAATCCGAAGAACCGAAAGGAGTCCGAGGCGGAGTTCAAGCGGGTTGCTGAGGCGTATGAGATCCTCTCCGACCCCCAGAAGCGCGCCCAGTACGATCGATACGGCCACGCCGGTCCGACGCAGGGCTTCACGTTCGGAGGCACGGACTTCCACCGGGCTCGAGACGCGTACCGAGAGTTCGGGTTCGGTGGCTTCGACGACTTGTTCGACGTGTTTTTCCGTCAAGGAGGGCCGCGCTCGGCGACGAGGCAAAGGGTCGTACGTCGCGGCGAGAGCATCGAGTACAGGCTTCGGGTCACGTTGGAGGACGCGGCCCACGGAACGAAAATGACCGTGACGGTCCCTCGGCTCGTCTCGTGCGAGACCTGCTCCGGTTCGGGGATGAAGCCAGGCACGTCCAAGCGCGCTTGTTCGACCTGCGACAGCCGCGGACAGATCGAGTATCGCCAGCAGAGCCTCCTCGGTAGCTTCGTCAACGTGCGCACGTGTCCCGAGTGCGCAGGAGCCGGCGAAGTGATCGAGCAGCCGTGCGATCGCTGCCACGGGAACGGCCGTGTGAAGGAGAAGAGCAAGATCTCGATCACCGTTCCCGCAGGCGTCGACACCGGCTCGCGCCTCCGGCTGAGAGGGCAGGGGAACGCGGGCGGCGAGAGTGCCCCAAGCGGAGACCTGTTCATCGTCATCGAAGTAATCCCCCATGAGAGATTTCTCCGCGACGACCGCGACGTTCATTCGAAAGCGACGATCTCCTACGCAGAAGCGGCGCTGGGCGGGAAGATCAAGGCCGAGACGCTGTGGGGAGAGGAGACGGTCTCGATCCCGTCCGGGACTCAGCCTGGAACCACGTTCAGGCTGCGCGGAAAGGGAATCGCCAACATCCATCGCGGATCGGGCAAGGGAGACCACGTCGTCGAAGTGACCGTCGACGTGCCGAAGAAGCTGTCCGGAAAACAGCGCCGCGCGTTGGAGGCGTTCGCAGAATCCCTCGAGTGAGGCTCGCGGGCGACGCTCGGATCGAGCGGCCGGATCAGCCGACGAGGTCCTGCAAAATCGGCCGCATCCTCCGTATTGCCTGCATCCTGTGACTGATCAGGTTCTTCCCTTCGACCGACTGCTCGGCCAACGTCCGCGTACACCCCGCGGGGACGAAGAGCGGATCGTATCCGAACCCCCCCGCACCGCTCGGAGTCTCCG
>JBARQW010000107.1:0-15505 GCA_049643905.1 Bipolaricaulia bacterium
CCACCTATACTCCCCTCGCGATGGACCTCTTGAAGGATCTCAACCCCGAGCAACACGATGCGGTCACGTTCGGCGAGGGGCCTCTCCTCATCGTCGCCGGCGTCGGCACCGGGACGACGACCGTCATCACCCGGCGAATCGCCTGGTTGATCGCCGAGAAGATGGCGAGACCGGCGGAGATCCTCGCCCTCACCTTCACCGAGAAGGCGGCCGCCGAGATGGAGGAGCGGGTCGATCTCCTCGTCCCCTACGGCTACATCGAGGCGCAGATCGGAACGTTCCACGCCTTCTGCGATCGTCTCCTGCGCGAGAACGCGATCCTCCTCGGGCTCACGCCCGATTACCGCATCCTGACGAGTGCCGAGCAAGCGATCTTCCTGAAGGATCACCTGTTCGAGCTTCCGCTCGAACGTTTCCGTCCACTCGGGAACCCGATCCGCAACCTCAGCGCGATCCTCACCCTCTTCTCCAGGGCGAAGGACGAAGATGTCACGGCTGACGAGTATCTGAGATACGTGGGGAAGATCGAGGGAGAGTCGCCAAGCGACGAGGGAGAAGAAGCCCACGCAGAGACCGTGAACGAGCAGCGCGAGCTCGCCGAGAGCTACGCCGCGTACCAACGCCTTCTCCTCGAGAACGGCTACGTGGACTTCGGCGACCTGATCACGCTCGCCCTCAAGCTCCTGCGCGAGCATCCGAGTGTCCTCGCACGCTATCAGGCGCGATTCCGCTACATCCTGGTCGACGAGTTCCAGGACACGAACTACGCCCAGTTCGAGCTTCTGAAGCTCCTTGCGCTGGACCGCAACCTGACGGTCTGCGGCGACGACGACCAGTCGATCTACAAGTTCCGCGGTGCCGCGATCAGCAACATCCTCGGCTTCCAGAAGGCATACCCGGACGCCAAACTCGTCGTCCTCGACCAGAATTACCGGTCGACGCAATCGATCCTCGACGCCGCCTACCGCCTAATCCAGAACAACAACCCCGACCGCCTCGAGGTTCGCGCCGACATTCCGAAGCGACTTCGTTCCTCAAGCGGTCAGGGAGGCCCTCCGCACCAGTTTCACTTCGAGACGCTCGCAGAGGAGTGCGACTTCGTCGCCGAGACGATTCGCAAGCGCCAGAACGAAGAGGAACTCGCCTACGCAGATTTCGCCGTCTTGGTGCGTAGCAATGCGCAAGCGACGCCTTTCTTGCGCTCGCTGAATCTCCTCAAGATCCCGTGGCGCTTCTCCGGAAGCCGAGGCCTCTACGACCAAGAAGAGGTGCGGACCGCGATCGCGCTTCTTAGAGTATTGGCCGACCCGCGGGACAGTCTTTCTCTCCACTACCTCGCAGGCTCTTCGCTCTACGGTATCGCCGGCGAAGACCTGGCGCTGGCGACCAGTTTCGCCAGGCGTCGAAACAAGTGCCTTCTCGAGGTACTCCGCATCATCGAACGTAGCTCAGACGGCCTCGGCGTCCGTCGCGAGAGCCGAGACCACGTCGCGACCCTCCTCGAGCACTTGTCGACCGTCTTTCCGCTCACAGCAACCGAGCCGACCGGCGAGATTCTCTACCGCTACCTCTCAACGATCACCGGATCGATCGGCCGCCTGTCGAATTCCGAGGATCTCCGTGACGCCCAGCGGGTCCAGAATCTGGCGAAGCTGTTCGCCATCATCGAGCGCTTCTCCCAAGTCGCCCGCTACGATAGGGTTCGCTGGTTCGTCGATTACCTCGACGCCCTGATCGAGGCCGGAGACAATCCCCCCGTCGGCGACGCCACCTGGGATGCAGACGCAGTGCATGTGCTGACGATCCATCAGGCGAAAGGGCTCGAGTTCCCGATCGTCTTCCTCGTCGGCCTCCTGTCCGGCCGATTCCCATCGACGCATCGACGCGATCCGATCCCACTCCCCGACCCGCTCGTCAAGGACCTCGTCGGCAGCGACGACTCCCATCGCCAGGAGGAGAGGCGCCTATTCTACGTCGGCCTGACGCGGGCCAAGGACGCAGTCTATCTGACGAGCGCCCAAGACTACGGGGGGAAGCGCCCGCGCAAGCCGAGCTTGTTCGTATCCGAGACGCTCGCTCTCGATGCCTCAAAGCTCGTTCCCCAACGCCGCTCGCCGCTCGCCGCGATTCTTCGGCATTCGATCGCAGAAGAGACAGCCAGGACTCCGGAGGAAGCGGAGCCGACCCTGTTCCCCATCGGAGACCCGATTCTGACCCTGAGCCACCGTCAGATCGACGACTACCTAACGTGCCCGCTCAAGTATCGATACATCCACGTCTTGCGCGTTCCGATCCGCCAGCACCACGCCGTGATCTACGGAAACGCGGTCCATCAGGCGATTCGTCTCTTCAACTTGAATCGCCTCGCGGAGCGGGATACCTCGATCGAGGACCTTCATGAGTCCTTCCGTAAGCACTGGAGAGCCGAGGGGTTCCTCACGCGACACCACGAAGAGCTTCGCCTCGAAGAAGGCTTGAAGGCCCTCGTGGCCTTCCGCGAGTACGAGGTCGCCGAAGGGCGAAGGCCGACTCACGTCGAGCAGCGCTTCTCCGTCGTCGACGAGGACATCAGGCTCGTCGGCTTCTTCGACCGCATCGACATCGTCGAGGGCGCGGGGACGGTCATCGACTACAAGACCTCCGAAGTGCACACCCAGGAACAGGCCGATCGTCGGACGAAAGAGAGCCGGCAACTGGCGATCTACGCGCTCGCATACCAGCATCTGTTCGAGAAGCTCCCGGAGAAGCTCGAACTCCGATTCCTCACGCCGAACGTAATCGTCGGGACAACGTCACCGACGAAGAAACGGCTCGAGAAGGCGAGAGGCGAGATCGAGCAGGCCGCCGCCGGCATCCGCGCCGCAGCCTTCCCCGGAGAGCCTGTCTATCGGGCGTGCCGATACTGCCCGTACGCCGGGATCTGTCCATCGAAGCACTCGGACTAGCTCGTTGACGTGAGAATCGGACGGCCTCGCCGCGATTCTACGACGATCCGGCGTCGCCCTTCCCGAAGTGGCCCACGACGTCGACGAGGTGGTCGGCCCATAAGGATTCGATGTCGTAGAACTCACGGGCTTCTTTGTCGAAGACGTGTACGACGAAGTCGCCGTAGTCGAGTACGATCCATTTCCGCTCGACGAATCCTTCGCTGTGATTCGGCTTGAACGGCATCCCATCTCGCAGTGCGTTGACGAGAGCCTTCGCATGCGCAGGGTTGTCGGTCTCGGCAATGATGAAGTAGCTCGTTGGGATCGGGACATCGTTCAGATCCACGACGACGATGTTCTCGGCCTTCCGCGACTCGAGGACGTCGATCGCCCGTCGGACCAGCGCGCGCTCTTCGGTCATTCGATCTCCATTCCGGCACCCGCGATCAGAAGAAGATCGGTCCCGAAGGGGACGAGCCCCGCGAGCGCCTCGTAGTGCTCCTCGAACGCGTCCGGGAAGACGATACTCACGGCGCCACTCGGGAGGGCATCACGAAGGATCCAGGCCTTCGCTTCGTCTGTCAGAACGACGACGTAACTCGTCGGATAAGTGAACGATTCGGCGTTGGCGATGCGCGTCACTTCGAATCCCCGTGCTCGGAGATAGTCGGCGGTCCGGCTCGCCATCAGCCGTACCCCATTGCCGTTGAAGACGGCAACGCGGACCTCGGTCGGAGTCAAGAGCTCCAGTCCGCGGATCAGCGTGGCGACGAGACGCTCCGTCTCTACTACCTGTGGCTGCAAGGTTCGCACGCCGTCGATGAAGACATCCTCCGTCGGGACGATCAGCATCCTGAGCGCGTCGGGGTCCGTCTCACCAAGGACCGCCCCGAATCGATTGAGGGCAGATACGGAGAGTTCGGTGTCGAGGAACGGGTACGCATCGCGAATCGTCGATCTGACGTCTCGCGTGTCCTGATCGACGAATCCTCGCTCGATCATCGCACGAAGAACGCGCTGCTGTCGGATCGGACGTTCGTCGACGGACTCACCGCGCATGTATGCGAGCGCTTCCATGCCACCGAGGACCTGCTCTCCCAGAAGAATCTCGATCCTCTCGCCGCCCGCAGGCTCCGACGAGACGTAGACGACATCGTTCTCCACCGTCAGTGGGAGACCTCCAAGTTCGTCGACGATGCGAACGAATCCGCCCTCGTCACAGGTGAGTGCGTGATGAAGGTCGATGCCGAGAAGAAAGCCGACGACGTCTCGAGTTCCATCCACTCCCTGCGAGGCGTAGACGCTTCCGAGCTCTTCAAGCGATCCGTCGGCGAGCTTGATCGAGAGCTCATCGGGAACGATGAGGAAGACGACGCTTCCCTCGCCCGTCAAGCTCATCACGGCGAGTTCGCTCGCCCGCGATCCTTCCTCCGTCTCGCCACATCCGACGAAGAGGACGTTCGTCCGCTTCCCCACATCGAAGGAGCTTGGATTCGCACGCTGGGTGAGGAAGTACCAGCCGATCAGCGCACCGATCAGCGCAATGCCCATCGCCGCGACAGCGAGAATGGGCCAACGGACTCTGGTCCCCCTCATGCTCCCCCCTAGTGGTCGACGCTATCACACGAAACGCGGAATGTCAACTGCACTTGCGGTCGTTTGGGCGCGTCGAGCCGAGCGGTCCTTCCGGGTTGACAGCGACGACCGCGAGAGTATGCTGAAGCCTTGGCGAGCCGCGGAGCCCCCGGGCGAGTCGAGGCCCGCCCCATTCTACGAAAGGCTCTTTGGATCCCATGCATCGACCACGAGTCGCGATCCTCACGTTCGGATGTCGCGCGAATCAGTACGAGAGCGACGCGATGCGCGCCGCCCTGACGATGCACTACGACGTCGTCACGGGAGAGGCTGACGCCTACGTCCTGAACGGATGCTCGGTGACACAGCTCGCCGAGCGGAAGGCGAGGCAAGCGGCCAGGCGCCTTCACCGAGAGAGACCGGGCGCTCCAGTCGTACTGATCGGGTGTATCGCCGACGCCGTTCAGCAGGGACTGACGCATTTCGATGAAGCCGATCTGCTCGCCGGGAGCGGGTGGAAGGGACGGATCGAGAGCGTTCTATCCGCCGCGCTCGCCGGAAGACGCGGAGCTCTCCCCACAGTGGAGCCGACGCCGCTCGATGGAGAGCGGACTGAGGGTCCACAAGGTCGGGTTCGCGCCTTCCTGCGAGTTCAGGACGGCTGTTCGCTCCCCTGCTCCTACTGCCGCCCGACCCAGATTCGAGGACCGTCGCGAAGCAAGTCGATCGAAGCGGCAACGACCGAGGCTCGCCGGCTCATGGACCTCGGCTTCCCCGAGATCGTGCTGACCGGAATCAACCTCGCGCTGTACGCGCCGTCGGACGGTCGTCTCCACGACCTCGTTCTCGCGCTCCTGGGATCGCCGGACCTGCAGCGCTTGAGGATTGCGTCGATCAACCCGGCGGGTCTGAGTGTCGAACTCCTCGACGCCTTCACCAAGGACGCGCGGCTCTGTCCCCACTTCCATGTCCCACTTCAGAGCGGAGACGATCGCATTCTGGCGGCGATGAGGCGCGGCTACACCGCCGCTGAGTACGAAGACCGAGTCATGCGGATCCTCGATCGCCTGCCCGATGCGACACTCGGCGCGGACCTGATCGTCGGCTTCCCGGGAGAGGATGAAGCAGCCTTCCAGGCAACCTGTGCCCTCGTCTCTCGCCTCCCGTTCGTCAATCTCCACGTCTTCCGCTACTCCCAGCGCCCAGGCACCACGGCCGCGAACCTTCCAGAGCGGGTCCCCGAGTCCATCAAGCGGAAGCGGGCCGACCGACTGGACGAGCTATGGCGGCCGATCCGCCGTCGACTGCTTGACAACCGAATCGGCACGACTCAAGATGTGCTCGTCGAGGAGCGACGGGACGGGCGATGGCGCGGATACACCCGCGACTACATCTTCGTGTCCTTCGATTCCACGGAAGAAATCCCCGTTGGCGTCACACGAACCGTGCGCATCCTGGCAACAACCGAAGACCGCTTGGAGGGAGTCGATGACGATCGAGACCGCGCAGGCTGAGATCACTCTGAGAGACAACGTCGAGGCGACGGCCCTCCTTGGTCAGTACAACCGGAATCTCAAGGAGATCGAGAAGGCGTTTTCGGCCCAGATCATCGCCAGGGGCGAGACGGTACGCATCGAGGGCGACCCGGACGAGGTCGAACTCGTCCGCAGCCTGTTCGAGAAGCTTCTCGATCTGATCGGAGGGAACCACACGCCGTCACCTTCCGACATCCTCTACTTGATCGAGCAGACCAAGGCCGGCGTCGGACTCGACGGTGTGCTTTCGGACGTCGTTCGCATCACGCACTGGGGCGAGGAGATCCGCGCCAAGACGGTCGGCCAGCATCGTTACGTGCAAGCGGTTCGCACAAGCGACGTCACGTTCTCCATCGGTCCGGCTGGAACGGGCAAGACATATCTCGCGGTCGCGATGGCCATCGACTCCCTCAAGCGGGACAAGGTCAAACGGATCATCTTGACCCGTCCCGCGGTTGAGGCCGGCGAGGAGCTCGGGTTCCTCCCCGGCGACATCCAAGCGAAGGTCAGCCCCTACCTGAGACCGCTCTACGACGCCATGTTCGACATGATCCCCGTCAGCGAATTCGAGAAGCTGACAGAAGGCGGGAGGATCGAGATGGCGCCACTCGCCTTCATGCGCGGGCGAACACTGAACAACAGTTTCGTCATCCTCGACGAAGCACAGAACACGACGTCGACCCAGATGAAGATGTTCCTCACGCGTCTCGGCTACAACTCCACTGCGATCATCACGGGCGACATCACACAGGTCGACTTGGAGGAACATGCTTCGGGTCTGATCACCGTCCAGGAGATCCTGTGCGGGATCGAAGGGATCTCGTTCATCTATCTAGACAAGTCCGATGTCGTCCGGCATCCGCTCGTCGCTCGGATCATCGAGGCCTACGAGCAGAAGGCTCAGCCGCGTCCACCCGCCGCCACCGTGTCATAGGACCCTTCACGCGAGATCGCCACTCTGCGATGGATGCATTGGCTCCGCGCACTTCACTGTGATATTGTGGTTCCGCTCTCCGCGATCGCCGCGGGACGGCGAGGGGGAAGGGACATCGAATGACTCGGCGCACTGGAACCGCCACGCTCACTGCGATCGTCTTCTGCGTGACACTCGCGCTCGTGGCAACGCCGGTCGACGTTCTCTCGCGGGATCTGGCAATCAACGAGATTGCTTGGGGCGGCGGGGCTGACTACACGGGCGAGTGGATCGAACTCGTCAACACAAGTGACGCCGCGATCAGGCTCGACGGCTGGCGCTTGGCCTCCTCTGACGGTGCCCCGAACGTTCTCCTCGGCGGGATCCTCGGTCCGCGCAGCAAAGACGACGAAGGTGCCGGCTACTACCTTGTCGAGCGCCATGACGACGGTTCGGTTCCATCCCTTCCGGCCGATGTCATCTACAGCGGCGCCCTGACGGACCAGGGGGAGACGCTCTACCTGTACGATCCGGATGGCCTGCTCGTCGACTCGGCGAATCTCTCGTCGGTAGTGGAGAACGCGTCTGCCGGCTGGCCGGCCGGGACTGCGTCGCGCGCCGGGATCGCTTCCTGTTCGATGGAACGGGTCGATCCCCTCCGGTCGGACACTCCTGAGAATTGGGCGACGAGCACGACCCGGCAGGGCACCGGAGACCGGGCCTTCCCCTGCGGGACACCGAAGACGGAGAACTCCGCCTACAACGTCTTGCCGTCGGCGTCCATGGTGATCGATCCACGATTCCCTCAACCGGGTGACCTCGTGCATTTCGATGCAACCTCCTCGACGGACCTGAACGATCAGATCGTCTCCTTCGCATGGGACTTCGGCGACGGGAGCACGGCCGACGGACAGACAGCGAGCCACACGTTTGCGGCCGCGGGGGAGTACGAGATCGTTCTCACCGCCCGCGACAGCAAAGGGGACTCAACGAACGCCGTGCACGCGTTGCCCGTGTACACCCCCGCCACCCCGGTCGCCGACTTCAGCATCCTTCCACAGACAGTCGGCGCGCCGCTTCGCGCAGGCGACATCGTCCGCTTCCAGGACGAATCGAGCCACGGACCGGCAGAGATCACGGAGCGCCGGTGGGAGTTCGACGATGGAGCCATCGCGGAGGGAGAATGCGTGCCCCACGAGTATGCGTCGGCCGGCACGTATGTCGTACGCCTCGCGGTCGTCGACGCCCAAGGAAGCCCCGCCGAGCGAAGCGAGACCGTCGCGGTCGTCAGCCGAGCCCCGACCGCGGACTTCATCGTCGTCACGGACCACCCGAGCGAAGGCGAATCGACAGCATTCGACGCATCGGCCTCGTCCGACTCTGACGGGGAAGTCGCGAGCTTCCTGTGGGATTTCGAGGGCGACGGCACGACCGACATGGTGACCGGCGAACCCCGGGTCGAGCACACCTTCGAAGCGAGCGGCCACTTCGCACCCGAGTTGATCGTTGAAGACGCCGATGGAGATCGGTCGGCCCCGCACGGTGCCTCGATCTACATCAACGCCCGTCCGGTGACGCAGTTCACGCTGTCGACCTTCGAGCCCGAAGAACTCGAGCCCGTCGAGTTCGTCGATCGCTCACACGACATCGATGGAACGATCCGAGCCTGGCTCTGGGAGTTCGGCGACGGAGAGACGTCGGTTCAGACATCGCCCGTTCACGCGTTCGAAGAGAGCGGGCCGTACACCGTCACGTTGACCGCGGTCGACGACCAGAGCGCTTCGCGCACCGTGAGTGCCGCCATCGAGGTCGGCAATCTGCTCCCCGTAGCCTCGTTCACCGTCTCGCCATCAGAAGATCAAGAGACGGGCGTGCCATTCCTCTTCGATGCCGAGGCGTCTACAGATCCGAGCCCGACGGGTTCGATTGTGAGCTACGAGTGGGACATCGACGGAGATGGCGTGTACGACCATGAGACGACGTCCCCGGCCTTCTCCCACAGCTACTCGGAGGACGGAGCCTATGCCGTGATCCTGCGCATCACCGACGACCGGGGCGGGGCTGCAGAGTCGGCGCCGACTGAGATCACGGTCCGGAACCGCCCGCCCTCTGTTCGAACGATTCGGTGGACGCCGGAGCGTCCGACCGATGGCGAAGATGTAGTCTTCTCCGCCGACGCGACCGATCCGGATGGCGAGATTGTTGCATGGGATTGGACCCTCGGCGACGAGGCGACGTCATCGTCCTCTGACGCGGAACATGCCTTTCTCCACAACAAGGTCTACAGGATTAGCCTCACCGTGCGCGACGACGATGGAGCGGAGTCCGAGCCGCTTTCCGTCGACGTCGAAGTGGCAAACGCGTTGCCGAGAGCGGTCTTTTCGTTCGCCGCTACCGCTCCAGGCACCGTAACCTTCAGCGCGCACACGGCCGTCGACCCGAGCCCGCACGGCCGTATCGTTCACATCGCCTGGGACTTCGGGGACGGCACAGCCTGCCCCGAGGCCCCGTCGAGTTGCGGGAGTCCAGATCGCCTGGCGCCCGTCCACCACTTCGCTCGTCCTGGGGCGTATCATGTCACGCTCGTCGTCATCGACGACGATGGGGGAATCGGCCGCTCGACCCAGACTCTGACGATCGACTGACGGAAAGGACTCTCTCGATGTTTCGCATTCGTGAAGCGACGCCCGCCGACAACGACGCACTGCTGCGACTGGAGGCGGAGAGCCCGCAAGGGACAGGCATTTCGATCATCATCGATCGAGACGACTACTTCTATCGGTCGCGACTGCACGATCAGAGCAAGATCATGATCGCCGAAGAGAACGAGAAACTCGTCGGCGTGATGGCGTTCGCGATCAAGGACGTCCTTCTCAATCGGGCCGTGGAGCGAGTTGCGTACTTCTACGACATGCGGGGCGAGGCTTCGTATCGCCGGAGTATGAAACGCGGCCTGTTCCGCCTTTTAAGGGCGGTCCTCGCAGAGATCGAAGAGGCAGGAGCGCAGTTTCTCTACGGACACGTCAAGGCCGACAACTACGCGTCACTGAGCGTCTCAACAAAGATGGGCGCTCAGGTTGTCACGTCGTTCGACATCCTCTCTCTCCCGAACCTCCGCGGAAAGCCGGTCGAACTCGATCCCCACTTGGAGTGCCTCGAGGAGGAGGTCGGCCGGATCGAGGAGCTCGTCGGAGAGCGTTCCATGCGTCCGCCGCATCTCCTTGACGCGTATTCACGCGGCGCGGAACTCGGGTACCTGAAGGGAATCTTCCGTCTGACCGAGGGGGACTCGTTCGCCCAGGTCAGTGCGTGGGATCTCTCGTCCATCTACAGAGGACGTGTCTTGCACATGCCGCTGGGCCTTCGGGGACTGGGCGCCTTACTGAACCCTCTCACCAGACTGGTGCCCGTGCCTCGCGTGCCCGTCGTTGGAGAGCGGATCGCCTACCTTCAGCTCTTCGACCCCATCTGCCAAGGGCCGAGAGGAAAGAGCATCTTGAAGAAACTGCTTCAACAGATACGAAGGACGGCCTATCAGGAGGGGCTTGACATCCTCACCCTCTTCGCCTATCGGGACGATCCGCTGTCCTCACTCCCGCGCTTCTTCCCCGAGAAGGTCCTTCACTACCACACAATGGTCTATCCGATCTCATCTGAGCGTCTTCCCACACCGCCCCTGTACCTGGACATCCGGGATATCTGAGCCCTTCAGGGCCTTCTCAGGGTGCTGCATCCACTCGCCTCGGATGACGTCTCGGTCAGACCGCCAGCCGATATCCGAATCCCCGAACGGTGACGACGACCTCGGGTTTTCTCGGATTCTTCTCCAGCTTGTTCCGCAGCAGGTAGACGTATTTCTGCACGTCCTGGCGGGTCGCGTAGGACGGGCGTCGCCAGAGCGCCTTCAAGATCTCGTCGCTCGAGAAGACGCGACCGGGTGACGAGTGCAAGAATTTCAGGAGCTGGTATTCCTTCGGGGACAGAGCCACCGACCGCTCGCCGAGTCGAACCTCTTTCCGTGCATCGTCAATCAGAATCCCCTGTACCGGAATCCTCGGCCTCGTTCGTCGCAGAACGGCTTCGATTCGCGCTTTCAGCTCCTCGGGGTGGAACGGCTTAAGGACGCAGTCGTCCGCACCCATCTTCAGAGCGCGTATTCGATCGTCAACGCGATGAAGCTTGGTCACAACGATCACGGCCGGATCGATCCCCACCTTCCGGATCGCCGAGAGGAGCGCCCATCCTTCCCCCTCCGTACCTCCAAGCTGCACATCGAGTAAAACGAGATCCGGCTTCCACTCCGTCACGAGAGCCCTCGCCCGCGTCGGACGATCGACCGCCAGGATCTCATGGCCATCGGCCCGCAGGGCGTCCGCCAGGTGCTTCACGGTGTCTCGGTCTCGGTCGCAAATGAGGATTCGAATCGCTTCCATCGTCTCCATTGTGCGAGTCGGCGCACGCCGCGCATCGCCTGACGGCCGGCGACTCTAGGCGCCGTCGCCCTCCTCGTCCGCTTCTTCGCGCTCACGGCGCAAGAACGTCGGAACGTCGAGGTTCTCGTCAGGCTTGATCCGTTCGCGTCGAACGGCCCGTGCCCTTTCCACTGCTTCCGGTTCGCGGAAATCGGCGGCGATGACCGTGATCCGCACCGTCTCGCCGAGTCCTTCGCGAACGACGGCTCCGAAAACGAGATCGCATTCGGTCCCTGCCGCTCGGCGGATGTGGTCAGCCGCCGCCGTCACTTCTCCTAACGTGAGATCCTCGTCGCCGGTCACGTTCATGATCAACTTCCGAGCGCCGCGGATCGAGTCGCCCTCTAAGAGCGGGTTCGTGCTCGCGATCTTCGCCGCGGCGACCGCCCGTCCTTCTCCCGAAGCCTGGCCCATCCCCATCATCGCATCGCCGGCGTCGGC
Source organism: Bipolaricaulia bacterium (assembly GCA_049643905.1). Classification (GTDB taxonomy): domain Bacteria; phylum Bipolaricaulota; class Bipolaricaulia; order UBA7950; family UBA9294; genus CAZMYM01. The sequence continues at coordinate 11,864 of JBARQW010000107.1, forward strand.
GAGGACACTGCGGATGTCGGCGAAATCGAGATTGATTAAGCCTCTCACGGTGATCAGATCCGAGATCCCCCGCACACCCTGATGGAGGATCCCGTCTGCCATCTCGAATGCCTTGGTCATCGGGAGACCCTTCGCGCTCGTCTCGAGGAGGCGATCGTTCGATACGACGATGAGCACGTCGGCCGCCTTGCGCAGCTCGGCGAGCCCCTGCTCCGCCTGCGTCCTCCGCAGGGTCCCCTCAAAGGAAAAGGGACGCGTGACGACCCCGACGGTCAATGCGCCGACTTCTTTCGAGATCTCGGCAATGGCCGGCGCCGCACCTGTCCCCGTCCCGCCGCCCAATCCCGCGGTGATGAAGACCAGGTCCATCCCACTGACGAGTTCGGAGATCTCCCACCGCGACTCGACGGCCGCCTTGAGGCCCTTCTCGAGCACACCGCCTGTCCCGCGACCTCCGGTGATGTCGGTCCCGATCTGCAACTGCTCCTTCACGACAGTCGCTTCGAGAACCTGTCGGTCTGTGTCCACCGCGACGAGGCGCACTCCCTGCAGGCTCTCCTCGTGCATTCTCCCCACCGCGTTGACCCCACCGTCCCCCACCCCAATCACCAGGATGCGCGCCGCGGCCCCGCGCGAAGGACGTTCCTCGCGCGCTTGCTCCAACAGCGGAGGCTCCCCGATCACGATCTCGTGATCCCCGAAGATCGCGGCGACCGCCTCGCTCAGCTTGGACAGCTTCCTCAAGCAGTATTCCTTCTTGAACTCACTGTCTACCGAGATGCGCATTTCGCTGTCGGACAGTGTGACCGCTTGAACGTCTGTCGGCAGACAAGCTCGAAGGATCCGATCGTCGATGACGGCGCGAAGGTCTTTCCACATCTCTCGGAGAGATCCGTCTTCCGTCCTCTCGATCACGCTCTCATCAGTCATACTCACTCCTCGTGCCATTCTGTACGGCTTTCGGGCGCAAGTCAATCCGACGGACGCGCGGCTGCGCACGGTTGGCTCGAAGCGATCTTTGGGTTACCGTTGCGCCGTGAACTGGGAAAGCGTGTGGAACGTCCTCAAGTGGGTTCTGGTGGTGCTCGTAGCGGGCTTCATCGGCCAGTTCGGGAAGTCGTTCGCCCTCCGCTTGATCGAGCAGCGGCGAAAAGAACGAAGACAAACGAAAGCGTCGGCCGCCCCCCAGGTCTCACCCGACATCCAGCTCGAGGAGGATCGCCTCGAAGCGCTGGCCAAGATCGACAAGAAACGGACCAAAGCGGAAGTGAAGCGAATCAAGAAGACCGAAAAGCCTGAGGTGGAGACGGAGGATTGAAGCGCGAATCCTTACAGGAGACCTACTCCTTCTCCTTCGCGGCCGCTACGATCTCCATCCCGTTGTAGAACCCGCAATGTGGGCACATACGGTGAGGGAGTTTCGTTTCGTGGCAGTGCGGGCACTCGCAAGACGTAACCGGTGCCGCTTTCCTCCAATGATTGCGGCGCATTCGGCCCTTCGAGCGCGACGTTCGAAACTTCGGTACCGCCATGTCCCCTCCCTCGACGCGGCCGTCGGCCGCGATCCCGCGATTCGTTGAGCGTGGAGTGTAGTCCTAGGACGGGGGCGGTTCAACCTCGAGGATCAGCGTCACCGGACCCGAGTTAACCAGCTCGACGGCCATCTTCGCCCCGAACCTGCCCGTCTGAATCGGAACGCCCTCTTCCTCGATCGCGGTCACAAGCTTGTCGAACAGAGGCTGTGCGACGTCCGGCGGAGCAGCTCCCACGAAGCTCGGCCTTCGTCCTTTTCGCGTGTCGCCGTAGAGCGTGAACTGGCTCACCGCCAGAATCTCGCCCCCCGAATCAAGGACCGAGCGATTCATCTTCCCCTCTTCGTCCTCGAAGACGCGAAGCGTCGTGATCTTCCTGGCGAGCCTGGCCAGATCGATCGTGCCGTCTTCCGGAGCGATTCCTACGAGTAGAAGAAGCCCATGCTCGATCTCGGCGATTCGCCTTCCCTCGACGTCAACCGCCGCGCGACGGACCCGCTGCACGACGACGCGCATCTTCAGCCCTCTTCCAGCAAGCGCTCAGCGTAGTCGATCAGCCGCCCCATCGCCTCATCGCTCAGCTTCGAAGCGCGGGAGAGAAGAACGAGTTCAAGACGCTCCCGACCAACCTGGGCCTGCACGCTTCGGTGAAAGGCTTGCTCGACGAGTCGCGGCGCCCGGAAGTTCGCAGCGCGGTCAACGTAGTTGACCCGCCAGCTGGGCAGCCGATTGAGCGAGCCGATCGCGACCTCGATCAGGCGGTTGATGTGCGGAGCCCGCGTCTCGAACACGCCGTTGACGTAGTTCGCCAGGCGCTGACTGTGGGTGAAGAAGATGACCGATTCCGGCTCGTGCGTGAGGACGTGGCGGGATGCCTCAATCAGAGCTTGGTACTCGGAGACCTCGGGCGTCGCCCTGCCGACCAGACGCGAGATCTCCTCAACGACGTTCCCGTCCTTGTCCGTGATGGCGAACCCGATCCCGGCGGGTCCGGGCTCACCGCGAGCATCGCCTGCGAAGTACACAAAGAGCTTGTCCATTCTATGGGCCCACCAGGATTCGAACCTGGGACCTACCGGTTATGAGCCGGGGGCTCTGCCGCTGAGCTATGGACCCGCGCGCACGCAACAGAACTATAGGTTCCGTCTCAACCGACTGTCAAGGTGAGCTGCCCTCACCCGACGTGGCATCGGGACCGACCCACTGCGCGAAGTACAGCGCGGCTCACGCGGACGGTTCTTCCTGTTTCTGTATGAGATCAAGTCCACAGCGCCCAAGCTGACCGAGTAGATCGCCCGGATCTTTCAGCCACTGCCCCCACTTCCTTCCCATATGCTCGGTCCACGAGTAATCCTCGAAACTGAACGTCTCCTCGCGATCCTCTTCGAGCGGCACCATGTAGCCGGCCTCCCGATAGTAGTCCTGCGCCAGGTAGCCGGCGTCCATCACCTCCATCGCCCGATCGACGGTCGCACGGCCCATTGCCGGGTACTCGCCTTCGAACAACGAGAAGGAGACGGGGTAACGGGGCCGCGGAGGGGGATCCTCTGCCGGGTAGCCCATCGTCAATTGAACGAGAGGGAAGACGTGCGGCGGCAGCCGGAATGTTTCGATGATCTGCTCTGCTCGGAATGCCGCGTCGCCGAGAAAGCAGCTACCGAGACCGAGAGCCTCGGCGGCGATCACCATGTTCTCTGCCATGTACGCTGCGTCCTGGATGCCGAAGAGGAGGATCGCCGCATCGCTTGAAGCACGGGGCCAGTTCCGCCGCTCCATCACGCGCTCGAGGCGATGGACGTCGACCAGCACCGTGAACAGGAGAGGTGCGTGAAACGTATTCTTCTCCTTGTCTCTTGACAGGAGGAGACTCCCGAGTTGCGCGGCGAAAGGCGCCTGTTGCCCGCAGCGAACGATCGTCTCCACCACTTCGTCAGACGGCGCCGCATCGGTGTATCGGCGGATGGACTTCCGACGTAGAATTGCATCAACCACCGGATTCGTCATCGCACGCCTCCTTTGCTGCCCGGACTCCCAGTCGCCGCGAGGTGACGTCTTGCGGCGCTCTTGTGGCCCGGGTTCGCTACTCGATCGGGGACACCTTGACGCCGCC
>JBARQW010000108.1:0-56700 GCA_049643905.1 Bipolaricaulia bacterium
GATGCGGCGCGCGACCAGCGAGTTCGTGTGGTCGGATCTCAAGGAGGGAATCATCGTGAGGACACGGATCATCTCAAAGGCTGGCTGGGCTCTGCTCGTGACTCTTCTTCTCGCAGGGATCGCGTACACCTGCCCACCAGGAAGCATCGCAGGGACCGGCGACATGGTCATGACGCCGTTCGGCCCGGTCATCGTCGAATCGTGCGTGACGGAATCCGGCGGGACAACAACATTCACGTATCAGATCACAAGCGTGGCCCGCGGCCCCCTTGGGCTGTGTGGATTCCAGATCCCGGGCCTCGGGGCGTTTACGACCACGAGCACCTCGGAGCCCCTCGGGCTCACTGGATCGATCACAGAGGCCTCAGGCTGCGCGACGTGGTGGATTTGGAAGGGATCGGGCACGGAGATCCTTCCCGGAGGGCTAGCCACGTTCTCCATCTCCGTGGACGCGCCAGCAACGCCGACGACCCGAGAAGCCTTCCTGACGTTCTGCGATGGAACGAAGGAGTCCGTCGACGTCCTCGCGCCGTCCGCGTGCGCCGACATCACCGACGATCCATACGCGGGCTGCTTCTGCGGGGAAGGCTCCCTGCCCTGCGAATCGACCGAATCGTTCGAAGGAGAAGGGACTCGGATCAACATGCTCGGCCTCGATCGGCAGGTGCTGGCCGTTTGCTCTGCCAGCTGGGTCCGTCACGGATGGAGCTTCGGGATCGAAGACGTCGACCGCTATGACTTCTCCCTCGACATCGACGGTGTGCCGGTCGACCTCAAACAACGCATCTTCTGCGTCCCCGGGGAGATTGCCGGCGGAGCCCACCTTGCATCCCAATGGTTCGTTCAGTTCCCGCCAGAGTACTTCGAGGCCGGAAGGATGTACGGGTTCGTCGCCAGCTGGCTGGACTACGGCGCGGGACCGGCAGTCTCAGTCATCTTCTCACGTCGCGTCGAAGTTCAGGTTCTCCCGTGTCTCGTCCCGGTGCCGCTGCCTCCGCTCTCGCCCCTCTTGCCGGATCTCGTCGTCGAGATCGGAGAGCTTGCGTGCGAGTGCGCATGGACGCCGCAGCAGAAGCTGGAGTGCAGGCTCAGCATCCCGGTCCTCGTAACCAACGAAGGCGAGCGTGCGTCCAAGAAGACGAGCCTGCGCGTCGCCGTCGAACGGGACACAACGGTGAGGTCGATCCCTGAGCTTGCGCCGTCGGAGGAGTTCGAGCTGACGATCAAGGCCACGGTGGAAGCGGATCCAGGTCTCACCGGGCCCTGTTCGCTGGAAGTCGAGGCCGAAGTCGACTTCTCTCACGTCGTCGAGGAATCGAACGAGGAGAACAACACCGACACCGCGTGCTGCCAGTAGTCACCACACGATCAAACGTGACACGCGCAGGCGGGCGGGCGCCTGCGCGTGTTCCCCTCACCGTTCTCCCCACCGGGAGTTCGGTGTCATGTTCGAATCCAGAAGAAGATGGCACCCCGAGCTTTGACCTTCGACGGCATGTCTCATGCCTTCACCCCGGCGAGATGTGATCTCGCTTTCGCGTCTCGGGTTGTCGGCCCGGGGTACCGCCTGGAGTGTGACCAATCTAACAGATTGTCGGCTCTTTGTCAAGTCTTGGCTTCTCCCAGTGGCTCTACGCGCGCGGTAATCTGCTATAGATGTCGACTGAGGGCCATTGGCGGCCAGATGTTACCCGTGGTTGGATGACGCGCCTCGATGTCACACAACCGTCGACCAGCGCCGAAGCGATAGCACCTCGGATCGGGACCTAACGGGCGTTGCCGAGCAGGCGGAGTGCGATGCCGCGGTAGACGTCGACGGCCCGTTCGAGCTGAGCGATCTCGACGTGGTCGCGGGGGCCGTGCGCGTTGGCGATATCTCCAGGGCCGAGGACGATCGTCTGGATCCCGTGGTCGGCGAGATGACTCCCGTCGGTCCAGTAGGTGACGCCAATGGCTGCTGGCGACTCTTCAGAGCCGTCAGCGGCGAGTGCTGAAGCGGCCAAGGCCGCTTCAGCAAGGGGTGAATTCCCCGACGTTTCGAGCGGCGTGTGCGGAACGGCCGACGTCATAGGCATCTCGACGACGTCGAAGGCGAGCCCCTCCACTCCGCCGCAGACCGACTCAACGATCGATCGAAGCTCTGCGAGCGGGTCGTTGTCGCCGGGAACCATGCGACGATCGATGTCGATCTCGCAACCCTCGGCGACGATGTTCGGCTGCGTGCCTCCGCAGACGCGGCCGACGCTGACGGTCGAGGAGCCGAGGAGCGGATGCGTTCTTCTCACGAGCCTCGGCCGCAGCTCTTCCTCGAGGGCACTGACGATCTTGGCCGCGTACGAGACGGCCGAGACGCCCTCTTCGGGACAGCTTCCGTGAGCGCCCCGGCCCCTAAGCGTCACGCGGGCGAAGCAGGCCCCCTTGTGCGCGAGGGCCACGCGGAGGTTTGTCGGTTCGCCGACGACGGCGTAGTCGGTCCGGATCCCGCCGTCGACAACCGCCTTGACCCCGAGTCCGCCCGTCTCCTCGTCGACCGTCCCGACGAAGACCAGATCGCCACTCAATCGCGACGAGCCAAGATGCCCCTGCGGAGCGGAGCTCCGCGTAAGCGCCTTGTCGCAATGGAGCGTCGCCATGGCGACGCACATTGCGGCTATGGCCCCTTTCATATCACACGCCCCGCGCCCCCATAGCAGATCACCGTCGACCCGCGGCGAGAACGCGTCGGCCATGTCGCCGGACGGGACGGTGTCCATGTGGCCGCAGAGCATCAGGCTCGGCCCGTCGCCTCCGGGGATCCGCGCAATCACGTTCGATCGGCCATCGACTGCCGGTTGAAGCTGCGCCTGGATTCCGCGTTCTGTGAACCAGTCAACGAGGAACCTGGCGATCTCGGCCTCGCGCCCATCGCAGAGGCGGTGGCTCTCGATCGCGATCAGCTGCCTTGTCAGTTCGAGGACGTCGGATCGATGCGCGTCAGGTCCCAAGGTTCACTTCTTCTTCGACGGCGCGAGCTTCATCATTTCGCCCGCATCGAACGCCGCCTGCGCGATCTCGCGCAGCTTGAACTTCTGGATCTTGCCCGACTGAGTCATCGGGAACTCACTGACGATGACGACGTAGCGAGGCACCTTGAAGTTCGCGATCTCACCAGCGCAGTAGTCGACGATCTCCTGCGGATCGATCGTCTCTCCCTTTCGGGGGATGATGTAGGCAGCGGCGGCCTCACCGAAGACATCGTCTGCGACGCCGATCACCGACACGTTCTGAACCTTCGGATGGGTGAACAGGTACTCCTCGATCTCGGCCGGATAGACATTGAACCCACCCGAAATCAGCATGTCCTTCTTCCTGCCCACGATCTGAACGTAGCCTTCGTCGTCGATCGTCGCCAGGTCTCCGGAGTAGAGCCAACCCTCGTTGTCGATCGCTTGGGCCGTCGCCTCGGGGCTCCGGTAGTAGCCGATCATCACGTTGTATCCTCGGCAGGCGAGCTCACCCATCTCGCCGTTCGGGACCGGGTTGTGATCGTCGGCGGCGATCTTGACCTCAATGTCGTCCAGCGCTCGGCCGACTGTTTCCACACGCCGCTCGATCGAGTCGTCGAAGCGCGTCATCGTGATGACGGGCGACGCTTCCGTCAGTCCGTAGGCGATCGAGACGTTGCATCCAAGCTCGTTCATCGTCCCGCGCATCACTTCCACTGGGCACGGCGCTCCGGCCATGATCCCGGTCCGCAGGCTCGAGACATCGAACTTCGACCCGTCCTCTCTCTCCTTCCGCGCCTCTTCGAGCTCGAGGACGAACATCGTCGGAACTCCGTAGAGAACGCTCACCCGGAATCGCTCGACGAGTTCGAGGGCCTCGGCCGGCTTGAAGACCTGCATCGGGACCATCGCCGCGCCCCATGCGATCGCGCCGGCGACGCCCAGCACACATCCGAAGCAATGGAAGAACGGAACCGCGAGCAGGAAGACGTCCTCCTCGGTCGCATGCAGGATCTCGGTGACCTGCTCGGCGTTTCTGGCGATGTTGTGATGCGAGAGCATCGCGCCCTTCGGGCTTCCGGTCGTTCCCGAGGTGTACAGGATGAAGACGTTGTCGCCCGGATCGCAGGTCGCCTCCCGCTCTGCAAGCTTCCCGTCGTCGACGTGTCCGGTCCCCAGACGGACAACCTCCTGATACGACGTTGCCGCTCCGCCCGCTTCACCCACAATCACGACGTGCTTCAGATTCGGCAGGTTTGGCTGGATCTCCGCGATCATCTCGAGGTAGTTGATTCGCGCGAACGCGTCGACGGCGATCAGCGCCGTTGCTTCGGAGTCCTTGAGGATGTACTCGACCTCGTGCGTCTTGTAGCGCGTGTTCATCGGCACGACGACCGCGCCGATTCGTGCGACGGCGTAGTAGGCGACGACCCATTCCGGGATGTTCGGCATCCAGAGGCCGATCTTGTCGCCCTTCCCGGCTCCGAGTTCGAGCAGACCCCGAGCGAATCGATCGACACCATCATTCAAGTCGGCGTAGGAGAAGGTCGCGCCGCTCGGATCGAGGATTGCGTTTCGCGCCGGGAAGCGTTCGGCGGTCTCGCGCAGGACCTGGGAGAGCGTTTTCATCGATTCACCTCATGATCTGGGATACGGGTGGATGGCTCGATTATCCTGAACAGAATTGAACAACGCAAGCTGGCGAACCGCCCGAACGCGGGTAGAATCGGACGCGTCAAGGGGGGCTCCAATGAAGGCCACATTCGGAAAGTACGTGGACGTGAACCTCTCGACCGGTGCGATCACCGACTACCCAATCCCCACGGATTGGCTAGAACGATTCATCGGAGGGAAGGGAGTCGCTTCCCGGCTCCTCATCGAGGATCTCCCGGAGCACGTGGACGCGTTCGGAGAGGAGAACATCCTCGTCTTCGCAACCGGCCCGTTCCAAGGAACCGGCCTCGTCGGCGCAGGCCGCCACGCGGTTCTCGCCGTCTCTCCCAAGACGGGTCGAGTGGCAGACACGTATGCCGGTGGATTCTTCGGCCACGAGCTCGGACGTAGCGGCTACGACGGGATCCTCGTTCGCGGAATCTCGGACCAACCCGTCGTCCTCGCGCTGATCGACGGTGAAGCGAGTCTCGTTCCGGCCGACGACCTGTGGGGATCAGGAACAGGCGAGACGGAGCAAGCCCTGACATCGCGCTTCCCGGGAGCCAAGGTCAGCTCGATCGGCATCGCGGGAGAGAGGCTCGTCTCCCAATCCTGCATCATCAACGATCGGTCTCGGGCGTCCGGAAGACCCGGCTTCGGCGCGGTGATGGGCGCCAAGCGACTGAAGGCGGTCGTCGTTCGTGGCCATGAAGAGAAGACGCTGCACGATGCCGGTCGATTCGCGACCGAGCGCAGCGAGTACTTGAAGACGTTCACTGAGGATGAGGGGTTCAAGGAATTCGGTGAGTACGGCACGTCGAGCGGCGTCACGGCCCTCTCCGAGATGGGGATCCTGCCGACGAAGAACTTCCAGGAAGGCGTCTTCGACGATGCGGAGGCGATCGGCGGCCGCCGCATGCACGACACGATCCTCGTCGATCGCGACACGTGCGCCGGATGTCCCGTGCGATGCAAGCGCGCTGTGAAAACGACGTTCGCCGGCCTTGAGGTCCTTCCCGAGTTCGGCGGACCGGAGTACGAGACGCTCGGCGCCTTCGGCTCCCTCTGCCTCAATGCGGATCTCGATGCCATCGCGCTCGCCAATCAGCTCTGCAACGATCACGGCCTCGACACGATCTCGGCCGGCACGACGATCGCATTCCTGATGGAGGCCTCGGAGAAGGGCTTGATCGATGAGGAGATCGCATGGGGCGACGCGAACGCCATCGTCCGCCTCGTTGAACAGATCGCGAAGCGCGAGGGGATCGGCGATCGAGTGGCCGATGGGCTCGACGCGTTCGCCCGCGAGATCGGCGCCGACTTCGCGATGACGATCAAGGGTGTCGAGCTCCCGATGCACGAGCCTCGCGGCAAGCAGGGACTCGGCATCAGCTACGCGACGACGCCACGCGGCGCGAATCACATGGAAGGGCTACATGACACGATGATCGCCAGTGGAACGACGAACGAGGAACTCGGCGTGGACAAGGCCTACAGCCCGCTCACGCTGAAGGACAAGCCGCGGCTGGCGAAGGCGTTTGAGGATGTCCGCTCGTTCGACAACTCCCTCGTGGTCTGTTGTTTCACCAGCCGGTCGCTGGGAGAGAACTACAGTTACCCGCGCATCCGATCGCTCCTCGAGGCCGCGTCCGGTCTTCGGATCGACGCAGCCGGGATGATGCACGTCGGGGAACGCGCGCAGGCCGCTTTGCGAATCCTATCGGGCCGCGAAGGCCATCGGATCGAGGATGACGGCCTTCCAACCCGCTTCTCGAAAGGCCTCCCTCGAGGCGGCAGCGCCGATCACCCGATCGACCCGGACGACATGCGCCTCGCGATTGCCGACTACTACGCGCTTCGAGGCTACGATCGATTCGGCCCGACAGACGAGACGCTCCGCCGCCTCGACATGGACGATTGCGTCGGGCGAATCGATCGTGACGGCGACGGCGGCGCCAAGGGCGACGAACTATGATCCCGGCCGTCTCACTCATCGGACACCACGACAGTGGGAAGACCCAGCTGATCGCAGACTTGCTTCCAATCCTTGTGGCACGCGGACTTCGCGTCGCCACGGTGAAGAACTCTCCGCACATCGCGAATCTGGATACTCCAGGCTCGGACAGCGCACGCCACTTCGCCGCCGGAGCCAGCCGCGTCCTCCTCAGGGGCGAGGGCGTCTCGGCCCTGTTCTGGCCGCACGGCGATGCTTCGCTCGTTGACGAGATCGACCGACTCTTCACCGACGTCGACCTTGTTCTGGTCGAGGGCGGCAAGTTGAGTCCCTATCCGAAGATCGAGATCTTCCGCCGCGGCAGCGATCTGAACCGAGAGCCGTTGGCCGGCGAGATCGACGTCGCGGCCGTCATCACCGATGATCGCGTGGCCCTCCCCGATCGGCTCGACGTTTTCGCAACTCGGGAACTAGAGAAGATCGCCGATTTCGTCGAGGCGCTTGCCTTCGACCAAGCGCAGTAGCCGGCGATTGCGTCCCCCATCCGTGTGTGGTACTCTGGCACGGCCATGAAACCGGTTTCCCTTGCGGACAAAACGCTGCACGCCACCTCGACACTCTTCCTCGTGCAGGCGCGATCGGACCGCGTTCGTGAGGGGCGGCAGCTGGCCGCACAACGGGTCGGCGAGACGGAGCGCGACCACGCCCTCGCTCGCCGTGGGGCGCATCCCGACGTCATAGAACTCTCACCGATCGATGGAAAGGAAAGGGTCGGGATCGACCAGGTTCGCGACGCGATTCGTGCGGCGCAGTTTTCGCCTGTTCAAGGGGAACGCAAGGTCTGTCTGATCCCGTCGGCGGAGGCCCTGACGCCCGAAGCGGCGAACGCTCTTCTGAAGACGCTGGAGGAACCCCCAAGGGAGATGGCGTTCGTCCTTCTCGCAGCACACACGACCGATCTTCTGCCGACCATCGTCTCGCGAAGTCGCATCGTTCGGCTCCCATCCGCCGACCAGGATGTTCACGCCGATCGGTTGCGCGAGCGCGGATACACCGATGCCGAAGCTCGCTGGTTGGTCACGTTCGCCGATCGTGATGGAGAGATCGAACGGTTCCTGGAGGAAGTGGTCGACCTTCCGGCGCTCCGCCTTACGGCACAGGAGAAGGCTGGAGCGATGGAAACCGGCGACCTGGTCGCCGCCTGCATTGCGGGGGAGTCGGTCCTGCGACGCGGAGCACTCTGCGCGCTGATGGAGCGCGCAGCAAGCCGCGATGTCAGCCTCCTGACAGAGGGCGTGCGCACGCTCGCTTCGCAGGCGCGGGAGACTCTGTTCGCGTTTCTTCAGGACCTTCTCAGCGTCTGCTTCTGGAGCGCGCGCGCTGCCGAGGAGCCGCGGTCCGGCACGGTGGAAGCGGATTCGTCAACGCGAATCGGAGCCGAGACACTCCGTGCCGCCTGTGTCTCGATCGACCAGGCGCATCGCGCGCTGTCCGTCTACAGCCCGGCCGAGGCGATCCTTCTCTCGCTCTTCTTGTCGATCGGAGGCTCTGATGGCGGGTGATCGTGTCATTCTCGTCCGGATTCTGAATCTCGAGCGCGAGACGACCTACTTCAACGCAGATGCCCTCGCCGTGCAAGACGGGGACCAATGCGTCGTCGATCATAGCGGCCTCAGGCTCGGGGTGATGATCAGCGAACTCGCGACCGGCGCGGGGCTTGGTGATCAACTCGACCGCGTTGTTCGTAGCGCCACGGATCGAGACATCGAGTCCCACCGGTACAATCAAGCCGACGCCGAGCGAACCCTCTCATCGACTCGAGAGGTCATCACGCGACACAAGCTGCCGATGCACTTGGTCGCCGCCGAGTACACCCTCGATCGGAAGAAGCTTCGCATCTACTTCACCGCACCTCACCGCGTCGACTTCCGTGCACTCCTCCGCGACCTCGCCGGTCGCTTCGGAACGCGGATCGAGCTTCGTCAGATGGGCGCTCGCGACGAGGCCCGACTGAAGGGTGGAATCGGCCGCTGTGGCCTACTCATCTGCTGCCATCGGTATCTGCGAGAACCGAAGCCGATACGGATGGAACTCGCCTACGACCAGGAGCTGTTCGTCTCTCCGGAGCGGATCACGGGCGTCTGCGGCCGCTTGATGTGCTGCCTCGCCTACGAACACGAGACCTACAAGTGCGAGCTGGCCAAGCTCCCGGAGCTCGGAGCGTTCGTGACGTGGAACGATCAGAAGGGGAAGGTCATCTCCCACAACATCTTCCGCCAGACGGTCACTGTGCTCACCGATGCCCGCGAGCGACTCGAACTCGCCGCGGACGAGGTTACGGTCGTCCGTCAGGGGAAGCGGCGGAAACGCTGAGCGCGGCTCCGGCCGCCTGAAGTGCTCCTAGTTCCCGTTCCGAAACCCTCGCACGAATGCGGATCCCGCTCTCCGTGTGTTCCAGAACATCGACCCGCTCAGGTGTCGTCCATTCGTGGAGCGTCCCGATCGCGGTGAACGGAACGAGAAGGTTCACGACCCGATCATCAGGGAAGATGCTCTCTGCGATCCGCGCCAGCAACAGATCGATGTTCGTTCCATCTCTTGCCGAGATCGCCACACCGCGCTCGCCGTCGGTCGACACGCTTGCTGCGACGTCGATCTTGTTGAACACGCTGACCATCGGAGGGCGACGATCATCTTCTCGGAAGACCTCGCTCTCGAGGATCTCGATCACGACCTTGTAGTCCTGCTCCCACGCCCCCCCGGCACGATCGACGATGTGGAGAACGAGATCGGCATCGCGAACGGCCTCGAGCGTCGCGGCGAACGCGGGGACCAGGTCGTGCGGTAGGTCGCGGATGAAACCGACGGTGTCGATGAAGAGCGCGAAACGGCCCGGCGCAACGTCACCGCGGCGGACCATCGTGTCGAGGGTCGCGAAGAGCTTGTCTTCAACCGCGGAATCAGCTGCGCAGAGCTGGTTGAGAAGGGTGGACTTCCCGCTGTTCGTATACCCGACCAGCACAATCTGCGGAAGCTGGCTGCGCGCACGCTTCTTGCTTCGTTCCGAACGTTCTCCGGCTGCCTTCTTCAACCGCTTCTCGATCGCGTGGATCCGCCGGTTGACCTTGAAGCGATCGAGTTCGAGCTGGGTTTCGCCGGGGCCTCGAGTCCCGATCCCGCCGCCGGTCCGTGTCAGCGCCGATCCCCAACCCCGGAGCCTCGGCAGAAGGTACTTGAGCTGAGCAAGCTCGACCTGCAGCCTCGCTTCTTTCGACCCCGCGCGTTGCGCGAAGATGTCCATGATCAACTGGGTCCTGTCGATCACTTTTCGCCCGAGTGCCTCTTCCAGGTTTCGCGCCTGCGCCGGCCTCAATTCGTCATTCAGAATGACGACGTCCGCGTTCAGCTCATCGGCAGCGCGGCGCACCTCTTCCAGTTTCCCCTTTCCCAGGAATGTCGCAGGGACCGGTCGATTCTTCCTCTGGAGTACCGTGGCCAGTACAGGAATCCCGGCCGTGTCAGCCAGCGACTCAAGCTCCCTCATCGACGCTTCCACATCAACGCCATGCCCGGGGTCGATTCCCGCGAGGATGGCGCGTTCCGATCCGAAGACGCGGGCGCGCTCTCCGAGTCGGTCCTCCACCAAAGGGCCGTCGTCTCTCCTACTTCGTTCGTCGTTCAATCCGTGCCCCCAAGTCCCGCATCTTCTCCTCGACGGCCGAGTAGCCCCGGTCGATGCTGTCCAGACCCGCAATCTCCGTCGGCCCGCGCGCAGCCAGTCCCGCGAGAACGAGGGCGGCGCCGGCGCGAATGTCAGGAGCGACGACACCACATCCGGTGAGACGCTCGACACCCGTGATCATCACATTCCTGCCATCGACCGCGATCTGCGCTCCCATCGCTCGCAGTCCCTTCGCATACGTGTAGCGTCGCTCGAAGACCCTCTCGACCACGGCGCTTGTGCCGGGGACGAGGGAGAGGAGCGCCGCAAGCGGCGGGTGGAGATCGGTCGGGAAACCAGGGTGTGGGCCGGTCTCGATTCGAATCGCGCGAGGCGTTCCTCCGTCGCGAATCGACAGGCTGTCCCCATTCACAGGACTCTGAAAGCCTGCGGCGGCGAGTGCTTCGAGGAACGGCGAGAGGTCTTCCGGGTTCACCCCATCGACGTGAACTTCACCACCCGTGATCGCCCCTGCGAGGAGGTAGGTCCCTGCCTCCATCCGATCCGGGATCACCGTGTGCTCGGCGCCTCGAAGCTCCGTCGTGCCTTCGATCCTGTACGTTCGGCCCTCGCTCTCAATCTGCGCCCCCATCTTGCGGAGCAGATCGACCAGGTCGATGACCTCAGGCTCGATCGCGGCGTTCCGCAGTTCACTCTCGCCTTCAGCAAGCGCCGCGGTCATGAGAATCTGCTCCGTCGCACCGACCGAGGGAAACGCCAGCTCGATCCTTGCGCCGCGCAACCGGTCCGCCTCCACGACGACCATGCTCCCTCTCTCTTCGACGCGCGCACCGAGCGCCTTCAGGCCAGAGAGATGAAGATCGACGGATCGCTCCCCGATCGCACAACCCCCGGGCAACGGAACCAGGGCTCGACCCCGACGAGCAACCAGCGGCCCGAGGACGAGAAACGACGCCCGCATCTGGCCAACCGAATAGGCGTTTGCCTCGATCGCGAGCGGGAGATCGCTGGAGAGAACCGCGCTCGTCCCTCGCCGGACGACTCGCTTCCCAAGGTCGGTGAGGGTAAACAGAATCGTGCTGACGTCGCGAAGTTGAGGCACCCGATGGAGAACGACCGGCTCGTCGGTCAGAAGAGAGGCCACGCAGGCTGGAAGCGCAGCGTTCTTCGCCCCCTCAATCGTCACGTGGCCGGAGAGGCGATGCCCTCCTTCGATGAGAAGGGATTCAGTGGCCACCTTACGGGAGGTAGCGGTACGGATCGATCGGGAAGTTGCCGTTTCTGACCTCGAAATGCAGGTGAGGACCAGATGAGATGCCCGTGTTCCCTGACTGGGCGACGCCCTGACCGACTTCGACGAAACGTCCCTGCTCGACGAAAGAGCTGGCCAGGTGGCCGTACATCGACAAGAACCCGTCTCCGTGTTCTAGGATCAGGACGTTCCCGTACCCTGGCTGCTCACCGTAGAAGAAGACCGTGCCGCTCGCCGCGGCGTGCACCAGCGTCCCTTCCGGAACGTCGATGTCGATCCCATCGTGATGGTGGCGATCTCCCAGGACGGGATGTTCGCGCCAACCGAACTCCGAAACGACCTCGCCCGAAAGCGGCCAGACGAACCGAGCCGGAATCCCCCTCGACAGGGTCACGACATTCTCCCAGTACGTGTCCGTCGACGTCGGAACGAGAAGACGTTCGCCGGCGAAGATCGTCTGATTGACTGAAATCCCGTTCGCTTCGGCGATCGTCTCCTTGGGAACCGCGTACGTGACGGCGATGTCCGTCAGCGTCTGCCCTTGTTTGATGACGTGCAGGACCCCTTCGCGGGACGCAATCAGAATCCGGCCGGGCTGCACCGGTTCGCTCCCGTAGAGGAGGTTGCTCGCTCGCAAGCTTTCGACGCTCACGCCGAGCTCGGTCGCCACGTCGCCAAGCGTTTCGCCGTCTTCGACGGTGTGAGTGAGGATCTCACCGGTGGCGATCGTCTCGAGAAGTCCCGTCTCCGTCGATTCCGGGGTCGTGGTCTCCAGCGGCTCGTCTCCCGTTGTCACGCCTGGGAGGAGGGTCGTTCTGACGTCGGTTCCTTCATCGACGACGACGAGTGGTTCCGAAGGACCTGTGCAGCCGGAGCGCAATAGGAATGGGACAGCGATGATTGCGGCGACGATGACAACGGCAATCGCAACTCGGTCCTTTCGGATCGGCTTCTTTCGTGTTCCGTAGTCTGCGTATCTACTCACTGCTCATCAGCTCGAGGAACTGCTCGTTGTCCTTTGTCGCCTCGATCTTCCCCTTGATGAACTCCATCGCCGCTTGTGGATCGTTCAAACCGCTCATCATCTTACGGAGGATCCACACCCGGTTCAATTCCTTCTCGCCGAGGAGGAGCTCCTCCTTGCGGGTGGCACTCTGCTCGACGTCGATCGCAGGGAAGACACGCCGGTTCGACATCCCTCGATCGAGAATCAGCTGCATGTTCCCGGTTCCCTTGAATTCCTCGAAGACGACCTGATCCAGTTTGCTCCCCGTGTCGACGAGCGCCGTGGCGATGATCGTGAGGCTTCCACCCTCTTCGATGTTCCGCGCTGCACCGAAGAATTCCTTCGGCTTGTACAGCGCGGTCGGATCCATCCCGCCCGACAGAAGCTTCCCGGACGCCGGGCTCGACAGGTTGTACGCACGAGCGAGCCGCGTGATTGAATCCATCAGGATGACAACGTCCTGGCCCATCTCGACGAGCCGCTTCGCACGATCCGTGATCAGTTCGGCGATCCGCGTGTGGTGACGCGGCTCGAGATCGAACGTCGCCGCGACAACTTCGCCCGCCTCGACCGATCGCTTGAAGTCGGTGACTTCCTCCGGCCGCTCGTCGACGAGCAAGACGAAGAGCTTGACGTCTGGGTAGTTGGCGTTGATCCCGGCCGCGATCTGCTTGAGAAGGGTCGTCTTCCCCGCCATCGGCGGAGACACAATCAGTCCACGCTGCCCCTTCCCGATCGGACAGAACAGGTCGATGATCCGCGTCGCAATCTCGGTCGGATCGTGCTCCAGCCTGTACATGTCCTCCGGATGAAGTGGCGTCAGATCGCGGAAGCGGGGCCTCCGACGCGAAACATCCGGGTCTCCCCCGTTGATCTCTTCAGCCTTGAGGAGGGCGAAGTACCGCTCGTCGTTCTTCGGGGCCCGAATCGACCCCGTGATCAGATCCCCGTCGCGTAGCGCGAATCTCTTGATCTGAGACGGAGAGACGTAGGTGTCGGTCTGGCCTGGCAGACAGGTATCGCCACGAAGGAATCCGTACCCATCGGGGTGGACTTCGAGAATCCCGTTGGTGAAACGAAGATCATTCTCCCTGGCCATGTGCGCCATGAGACCCCGGAGGAGTTCGTCCTTGCCTGCTTGTTTCGCGTTCTTGATGTGAAGCTCCTCGGCCATGACGAGGAGCTCATCGATCGTCCGGTCACGCAGTGCCTTGACTTCCATCATGAATCACCTCTAGAGCTGGATCCCTCGGCCGATGATGACCGCGGTAACCGCAACGTAGACTCCTAGCAGTACGATTGAATCGACACCGATTCCGAAGACGCGTCGTCGCGTGCGAGCCGCGATGGAGACGACGGCGATCCCCGTAAGGATGATCCCGGAACCGGCGACCAAGAGAAGATCTCCCTCTCCGTCTCCGAGGCTGCCCAGGATTGAGCTGCCGCGGAAAGCCGCATCGGCGAAGAAGATCGTCAAGATGTTGAACATGTTCGAGCCGAACAGGTTCCCGATGATCATGTCGGTGGCGTTGATCCTGAGCGCACCGATCGACGTCGCGAGTTCCGGCAGGGAGGTCACGATCGCCACCAGGATCGCGCCCATGAACGATGCTGAGAGCCCGGTCGTCACCGCGATTGTCTTGCTGGCGTGAACGAGGTAGATCCCGCAGACGACGATGATCGCCCCACACACGAGGAAGCCGATCGACGAGACAACGAGCGACGGCAGCTTCCGCGTCGAAGGCTCGTCCTCCGTCTGATCCTCCCTCTCGGCTCGGAACAGGAGGAAGACCCCGGCGCAGTAACCGATGAGGATGAAGACGCTGATCGGGCTGATCCCGAGGACTGCTCCCCCCGGCTTCCACACGATCCCGAGCAGCGCCAGCGCCGTCAGCAGGATCGCCATGCCGCCGCTGATCACGTGATACGGTCGTACCAGCGCCAGGAAGGACCCCGGACGACGCCGCAGCAGGAGGATGTCCATCACCGCGATGATGGCGACGTTGAACAAGTTGCTCCCGAGTGCGTTGCCGACAGCGATACTCGGCTCCCCGATGCTGGCCGCGGTGACTGTCGTCGTCAGCTCGGGAATCGACGTCAGCGTCGCCAGGAAGATCAGACCGATCCACCCCTGCCCAATGTGCAAATGCCTTCCCAGCGCATTTCCGTACAGGGCAAGCCGCATCCCGGCGAGGACGATGCCTCCCGCACAGAGGGCGAACACAATCCACGCGTTCATGTCCCTCCGCAGTCCGCCTTCGCCGCCGGCCGGGCGCGACGCAGGCGTTTGGTCAGATCTTCTTGAACAGCCACTTGATCATGTCTCCGTACATTTTCAATCGATCGAGAACCCCTTTGGTGAAGCCGCGCTTCTCTTCTTTGAGGACGTGGGTCACACCTGCGAGCTTCACATGCTCTTTGAGCCAGCCTTCCTTGGCCGCAAGCTTCGACAGGGCGAACTCGATGCCGTAGTCCATTCCTCCGACGTTCTCTTTGGTCCGCTCCCAAACGCCCCGTGACAGGACCCTTTGACCTGACGCGTACGGGTTGATCTTCTGCGCGAAGTCCGTGCTCTTCCTTCCGCTGGAGAAGACCCCAATGACCATGTCCAGGTTTCCGTCTCGATAGGCTCGGATGAGGTCGCCAACATGGTCCGCCGTCAGCCCGACGAGGTCTGCGTCGAGAAACAGGAACGTGTCGTTCCTCGCCTCGGTAACTCCGGCATCGAGGGCCGCCGCTTTTCCGCGATTCTCAGGAAGACAGACCACCGTCACCGGAAAACCCGTCGCTTCTTCGCCCGTACCGTCATCCGATCCGTCGTCGACGACAATGACCTCGTCGACCATCGGACTCGCCAAGACGGGTCGGAGAACAGCGCTGATCCGACCAGCTTCGTTGTAAGCGGGTACCACCACGGAGATTCCCATAGGAGCGTAAGTCACGGGTTGAGTCGCACGAAATCTTGCGATCAGTTGTGAGCCATTCTACTGATCCAAAGCGGGCATGTCAATTGGCAACGATCGGAGGAAGCCCGCTCTGCCGAGCATCGCCGAACCATCCTGCGACGTCTTCGACGAGCGCCCCGGGTGACGAGAACGCCTCCAATGAGGCCGGCAGAGCCGCTGCGAATGAGCGGCCGTAGCCCTTCACGAGGATCCTCCGGTCGGTCAGAATGACCGCGCCCCTGTCTCGTCGCGTCCGGATCAATCTCCCGACTCCTTGCCGAAGTTTCAGGACGGCTCTCGGTAGCGCGAGGTCGAGGAACGGGTCACGCCCGATTCGTGCGTAGTGATCCCCCAGAGCCGCCTGAATCGGATCCGTCGGCACGGCAAACGGGAGTCGGGTGATCACAACGTACTCCAGTTCGTCCCCCGGGAAGTCCACGCCCTCCCAGAAGCTGTCGGTGCCGAGAAGCAAGATTCCTCCCTGGAATCTCCTGAATCTCTCAATCAGTTTGCTCCTCGGTCCGTCGACTCCTTGCGAGAGGGCCTCGATCTCGTCGGGAAGCCGGCGGCGGACCTCGCCGAGCAGGCTGTGTGACGTGAAGAGGACGAGGCCTTTTCGACCAAGTCGGCCGGCAAGACGACCGAGGAAGGCGGCCAGCTCGTCCGCGTACCGTTCGCCATCCTCGGTGACGGACGGCAGCCAGGAGGGTATGCAAATCCGCATGTGTTCTCGGTAAGAGAACGGACTTGCGACGACCTCGGTGTCGACTTCGTCGAACGCAGCATCCAGGCCAAGCGCGCGGACGACGAAATCGAAGTCTCCATCGACAGAGAGGGTCGCAGAGGTTAGCACGACCGCCTCTAGAGGCGGGTAGAGGGCTCTCGTGAGGATCGGCGCGACCTCGAGAGGAGTCACGTGGAGCGACAGACCGTAGCGGTCGCGCTCGTACCAATGCACGGCATCCGCCTCCGGCGGAGCGACGAGGAGTCTCAACAAGTAGCCGAGTTCCCGAATCGACCCGACGTATGCTTCGCCCTCGCGCTCCAGTTCGGGATCGTCGATCTTGTCGATCAACTCCTCGATGGCCATCTGCAATTGTTCGGCCCTCGTTGCCAGCCGGTCGAACGTCGTCACGTAGTCGGCGAAGCTCGGAAGCGGGCCGCGCCGTTCATCGGGGAGCTTCCGCTCCAATCCGGCGAACAACCGCGACGCGCCCGTCCTCAACGCGGCCACAAGATCGGTCGCCGCTCGAACGTCAATGTCCTCTCTCGCTTCGGGCAGGCGACGCAGCCATCCGACCCTCCGACGCCGGCTCGGCGTCAACTCGTCCGCGAGGCGCTCGACGACGCGAAGAGAGAGGCTCAACGTGAACGCCGACCTCGCCGTCTCCTCCAACGCGTGAGCCTCGTCGATGATGGCGTGCGTGTACTTCCCGAGAACGAGGCGGTCCACGGTGAGGTCGTTGAGGAGAAGCGAATGATTGACGATAAGGAGGTCGGCTTTCCGAGCCCGTCGACGAGCTCGAATCGAGAAACACTCGTCCACATGCGGGCAGACCGAGTCGATGCAGTGAAGGTGAGAATCGCAGAGCCGACGCCACAACTCTCTCGCACTCGCGTGGGCCAGAAACGCGACGTTTTCGTCAATGTCTCCTGTCTCCGTCTCCCACAACCAACGAGCGAGAGGAGCCAGGAGATGCAGCCGGTCCCGTTCGAGTCCCTCACTCAACTCTCGGACGGCGATCTCCCATCGGCGCAGGCAAAGGTAATTCTCTCGCCCTTTGAGAAGAGCGACCTTCGATTTCGAACCCATCTCCGCAAGCAGGAACGGAAGATCCTTCGCGAACAGCTGCTCCTGAAGCTGCTTCGTTCGCGTAGAAATGATGATGCGAGACGACCGCTCGCGGGCGAGATGGCCGATCGCCGGAATCAAGTAAGCGAACGTCTTTCCCGTTCCCGGACCGGCCTCTACAACAAGAGCTCCACCGTCCCGAAGCACACGCTCAACCCCCCTGGCCATCGCGACCTGACCGTCTCGCTGCTCGTATGCGGGGAGGCTTCTGGCGACAAACCCGGCGGGGCCAAGCGGATCCCCCGAAGAGGGTTCGCCCCCCCTCTGCTCCTGCGGCTCGATCGGCTCAGCCGCCTCCGCTCTCTCCGTTTGCGCTGACGGCGCCGGAGGGAGGACGAGGGCACGTGAGAGGAGTCCCGAGAGCGGTTCGGGGAGGAGCCGCGCGAGGAGGCCGACCACGGCTCGATCGAGTCGCATGACCTCCTGGATGAGGAGACCGAACAGCTCTCCCAGAGCGCGCGCTGGCTCGTCAGCGCGCAGTGGAATGTCGTGAAGCTCGCAGATCGTCGTGAACTCGTGGTCGGGCAGGGTCGGGTGGAGAACGCGGGCAAGGAGTTTGGCGTCGAATGCGACTTCGGAGGACGGGACCGCCACATCGCCGTAGATGACCCATGGGATCGTGTCGTTGGCTGGTTCGTCGGCTGACCTCGCACCAACATCAGACAGGTGACGGTCGTCGCCGCAAACGGCGCAGAATCGCGGAACGCGAAGACGAGCCCAGGGAACGTCCATCTTGGCGACTACAGGAGGTGCCTCAGCAGGTCGATCCGCCGCACTCGCCCGACCAACCGGCCGTCAACGTCGACCACCGGCAGGTTCTTGACGCCCTGGCGGATCACGAGATCCGCGGCCCGAAGGTCGTCATCGTCTTCCGTGACGAAGTGGACATCGCGCCGCATGTACTTCTCGATCGGCTCGTCGGCGATCTGCATCAGCTTCGTCGAGAGCTGGTTCATATCCGGAATGAACGACGCGCTGTGCAGCATCTCGAAGTACCCTGGCAGGGCGGCCCGAATCAGGTCCTTCTCCGAGATGAATCCGACCAACGTTCCGTCGTCGCCCACGACGGGCATGTTCGGCATCTCTGCGTTTTCGAGAATGAAGATGAGCTGGCGGACGGGCAGGTCCTTCTCCACGGCGGTCAGATCCTTGGTCATGATCTCCCGGACTTTCATGCTCCCTCCTCTCTAGATCCGCTCCACCGTTACCTTCGCCATTTCCGCTTCGATCTTGTCGAGTTCCCCGCACACCTTCTCGTCGCTTTCCGCGCTGGCGAGGCCGGCACCGAGTCCGAACCGGAGCGCCTCCTCGACCGAATCGCCCTGCACAATCCGGTATAGGATACCGGCAAGGAGTGCATCGTCAGCGCCAACGATGTTCCTAAACTCCGCCGTTCGAACCGGCGTCCGAATCTCCCAGACGGCGTCTCGGGTCACTGCGATGTCCCCGGTCACCTGATGGGAGATGACGACCATCTCCGCCCCGCATGAGGCAATCCGGCGCCCAGCCTCAATGATCTTCTCCTTCGAAGCCAGTTCGATCCCCATCAGTTCCCGGTGTTCGCGTGTGTCCGGCTTGACCAGATACGGACACGCTTCGAACGTCCTCATGAGAGCCTCACCGCGCGCACTCACCACGACCTTGGCACCGGCGTCCTGGGCCATCGTCGCGAGGTCGCGGTAGAGATCCACGTCGACCCCCGGCGGCAGGCTTCCGGCGAGAACAACCCAACTGGCGCGACTCAGCATCGTCCGAAACTTCCGGCGGAAGCGCTCGACTTCCGACGTTTCTATCTGCCTGCCTGGCTCTCCGATGAAAAGCGGAACGTACTCGTGGCCTCTCTCGAGCACTGTTACGTTCGTTCTCGTCTCTTCTCGCGTCCAGACGAAGTTCGTTGTCACGCCCCGATCGCGAAGATCGCGAACGACGACGTGTCCCGTATGCCCTCCGACGAACCCCATCGCGATGTTTTCCATTCCCATCTTCGACAGGAAGACGGACATGTTGATCCCCTTGCCGCCGGCGGATGTGGCGCTGTCCACCGCAGTCGTGAGGAATTCCTCCTCGGTCGTCTCGCAGATCCTCAGGTTCTCGACCCAGTAGGTCTTGTCGACGGCCGGATTGAGCGTGACAGTGATGATCATGGTCCCTCCTTTCCCAGCGGAACGGACACAACCGGCACGAGCGCGACGCCTGACAGAGAGGCCGAAGTCGCCGCCTCGACTCGAACGGTCACGAGGTCGCCCGGGCCCGGACCGTCCGGTCGTCGATCTCCGTGAATGACCACGGTCCTGTGGTCGGCGGCCCGCCCCAGCCAAGCGCCTCCACGAGCCTCGCCCTCGATCAGAACCTCGACATCTTGTCCGATGAACCGCTCGTTCTCCTCGAGGGCGATCGCCCTCTGGCGATCGAGAACGCGACGCAAACGCTGGCTCTTCTCAGCCTCTGGGACGTCGTCAACCAGGCTTGCGCTCTTCGTCCCCGGTCGGGGAGAGTACTTGGCGACGAAGATCGAGCCGAATCGTCCCCGCTCGACCAGATCCATTGATTCGACGAAGCCCGCTTCATCTTCCCCCGGGAATCCGACGATCAGATCGGTCGTGATGTTGATCCCAGGGACTATCTTCCTTGCGCTCTCCATGATCCCGAGGAACCGGTCCTTCGTGTAGCCACGGTTCATTGCCCGCAGAATCGCATTGCTTCCCGACTGGCACGCGACGTGGAGATGCGGACAGACGTTGGGCGTTGAAGCGATCGTCTCCAGCACGTTCCTCGTCAGGTCTCGCGGATGAGAACTGGTGAACCTGACTCGGTCCGTTCCGATTCCGGCGACACGGCCCAGAAGCGAAGGGAAATCGCCAAACTCGGGGTGATCGTGCCCGTAGGAGTTCACGTTCTGGCCCAACAGCAGGATCTCCCTGTGGCCGCTCGCCACGGCGTCTTCCACCTCGCCGTAGATCGCCTCAGGACGGCGGCTCCGCATCGGACCGCGAGCGTAGGGCACGATGCAATAGGAACAGAAGTTCGAGCAGCCTTCGGTGATCGTGACCATCGCGGTCACCGGACTCGATCGAACGTGCGGAACCTCGTCGATCGGCGCGTCTTCCGGCGCGTCGGCTCGACGACGACGATCTTCGAGAGTCCGTTCGATCAGCTCGGGCAGCATTTCATGTCCGCGCGCGCCGAAAACGAAGTCGATCGCCGGGAATCGCTCGAGCAAGGACTCCCCTCGAATCTGTCCCAAGCATCCTCCGACACCGAGGAGTAGATCGCGTCGACGCTTCTCCTCGACGACGGCACCGATGCGACCGTATACCTTCTCTTCCGCCTTCTGCCGCACCATGCATCCGTTGAACAACACCACGTCCGCATCCTCGAGATCGTCCGCCAAGGCATACCCGGCACGACGGAGAAGGCCGGCGATTCCCTCCGATTGGTGCCGGTTCATCTGACAGCCCCAGGTTTCGACGTACAGCCGCGTTTTCATCATCAATCGAAAGACTATACTGAATCGCCTGACAGGGGTCAATTGCCCAAGGGAACTGGATGAGAGACTCCGACGACGCGGACTGGGCGCGGCTCCGACCGGTCCGGTACACTCGCTTCTGCCATGTTGCGCCGTTGCGATCGGTACTTGCTTCGCGAGATGGTCGGGCCGTTCGTCCTCGCCCTGGCCGGACTTACCTTGTTCATTCTCCTCAACATCATCCTGTCTCTCTCCGATCTGATGGTCGATCGCGGCATCGGCATGCTGACGCTTCTCCGCATCGTGATCTTGAAGATGCCGAGCCTCTTGGTGATCGCCGTGCCGATGAGCGCCCTCTTCGCGACGTTCCTCGGCCTCGGCCGTCTCGCCCACGATCGTGAGATCGTCGCCCTCGAGTCGATCGGAATCCCTCTACGAAGGATCTTGCTCCCGCTGATCATCGCCGCTGCCGTGATCGGGGCGGCCGATTTCGCGCTCTACAATTGGGGAGTTCCCGCGTCGGAACACGCGTACCAGCAGGCGCTCCGGGATGTCATCTTCCGTCAAGGAGTTCCGCGGATCACGGCCAACGCTTTCTTCAAGGGGGCGAACAATCAGTTCTTCTACATCCGCCGATACAACGAAGAGGAGGGGACACTCCACGACATCCACATTTACGACACGACCGGGCGGCTCTTCCCTCATGCAGAATCCAGGGTGACGATGATCACGGCGGAACTCGGAAGATGGACGGGGGCGGCGTGGCAGCTGGAAGCCGGAAACGTCTACGGCTTCGATTCGGACGGCCTCCTATCTTATTCAGGGAGCTTCGAAAGTCTGGCCATTCCCTTGGAGCAAAGCATTGAAGAGGTCCTCTCTCGTTCACGGACGCCGGCGGAGATGGGGATCGCCGAACTCGTTCGCCGGATCGATCAGGCAAGGCGGACCGGTCAGCGTGCGGACGAGTTCGTCGTCGAAGCACACCTGAAAGGATCCCTTCCGTTGGCGACGATCGTGTTCGTCCTCTTCGGCGGCGCCGTCAGTCTGGCCTTCAATCCGCGAAGCCGTGCCGCCGGGATCGTCCTCGGCCTGCTCTTCGTCGGTCTCTTTCAGGGCGCGCTGTGGTGGACGCAGACCCTCGGTCGGCGAGGTGCGATGAACCCGGCTCTGGCTGCCTGGATTCCGGACTTGGTCTTCGGGGCAATCGGGCTCTTGCTCTTCCTTCGGGTCGACCGGCTCGCCTACCGCGATCTCTGGAGCCGTTGGCGCGCCCGCGTCTCGTGGTTCGCCGTCTTCCTTCTCCTCTTCGCGCTCCTCGGAAACAGTCAGGAGGCTCCACTCGACCTCTCGAGTGACGAGCTGTTCGTCTCGGAGGACCGATCGGAGTTTCGGGCCACTGGATCGGTCTCGGCCAGCTACCAAGGACCGCGCATCATGTCCGATCGGCTCGACCAGGTGAGAACCGAGGAGGACGAGTGACGGCTGGAGGCGTCCGGCTCCGTGCGTCTGGAGATGAGGGACGACGTTCAGCTCGTTGCGGACGACATGATCACTCACCTCGTCGAGGAAGGCGGGAGCGTCATCACAAGTCGCGTTGAGGCGGAGACCTTCTCCGGGCAGAGCCGATTCGTCAACTCGATTGGAGAGGAGCACGAACTCTTCTTTCCCGTCGAACGGGGCACCGTGGCCTTCGACGAAACGGGAGAACTCACTATGATCGAGGCCCACCACGGTGAGATCACAACGTGCAACTGCTGCGACGTCTCGCTGCAACGCCAGCCCTACACACTTAGTGCGAACCGCCTTCTCCTCTACACAGAAAGGCTCCTCGTCGCCTTCGGCCTCTCCGCCCGTGTGGCCGGCGTCTCCGCGTTCTGGCTACCCTTCTACGTCCGCCCACTGGAGGAGACGCTCGAGAGCCCGCTATGGAAACGCGCTCGGCTGGGATCGACAGGAGTCCTTCACGCTCGCTCTCTCCTCGAAGACTCAGGACCTTGCGATCTCGTGGGGCAGCACATTCATCCACGGCGCAAGCCCGTTCGCCTTCGATCGGACGGAGGCCGAGCACCGGTTCCACTGGCGACTCGAGAGCGAAGCACGCATCAGCGTACGCCTGTCCGGCGGCGGCGACTCCCACAAAATCTCGTGGCAGATCCCCTACGACTGGGAAGACGAACGGCTCGACGACTCGAGACTCGACCTCGACGTGAACACGCCCAACGCCTCCATCTTCGTCTCGTCCGACGTTGACATGAACGACGGCACGCTTCTCTCGGCGAGCATCGATGTGGAGTTCACCACGAGCGAGGGATGGGGCCTCTCTTTCGACGCTCTGTTCGTGCCCGAAGTCGGTCGCTGACACCGCCCTGTGGCATAATGGAGCCAAGCTGTGATTGGAGGGGGAAATGGAAGCTGATCTTTCCGGACTCGTCTACTTCGTGATCGTCGCGATTCTGCTCGCCAAGGTCTTCGGGCTCGGCTGCGGCGGCGGGACGTGCAACTGACCGTTGGATCTGACCCCACGCACCTTGAGGACCGGAGGCGGTGGCTGCGGGGAACGTGGCGCCGCCGGCAGTCAATCCGCTAGGATTTCGCCATGCATCTAGGAATCGCACAGACCGAACCGGCATTCGGAGAACGCGAACGAAACATCGGCGAAGCTCTCGATCTCCTAGCGGGCGAATCTGCCGACCTTTGGGTCCTCCCCGAGTTTTTCGCCACAGGGTATCAGTTCAGATCCGCAAACGAAGTCGACGCGTTGGCCGAAGCGGTCCCCGCTGGACCGACGACCGATGCCTTGGCCGCCTACTGCCGGGAGCACGGCTGTCATATTGTCGCCGGACTCCCTGAGAGCTCCGAAGGTCGTGTCTACAACGCAGCCGTTCTCGTGGGCCCGGATGGCTTCATCTCCTGCTACCGCAAGATCCACTTGTTCGGAGAGGAATCCCTCTACTTCGAGCCAGGCGACCGACCTTTCTCGGTCGCCGACACGGGGGGCGCACGCATCGGCATCATGATCTGCTTCGACCATCTCTTCCCGGAGTCGGCTCGCTCCCTCGCCCTTCTGGGAGCTGATGTCATTGCACATCCGTCCAACCTGATCCTCCCCGATCTTGCCCAGCGCACGATGGCCGTTCGAGCACTGGAGAACGGCCTGTTCGCTGCGACCGCAAACCGCGTCGGGGAGGAAGCACGATCCGAGACAACCCTTCGCTACACCGGGCAAAGCCAGATCATCTCACCCAGAGGAGAGATCCTCGCCCGACTCTCTCCGGACCGACCGGAGGTCGCGGTCGTTGAGATTGACCTGACCGAGGCGCGCAGCAAGCGGATCACGTCTCGCAACGACAAGCTCGCCGACCGCCGCCCCGATCTCTACCGGCTCTAGTCCCATCCGATGGCCACTTCCGGAAATCTCACGATGGTAATGAGAGCACACGCGAGCGAGCGTCGACCGTCACGGACGTCACCACACGGACCATGAGGCTCGCCGACGACAGCGGGCTTGCCCCCAGTAAAGCCCTGGGGAACTACAGAACTGGGGAGATACATCCAACACGGGAAACCCATTCGCTCTTCACGCAGGGTTCACAATCCGCGGGCAGAATTCACGTCGAGCAGCAGAAATGCTGCTCTCCGCTAAACCTCCTTGCGGATAGCCACCACACCGGCCGAGGAGGCTCCTCCGGGGTCTCCTCGGTTGCCTCTTTCTGGGGGCTTCGCCGAATGTCAGCTAGCCTCCGCCGACCGGCGGAAGAATCGTCAGTCGATCCCCGTCGCTCAGAACGGTCTTGAATCCCTCGCGAAGCTTGACGTTCCCACCATTGATCAGCACGTTGATGTGGCGACGAATCGAGCCGTCCCCGTCGAACAGCCGAGCCTCGGCCTGTGAGTGCCTCCCGACCCAGTCCCGTAGCGCAGTCTCAACGTCAGCGCCGTCGCGGAGCTCGATGAAGCGATATCCTTCGTCGAGATCCCGCTTGAATGAAAACGCGATCTCCAGCTCGATCCTCATCGCGCCTCGGTCAATCGCAGCGAGATCTCGTTGTGTTTCGGGATGAGATCGTAGACCGATTCGTTGATCAAGCGCCCGTCCCGGACGCGCCACGAGCCGTTGACCATCGCGAGATCGACGCGGTCGGCGGCGCAATGCACAATCGCCGCGAGTGGATCCGCTTGCGCACCTGCGAACGCGATATCGGAGAGGTCGAATGCAATGAGGTCCGCCGCCTTGCCGACCTCGAGCGACCCGATCTCGTCTTCGCGATGGAGAACGCGGGCTCCGCCGATCGTCGCCATGCGGAGGGCCTCTCGCGCGTCCAATGAATCGGCGCCGCCGGCGACCCGCTGCAGGAGCATCGCTTGACGAACCTCACGGATCATGTTCGAGGAGTCATTGCTCGCTGAACCATCGACGGCAAGTCCGATCTTGATCCCCGTCCCCATCATCTGCACGACAGGCGCGATCCCCGAGCCGAGGGTCATGTTCGAACTCGGGCAGTGGGCCATGCCGACTGCGGCCCTCGACAGCTTGTCGATGTCCGACGCGTTCAGCACAACCAGGTGAGCGAACCAGACATCGTCCCGAAGCCAGCCGAGATCCTCCATCAGGTCGACCGGCCGCGCGCCGAAGCGCTCCATGCAGTACGTCTCCTCGTCTTGCGTCTCAGCAAGATGCGTGTGCATCAGCACGGAGTGCTCCTCGGCGAGGGTCACCGTTTCGCGCATCAGGTCATGCGTCACCGAGAACGGAGAGCACGGCGCGAGCGCAATCCGCAGCATCGCGAGCGGCTCAGGATCGTGGTGCCGCTCGATCGCTCGCTGGCAGTCCTTCAGGATCTCTTCTTCCGACTGCACGACGGAATCCGGCGGGAGGCCGCCATCCTTCTTTGACAGTGACATCGAGCCGCGGCACGGATGGAACCGGATGCCGGCTTCCGTAGCCCCTTCGATATCCGCATCGAGAATCGCTCCACCGTTGCGGGGGAAGACGTAGCAGTGGTCGGTCGTCGTCGTCGCCCCGGACAGGAGAAGTTCGCCGCAGGCAACGGCCGACGCCACACGCATCCCCTCCTCATCGAGGCGCTTCCACCGTTCGTAGAGGAAGACGAGCCAATCGAACAGCTTCGCGTCCGACGCACCCGGAACATTCCGGAAGAGCGCCTGGTAGAGATGATGGTGCGTGTTGACGAATCCGGGAAGGAGGATCTTCCCTCCTCCCCGAACGATCTCGTCGACCTCGATCCCGCTTGCGTCTTCGCCGACCCCCACGATCCGGTTCCCTTCGACGAGGACGTAGCCGCCGGCGATCTCACGCGCGTCGACGTCCATCGTCGCAACAAGATCGAAACCTGCGAACAGGGTCTTCATCGTTCCGCTATTGAGTCAGATCGACGCTGCTTGCCGTCTCGAGGAACGCGGCCAAGAGGTCGATCGTTGCCTCGATGTCCTTCACGCTGACCGTCTCCACCACCGAGTGCACGTAGCGGGTCGGAATACAGAGCGCCATCGCCGCCGATCCTTCCCGAGCGATCTGGAGAGCCGCAGCGTCGGTTCCGCCGCGTCCGGGAACGACGACCTGATACGGGATCTTCCGCTCCTCGGCCAGTTCACGGAGCGCCTTGACGAGCAGCGGATGCCAGACGCCGCGCGCGTCCTTCAGCGTGATCGCCGTCCCGCCGCCCTGCTTCGAGACGTGGCGGTTCTCCGGAACGTCGGCCGTGTCGGCTGCAATACAGACGTCGAGCGCGATCGCGATGTCGGGGTTGATGCTGTACCCGGAGACGTGGGCCCCGCGAAGGCCGACTTCTTCCTGCGTCGTCGCCACGAGGTAGAAGTCGCAGTCGAGCTTCTTCGCCTTCTTCATCGCCTCGATTCCCACGTAGACGCCGAGCCTGTCGTCGAGCGCCTTCCCGGAGACCACGTCTCCGTACTCGATGTACGACTGGCGGAGCGTGACCACGTCACCGATGGACACCTTCTCGCAGACCGTTTCGCCGGGAAGGCCCACGTCGACGAACAGGTCCTCCAGTTTGACCGGTTTCTTTCGCTCTTCGTCTGTCAGGATGTGGATCGGCTTCCGTCCGATGCAACCGGGGAGGAGTCCGTCACTCGTGTGAACGTCCACTCGCTGAGCTACGAGCGTCACGGGGTCGAAGCCTCCGACCGGCTGGATCCGGAGGAATCCCGCCTTCTCGATGTGACTGACGAGAAACCCGATCTCGTCCATGTGGCCGGCGACAAGGACGACGGGGCCGTCTCCCTTCTTGTGCGCGATCACGTTTCCGAGGTGATCGACCTCGACCGTGTCGACGTGATCCTTCAGCGCCTCCACGATGACCTGGCGGACCGGTGCCTCGTAGCCGGAGATTCCGTGGGCCTCACTGAGCCTCTTCAGCAGTTCCATACACCCTCCTTCAGACGAGGATAGTGTAGCCTTTCCCCGGTTCAGTTCAATCGTTTGCCGCTCTTCCGGGCGAGCGAGTACCATCCCGCCATGATTCCGATCCGTGACACCCTGCCGAGCCGGCGATTCCCGGTGGTGACTGTCACGCTGATCGTCCTCAACCTCCTCGTCTTCCTGTATCAGGGATACCTGCAGACGCAGCCGGTTCGCCTGAACGACGGCATCACATGGCAGAATGAGGGCCTTTCGCCGCCCCCTGGATTCGATTCGGCCGCCTATCAGGCACACCGTCTATCCGGAGGGGATCCGTCCCTCTACCCGCTTTCCGCGAGTGACTATCTCGTCTCGCAATACGCCGTGGTCCCCGTCGAAATCCTTCGGGGAACGGACCTTCCTCCCGCTATTCCTCTTCCCATCTGGATCACGTTACTCACCTCGATGTTCCTTCACGGAGGGCTGATGCACCTGTTGGGGAACATGCTGTTCCTCTGGATTTTCGGCGACAACGTGGAAGACGCGATGGGCCCCGCACGTTTCCTCGTCTTCTACCTCCTCTGCGGCATCGCCGCGGCGTTCGCTCAGATCGCGATCGACCCGGGGAGTCCGATCCCGTTGATCGGAGCCTCAGGCGCGATCGCCGGTGTCTTGGCCGCCTACTTCATGCTCTTCCCGTTCGCCAGGGTCCTCACGCTGATCCCGATCTTCTTCTTCCTCCGGCTGATCCCGGTCCCGGCCGTCTTCCTGCTCGGATTCTGGTTCGTCCTCCAAGTCATCAGCGGGGCCGGCTCGCTCGGAAGCGGCGGTGGCGTCGCGTGGTTCGCACACATCGGCGGGTTCATCGCCGGAGCGATTCTCGTCTTCGGCTTCCGCGGTCGCGGTGTTCCGGTCACCCTTTGGCGTGCGTTGAGACGCGGACACTCCTAACCTCCCGACGAGGGGCGGATGTCACCTTCGAGCCGCACGGCCGCCTTCACATCCACCCATTGACCTGCTAAGATGTACTCGCTCGTCTTGAGAAGGATCGCTAAAGGGGTGATGAGGTATGAAGAAGGGGGCAGTTCTCGGCTGCACCGTGTTCTTGTTTGTCTTCATCGGTTTACTTGCCACAGGGGGAGACCTGGTGGGGCGTCGCGTGATCGTCATTACGAACGATCACGAGTTCACGGTCGAGAACGGCGTCTGCTCGGGGAGCGGAACCGTCGAAGATCCATACGTCGTGGAAAACTGGTCGATCGACGCTGGCCTTGATGACTACGGCATTCGCATTCACGGAACGACCCGCACGTTCGTGATCCGCAACGTCGAGATCAGCGGCGCTGCGAAGTCGGGTATCTACTTCAGCTACGTCCAGAACGGGACGATCGAGAACTGCACCCTCGAAGCCAACTGGACCGGCGTTACCCTCAACTTCTCGTCCTTCAACAGGATCACCGGGTGTCTCTTCGCGAAGAACACCGACGCGATCCACACCTACTTCTCACACAACAACCAGGTGCTAGGAAGCGTGTTCGAGCAGAACGACACCGCCCTCTGGCTCGACGCATCAAACGAGAGCCGCATCAGCGGGAACCTGATCTCCGATTCGCACATGGGCGTCTATTTCAACCTGGGCTCGGAGCAGAACACCGTCCTCAACAACGCGTTCGTTGACAACTTGCACGACGCGTACACCGATGATCCGAACCTGTGGGACGATGGGATCCGCGGCAACTACTGGAGCGGCTTCTCCGGGATCGATGCCGACGAAGACGGGATTTGGGACCTTCCGTATCTGATCTCGAGCGACGGGGATCAGGACAACTTCCCGCTCGTCAGCCACACGCTGGTCCCTGAGCCCCCAGACGCGACTTGCGAGGAGCCGTAGCAAGCGCCGTCGCTGCGAAAGACCGTCACCCGCTCGCCAAGCGGGTGGCTGAGCGAGTCTGCGCATCATCGGAGCACGTCTGGTTCGAGCTTCTGGCTTCTGCTAAGAAAGTGGAGCGAAGCGGCTCTCACTCCAGTACTCGTCGCGGAGGTCGGAGTCTTCGCGAAGTAGGAGCTGGTAGTGCTCGTTCTCCCAATCTGCGAGGTCTCCAAAGAACCGGCGCACGGCTTCGTCTTTCTCCGCTTCCGCCGCGTCCGCGTAGAACACGTGTGCGCTCTTCTCCAAGAGAATCCCGATCGATAGCGCAGACATCTCGAGGTGTCTGCCCTCGATCCGCCGCCTGAAGTCTTCCGAGAAGATTCCCGACGCTCCCTGGGGACGCCAACGCTCGCCGAGAACGACGCTCGGATCCCAGCCCGACCCATCGAGAATCGCCCGATACTCCATCTGCAAAGCGCCGAAATGTCGACGCTCTTCTTCGGCGAGGTGCTCGAAGACTTTGACGGCGCCCACATCCTCGCTCTTCTCGGCCGCCATCGTGTAGAACTCATATCCGTCCCGCTCGGCACGCAACGCGTCTTCAAGCAACGGCAGCAATCGTCGATCGTCCATTCCCGCTCCTTTCCGAGGGCAAGCTTACAGGATCCGGCCGCCGTAGCAGAGCGGGGAGGTCCGAACCCCGAGTTGATTTTCTCGAGCCGGTTCCTACACTGGAAGTCCGCGGTTTCGCGAGAAAGGATCCCATGAGTTCAGAACGTCTGTTCGAGCGTGTCCGGGACGAGGTCTCTTATCCGCTCCTCCACGTTCCCGTGTCCGACATGCGAGAAGGCCAGCGGATTGCACAATGCTTCCTCGCCAAGCAGAAGGCGCAGCGATCGACCCGCAAGGGAGACCCGTACTTGGAGCTCGTCCTCGCCGATCGGACCGGCACCATCCCGGCACGTGCGTGGTCCGAGATCGCGGAACGCTTCGCCGATCAGTTCGACGAGGGGGAGTTTGTCTTCGTTCAGGGACGAACGGAGACGTATCGAAGCACGCTCCAGCTGATCATCGAGTCGATCCGCCGTCTGAGTTCGCACGAGAAGGAAGAAGGGAAGCTCCCGGACTTCGACCCAAGCCTTCTCGTTCCGGCAAGCGAGCAGAACATCGAGGAGATGTGGGAGGAATTGATCCGCCTCGTGGGCTCGATCGAACCCGAACCTCTCCGACAGCTGACCCTCCGTCTTCTGGAGGAGCGAGACGAGGCCTTCATGCGGGCCCCGGCTGCCATCGCCAAGCACCACGCGTACATCGGCGGCCTGCTTGAGCATACGCTGGAGGTTACCGCAGGCGTGGCGGGTCTCGCGACATCACTTCCCACACTCCGCCTTCGCCACGGACTCGCCGTGGCCGGAGCGATCCTCCACGACATCGGGAAGCTCGAGGAGATGGAGAACCCGATCGCCCCCCGTCATGGCCTCACCGGTGAGCTCATCGGACACATTCTCCTCGGCCGCGACATGGTGCGCGACGCTGCAGCGGACTACGAATGGCCCGACGCGAGGCTTCCGCTTCTCCTCGAGCACATCCTGATTTCGCACCACGGCCTGCTCGAGTACGGTGCTTCCGTGCTTCCGAAAATCCCGGAAGCCGTGTGCGTCTATCATTTCGACAACCTCTCCGCCAAACTGAACATGATGAGGATGCTCGTCGCCGGCGATTCCGAAGAGGGGAACTTCACGAACTGGAGCCCCGACCTCGGCCGACGCGTGTTCAAGGCGAATCTCACTAACGGCTAGCGCGGGATTGCAGGCCGGAAGCGTCTCCCTGTAATCGGTCAAATCCCCACGTACAACGAAGAAGCGAAGGGACGGATGATCATGAGAACGGACTACTGCGGGCGGCTGACGAAAGCCGACATCGGTCGAACGGTCAGACTGGCGGGGTGGGTGAACCGTCGCCGCGACTTCGGCACGATCACGTTTGTCGATCTTCGTGATCGGACCGGGATCGCGCAGCTCCTGTTTTCCCATGAAGTCACTCAGGGGGTCGCCGAGACGGCGCACACACTCAACCGCGAGGATGTCGTCGTCGTTTCGGGCATCGTCCAGCCGAGGAGCGAAGGAAACACTAATCCGGACATGCCGACAGGCGAGGTCGAAGTCCACGCCGCATCGATCGAGGTGCTCAACAGGTCAGAGACGCCACCCTTCCTGATCGAAGGAGACGGCTCCGACACGACCGAGGAGACGCGCCTTCGATTCCGGTACGTAGATCTTCGACGCGAAAGAATGCAGCGAAACCTCGAGCTGCGTCATCGCGTCTTCAAGGCGACGCGCGACTACTTCTCGGACGCCGGGTTCCTGGAAGTCGAGACACCGTTCCTGACCAAATCGACGCCTGAAGGAGCCCGCGACTTCCTCGTCCCGAGTCGCGTCCACCAAGGGTCGTTCTACGCCCTTCCGCAGTCGCCCCAGCTCTTCAAGCAGCTGTTCATGATCGGCGGCCTCGATCGGTACGTACAGCTGGTCAAGTGCTTCCGCGACGAGGATCTCCGCGCCGACCGCCAGCCCGAATTCACCCAGCTCGATCTCGAAATCGCTTTCCCCGAAGGGAAAGACGAGATCCTCGACGTTCTCGAAGGAGCGGTCGCCCACGTCTTCGGAGAGGTTCTCTCCGTCGAGCTCAAGCGTCCGTTCCTCCGCATGACGCACGCCGAAGCCATCGCCCGCTACGGCACGGACAAGCCGGACCTACGCATGGGGATGGAGATCTGCGATGTCTCTGAGTTGGTGTCCGACTGCGGGTTCCGTGTCTTCTCCGAGGCGGTCGCCTCAGGTGGGAAAGTTGCCGGAGTCCGCGCTGAAGGATGCGCGTCCTACTCCCGCTCCGCCATCGATCGGCTCCAGGAGATTGCAGTCACAGCGGGTGCCAAGGGGCTTGCGTGGCTGAAGGTCACCGAGACGATCGAGTCGCCGATCGCCAAGTTCCTCACGGAAGAGGAACTCTCGTCGATCGCGAACGCATTCTCTGCAACGCCGGGCGACCTGATCCTGCTTCTCGCAGGTGAAGGGATCGAGCGCCCTCTCGGGGAGCTCCGTCTCGCCGTGGGACGCGACAAGGAGCTCCCTGCGGAGGGCTGGCGGATCCTGTGGATCACCGACTTCCCGCTGTTCGAGGCCGACGAGGCAGGTGAGCTGACCAGTTCGCACCACCCGTTCACCTCACCCCGAGCCGAAGACGTCGACAGGCTGGAAACTGAACCGCTCTGCGTCCTTTCGAACGCCTACGATCTCGTCCTGAACGGGACTGAACTTGGGAGTGGGAGCATCCGAATCCACGCTCGCAAGCTTCAGGAGCGGATCTTCTCGATGCTTCGGATTCCTCCGGAGGAGGCCGAGCTGCGCTTCGGCTTCTTTCTGCGTGCGCTCGATTACGGCGCTCCCCCGCATGGAGGATTCGCTCTCGGCATGGACCGGCTGGTCATGATGATGGCTGGTGAAGCTTCTCTTCGAGACGTGATAGCGTTTCCGAAGACGGCGACCGGTGCATGCCCGCTCACCGGAGCACCGATGCCGGTGTCGGAAGATCAACTGAAGGACCTTGGCATCTCGGCAGAGAGCGGAGGATAGCTCGGCCACGGCACGTCTGACGGCGCATCCTCGTCGTCGTCAGCGTGTCGTCGGGGATTTATGAATCCTCCTTCCGGCTGTTTCTCTCGCCGCAGCGCTGCTCGGCTGGGACGCATCTTTCGCCGCGGTCCGCCTCGCTCCCTCTGACCACCCAGGTTCGCGACAAGCCTCCTCCGGGAATGAAGAGGCCGGACGGCAGCAGCCGTCCGGCTCGGATCTTCCTGAACTTCGATTAGACGTATCTAGGATTCAATCTCAATCTCGCCGCAGATCTCGCCGACGAAGCGGCCATCCAGCACTCCGCTGAACTCACCGGAGAGCTCCGTCAGATACGACGTCCCGGGATGGAGCCTGTATGAGAAAGTCAGCTCCGTCCCGGCTTCGGCCTCGTTCCACCAGATGACCTCGTAGATCCGCTCCTCGTCGTTTGGACGGGTGTACGCACCCCCGCTGTCGAGGAGTTCGAACTGCCACCCTCTTGGCATCCCCTCCTGGATCCCTGGAGCTGACAAGGTCTCGGTCACTGTCACCGTGATCAGAACGAAGATCGTCCCGTCACCCTGGTCGACCGTTTCGCGCACGGCGAAGGCCGGATAGGTGCCGACGAGGATCCCTTTCCTCTTCGTCTTCCGACGGCCGTCTGCGTCGGTCAGCGTCAGCTCGGCCTCGAAGAATCCGCTCTCAGCGAACGCATACTCAACGACCGGATCATCCGACTCCAGGTCCGTCGTGCCATCCCCGTCGAAGTCCCAAGCATACCGGTACGATCCAGAGTCCATGCACGGCTCGCAGACAGCAAACGTGACAGGCTCGTCAACGCCCGGATTGAAGGTCGACGGATCGTAATCGGCATCCCACGCGAGGCCGCAGACCGCGAAGACGGCAAGGGCGGCGACGGCGAATACCGGTCCGAAGACTAGTCTTTTCATTCCCCCTCCTTATCGAGCCCGATTCGCCCCCCCCGCTAGGGGAGCGAATCGTGGACCGATCTACCGGTCAGCCAATAGGCAATCAGGTCTTGCATCAACACGATGTCGATCGCCCGATTGTCGGTCTGCGGCACGCTGTTGCCGGAAAGCCACAGCGAGACGGCGTATTGGATCTCGGCAAAGTCGATGACTTCGGGATCCGGCTCGCACAGCCTCAGCTCCGATGTATCGGTGTCCCATCTGGAGATCACGATTGGAATCGGCAAGAACTTGGCCACGCTGAGTTTGTCCTCGCCGAGAATCGTCTGCTCAAAGCGCGGCGACGAACTGGCAAC
The DNA here is from genome assembly GCA_049643905.1 of Bipolaricaulia bacterium. Lineage (GTDB taxonomy): Bacteria > Bipolaricaulota > Bipolaricaulia > UBA7950 > UBA9294 > CAZMYM01. The sequence goes on from JBARQW010000108.1 coordinate 33,940, forward strand.
CGATCCTTGGATCGAGGCCTGTGCCAGTCCCGACTCCCCGGCAACGGCGTCGGCCGGTGCCTGCAGCGTGTACCGGATCTCGCGCTGGGAGTTGATCTCCTCGCCGACAAGCTTCTCGACGAACAGCCACTCCGCGATGGTTCCGGTCTGCCGGGCCGTGGCGCCATCATTGTCGCCCTCGACGAACGTCCACCCGGCCGGGATCGTCTCGACGATGGCAAGACCATTCAGCATTCCCTTGACGTCGATCAACAGGGTGATGTCCACCGTTGCATCCGGGACCGTCAGGTCACCCGGAAGGCAGGACTCGATCGTTCGTGTCGCGGTCACTCGAGGTCCTAGCGCGACCGTGACTTCGGCCTCGTAGGGCTCGGATTCCTCGCCGTCCTCGTCGATGGCCACGAGCGAAACGGTGAACGTTCCCGTGTCATGGAACCGGTGCTCGGGGTTCTGCTCGAGGCTCGTCGTCTCGTCGCCGAAGTCCCACTCCCAAGCGACGACGTCACCATCGTCATCGAACGACTCGTCCTCGAAGACAACGGAGTCGACGGTGTTCGCGATGCCGTCCTCAACAGAGAAGAGCGCCACCGGTCCCGAGTTCGGGAGGATGCCCTTCAGCACCAAAGACGGGATCTCCTCGATTCGCTTGACGCCTCGGAAGTCAACGTACTGAACGGTCGACGAGACGTCGGTCTCCCATTCCCCTTTCTCGAGGACTTCGAACTCCATCTCAATCGACGTTCCCTCGCCAAGTTCGAGATCCGCAAGGCGCCAGATGGCCGTTGTCGAGCCGTCCTGATGAAGCTCAATCTGAGACGCTTCTGGCGATGCGTCAACGAGCCTCAATTCAGCCGGAATCCGCTTCTCCACACGAAGCTCTCTCGCAGCCGCATACACGGCAAGGTCGTTGAGGATCTCCGTTCGAGCTCGATCGGTCGGACGCTCGAAGAACTGCCCGCCCGTCTCCTCGGCAAACCCCTCGAGCATGTTCCGGTTGATCAGAGTTCCGAGTCCGACGGCGACGATCTGAATCCCGATCTGGGCGGCTGCCGTGCCTTCCGTGTCGGGCTCGATCCCAACGCTCGACTGGCCGTCCGAGATGAGAACTTCAACAAGGATCGCGTTCTCCCTCCCGACTTGATCCAGTTCGCGTCGAGCCATTTGCATCGCGAGCCCCATCGCGGACTTACCGCTCGCCCTCAAATCGGCGATCGCCAACTTGGCGGCACCGAGGTTGTGCGTCAGCGGAATGTCGAGTTCGGCCGTCGTCCCGTATGAAACGACCCCGACGCGGTCGTCGAAGCCGAACTGGTCGATCAGGTCGAATGCGAACTCCTTCGCCTGAACGAGGTCCGATGTGGCAGAGGTGTCGATGACGAATAGACAATCGATGGGGTACCGGACGGCCGGCCCCACACTGGCAACGGCAATGGTCAGCGTGGCGGAGATCGGCTCTTCGTCCGTTCCGGCTACGTAGATTCTGTTCGGGCTGATCGTCTGGTCGATGCTGAATGTCCCCTCACCCATCACCGCCCAAGACGTCCAAGCCAACAAGAAAAAGAGGACGGCGAGGGGTATCCCCCTCGCCGTATGGTTGGTCGTTCTCATTCGTATCATCTCCCAGTACGGGCCCGACCTAGGCCGACTTACGGATCACAGAGCCACTCGTCCGGATCGCACGGCCCATCGGGCACGCTCGGGAGTGGATCACAGATGTTCGTTCCGGTCAGCCAGTAGGCGATGATCTCCTTCAGCGTGTGGTACCCGACCGTCTGACCGCACGTCCACGGCACGATCTCGTCTTCAAGCCAGAACGCGATCGCGCGCTGGACCTGCTGGAACGAGATCTTGTCGGAAAGCGTGATGTCGAGGCGATCGCTGTTGACGTCCCATCGAGAGATCGCAACAAGGACCGACACGCATTCGCTCACGTCGATTCCGCTGTCGCCGGTCACCGGGGTCTCCATGCAAGGTAGACCCGAATCGACGATTCCGTACAGGTCGGTAGAGCTCGCGTAGCAAGGATCACTCGCTGCGATCTCGATCAACTCGGTCTGAGGGACCTCGACCTGATAGATGATCGTCTTCATGGTGTTCGCCGGCAGCTTCGTCGGGTAGACCCACTCCGTTCGGGAGGCCTTGTACGTGAAGCCATCGTTCTCGATCGGGATGACCCTCCATCCGGTCGGAAGATCTTCGTGCAGCCCGACGCCGTACAAGTCCTGGTCGGCCCACGTCTCGACCTTCACGGTGAAGGTGCTTCCCGCCTTGTCGCCTCCCGGCCCGTAGTAGTTGAGCAGGATGTTGTTGCACGGAACCGGAGTAGCGATCGTGCGCACCGCGTTGATGTTCGCCAGGATCATCCCGGGGAGTTGCTCGTCGACCGGCGTACATGTGTAAGCGTAGGCCGACAGCTCCTTCATCTCCTCGAGGCTGATCGTCTTCCCTTGCGTCCACGGCACGGCTTCTTCGTACTGCCACATCTCCAGTGCGCGCGTGAGCTGCTGCGGATCGATCTTCTGCGACAGACGCAGATCGATCGAGTCATCCATGTCGATGCTGAGACGCGGCACGAGATGCGCGATCGCCGTCTTCAGCGGGAGCGCGTCCGTGATCTCGATCTTCGAGTCACCCTCGATCGGAGTCTCCATGAACGGCGTCATCGCCTGGAAGGTCCCGGTGATGGTGAAGCAGACCGGGAGCGTCGTCGCGATGAGCTGATTGCTCTCAGGGACCGTCACTTCGTACGAGATGACCTTGGTCGTGTGAGCCCTGATCTGATCGATGAACACCCATTGGACGCTCGACCGCTTGAATGCTGCACCGGCGTTCTCCAGTGGCTTGATCTTCCAGCCGACTGGCAGGTTCTCCTGGAGTCCGACGCCGGCAAGATCCATCTGCGGCTCGAACCGAACGACCACGAGGAACGTCGTCCCAGGAAGGGCGGCGACCGTGGAGATCGTTCGCGACAAGTCGATCGCGAGATCGCCCACGTCAAGCGTCAGCGTCTCTCGGTCGGTCGTCCCTGCGGCATCCGACGCGCGGAGCGTAACGCTCTTGAATCCACTCGTTGCGTAGGTATGCGTCACCACTGGATCGGTCGTCACGAGCTCAAAGAGGCCGTCCCCATCGAAGTCCCACTCATACGAATCGATCGACCCATCGGGATCGAACGTCGCCGACGCATCGAACGTGATCTGCTCGTTGATGTGGGCCGTTGTTGGGGATGCGAAGAACGAGACCGTTGGCGGTCGGTTCTGTGTCCCCTCAATGAGGATCGGATCGAGCAGGTTCAGGACCGTTTCCTGCGGGAACGCCACGCTCCCCGAGAGGAACTTGACTTGGGTGATCCCGGTCGTGAACTGAGGGAAGATCGTCATGAGGAATTCCTCAGTGATCGGTCCCAGGACCATTCCGTCTCCGAGTCCGTCGTCCCACGTCAGCGAGACCGTGCCGGTCGGAGGCGTCAGGTCCCATGTGTCCCGGAAGTCGAAATTGTCATCCTGGACCTGGAACCCTGCGCCTGCAGGAACTCCGTTCAGCGTCATCGACACAGCCCCTGTCGTGCTCCCGGCAACTCCGCCGAGAATCACGAACAAGGATAGCTCCCCACTCGCCGTGTCCCTGTATAGGAATAGCACGGCGGTGTTCGCTTCCTCGAAACCGGTCGACGCTACGCTCCCCACGTACCCGTAGAAGTCAACCACTCCCACCGGGTTTTCCAGAGGCGTAATCGTGACTCGCGTTTCCCCTTGACTGACAGTGTAGAAGCCGTCGCCTTGCGCCAACCCCGTCGCCGGAAGTAGGAGAACGACCACCGTCAGAAGGAGGGAAAGGCCAAATAGCCTGACCTCACGCACCTTCATTGCTACCTCCTTTGTTGGCATTCTCATCTTTGTATCGAGCGGAAATAGGAAAGCGTCTTCACTCTAGCAGATGGACCCCCCTTGCGTCTGTAACCCCGATCACGCTGTCCACATGCCTCCTTTTGCGGTGTGTTCATCATTTCTAGAGTGCCACGGCGACCTGGTAGAGCGCCGACTCGATCGCTCCCTTCGCCGCCTCCAATGGATCGGCCGTCAGCAAGGAGAGCAGCGGACGATCTGCATAGGTCACCGCTGTCGAAAACTCGATGTCTCCTCTCGGACTGAACACGGTCGCAAGGAGCGCCACGGTGGCCTCCTTGTCGATCCCGAAGAGAAGTCCCAACGGGCTGATCAGCAGCTGAAGAGACGTGTCAAGGAATGCCGTGGCCCCGAGAAGGAGAAGCGAGCGCTCGGGCCTGTAGGAGATTCGGCTCTCCCAACGCACGAGCCGTAGGATCACGATGTGATGCGCATCGAGCGCCTGAGCGAGTCGCTGCAACCCCTCGACAGTCATGCTGTTGCCGACATACGTGTTCGTGAGGCGCTGCGCGTACATGAGTTCGCCGGGATTCGAGACCTCGACGCCCGCGATCACGGCGCAACGTTGACTAGCGAAATTCTTCAGAAACTCCAAGTCAGCCGCCGGAACAGGCGCTGCGGCCTGCACGAAGACGGCGACTTTCTGCCCAACTGCCCCGAATCCGAGGATCAGGCCAACGACAACGGTCCACGTTACGATGTTTCGTATGCGCTTCAACATCTCTCCCCACCACCCGTCTTGAGTCCTGTTGTAGCCGAGGAGAGCGTAGCCTTCGTGGGGCCTGGATCGAAAGGAACGGTGTCGAAGCGCTCGTCTGACTTTGTCTAGAGGTGTCTGGACATCTGTCCGAAGCAGCCCGGTCGAACGGCTCCGAGTTAGACTGCGAGCTCGGTGGGCTTCTGTGCGGAATGCGGATGACTCGGGCCGGCGTAAAGCTTGAGCTTGCGCAGCATCCGGCGTCCGAGCTTGGACTTCGGGAGCATCCGGCGAACCGCTTCTCGCAGAGGGAAGGTCGGCCGGCGCTCGATCAGCTTTCGGTACGAGATCTCCTTCAATCCGCCGATCCATCCGCTGTGGCGTTGGTAGAGCTTGTCGTCCCACTTTCGCCCGGTCAGAGCGATGCGCTCGGCGTTGATCACGATGACGTAGTCGCCGGTGTCGACGTGGGGTGTGTAGATCGGTTTGTGCTTCCCTTGAAGGATCACGGCGATTTCGGACGCCAGACGGCCGAGACGCTGCCCGTCCGCATTGACGACAAACCACTCGTGATCCCAGGTCTTCCCGATCTCTTCGTTCTTCGCCACAAACGTCCGCTGCATATCGGTCTCCCTAATCTACGAATCGAGGCGCGATTATATCGGGCGTTTGTTCCTGCATCAAAGGCGCGCAGGAACATCCACCCGTTGTTCCCGGCCCGAGGCCGGGAATAGCTCCTCCCGCACCCGATCAAAGGCTCGCCGGGATGTCGTCCCGATGGATTGTCTCTTCCGGAGTCGGGCCGACGGAGACAATGCCGATGGGAACATCGGTCAGCTTCTCGATGCAACGAACGTAGTCGATCGCTCGTGCGGGCAGATCCTCCAGCCGCTGAGCGCCTTCCATGCTCCCCGACCATCCGGGGAGAGACTCGTAGACCGGCCGACACTTCCGCAACTCCTCAGCAGAAAGCGGAAACCGTTCGATTCGCCTCTCGTCCAGTTCGTATTCTCGGCAGATCCTGATCTCATCGAACCCCGCCAGCACATCGAGCTTCGTGAGCGCCATCTCTGTCGCTCCGTTGACGAACAGCGCGTGGCGCACGGCGACAAGATCGAGCCATCCGCATCTTCGAGGTCTCCCCGTCGTCACGCCGAACTCCGCGCCTCGTTCCTGCAGTTCCGCTCCGAGATCATCGTCGAGCTCAGTGGGAAACGGCCCCTCACCGACGCGCGTCGTGTAGGCCTTGAGCACGCCAATCCGACGCTCGACATCCGGCAAGGGAATCCCGATCGAGTTCCCGAGTCCGGCGAACGTCGTCGGAGACGACGTCACATACGGATAGGTCCCATGATCGACGTCGAGGAGCGCCCCTTGCGCTCCCTCGAACAAGACGCGCTTCCCTTCAGCGAGCGCCATGGCAATGGCCCCCGACGCGTCACCGATGCTGCCCGTCAGCGGCTCGACAAGCCGCAGGAGGTCCGATGACAGGCCCGAAGCGGTCATCGTCTGGATCTCCTCACTCTCCGGCCACAGGCGCTTGAGGAGGGCCAGACGATGGTCCAGACGCCCCCTGAGATCATCCCGCCGCAGCAGATCTCCTGCGCGAATCCCGACTCGGGACGCCTTGTCGCGATAAGCAGGTCCGATCCCGCGGCGCGTCGTCCCAAAGTGCGCACCACTTCCCTCAAGTTCTTCGAGCGTTCTGTGGTAGGGGAGAATCAGGTGGGCGTTCTCGGCAATCAGTACCTTCGGCACGCTCCCCAGGTGCGCGCCGATTTCATCGATCTCTCCTCGAAGCACCTCGAGGTCGATGACCATCCCGTTGGCAAGGACCGATACGGTCCCGGGGTAGAAAGCGCCGGCCGGGATCAAGTGCGTCCCGAACTTCACCCCGCGGTCGATCACGGTGTGGCCGGCATTCGGGCCGCCGTTGAACCGAACGACCATCTCCGCGTCCCGCGCCAACACGTGTGTGATCTTCCCTTTTCCCTCGTCGCCCCACTGCAGGCCGAGAACGGCCGTCGACATCTTCGCCTCCTATGCGCCTGCCCGACGCAGGCCGATCGTGATCGATCCTTCGTCCAGTTCGACCTTCTCGGAGTACTCCGCATCCGCGCTGTGCTTCGAAACGATCTCCTTGGCCAGCACTTCCGATGCAACCTCTGTCTCGTTTTCCGAGATGGCCCGTTCTAGAGCTTCGTCTCCCTCGTACGAGAGGATGATTCGGTCGGTAACCTCGAATCCGGCCGCCTTTCTCGCAAGCTGGATCCGATGGACAACCTCCCTGAGAAGGCCCTTGGCCTGCAACTCGTCATCGATCCGGCAGTCGAGGAGAAGCTCCACTCCGGCTTCTTCCGTCAACGTGTATCCGTCCTGCAGGACCGACTCGTAAACGACATCCTCCGCGTTCAGCACGATCGATCGACCCTCGAGGTCAACGGAGGTCGAACCTGACGTCAGCCGCTCACGCAGACCACCGGCGGACTGGGACCTGATCCAGACCCCAGCAGCCTGGCCGTCCGGGCCGAGACGCGGACCCAACGTGCGGAAGTTCGGGGCAGGCGTCTCTTCGTACGCCGCATCAAGCGACGCGGTTACCTCGATCCGCTCCACGTTCAGCTCCGTCTCAATCAACCCCGCGACGTCGCGCGAGATCGTTCCGCTCGACTTCACACGCGCGCCGGACAACGGCTGACGAACCCGGATCTGCGATTGGTTGCGTGCTTGGTGTCCGAGTGCCGCGATCCGCCTCGCCAGGGCCATCTCCGTCTCGAGATCTTCATCGACAGCGCCCGGATCCGCTGCAGGGAATCGACAGAGATGAACACTCTCCGGATCACCCTGTGCACGGAGTCTCATGTAGATCTCGTCCGCCAAATAGGGCACGAAGGGCGCGAGGAGCTTGCACGTTTCGAGGAGAACCTCGCGCAACGTCCCGTACGCGGAGATCTTGTCCGGCCCCATTCCGCCCTTCCAGAATCTTCGCCGCGACAGGCGGACGTACCAGTTGGAGAGGTCATCGACCAGCCCCTCCAACGTGGCGGTCGCTGTCACGACGTCGTAGCCATCGAGGGCGCCGACCACCGTCTTCGTCGTCGAGTGCAAGCGCGAGCGGATCCAACGATCGAGTGTGGTCCCGGTCTCCGAAGCCGCATGAGATTCCGGGTCGTACCCATCGATCGAGGCGTAGAGAGCGAAGAAGTCATACGTGTTTCGCAACCTGTCCAAGAAGCGGTAGAGCGGCTCTGCGATGGCCTTCTCGGAGAACCGTCGCGTCTTCCAAGGCGTGGTCGTCGAGAAGAGGAACCAACGAATGCAGTCGGCGCCGTATCGGTCGATCAGCTTCCAAGGGTCGAGAGCATTCCCCTTGCTCTTCGACATCTTCAAGCCTTGTTCGTCTAGACCGAGGCCCGTGCTCAGGCACGTCCGATACGGAGCCACACCGTGCACGATCGTGCTTGTCGCCAACAGCGTGTAGAACCACCCGCGGGTCTGCTCCATCGCCTCGCAGATGAAGTCTGCCGGAAACTGATCGCGGAACGTCTCCTCATTCTCGAACGGGTAGTGCCACTGCGCCGTGTGCATGCTCCCCGCGTCGAACCACGCGTCGATCACGTACGGGACGCGATGAGCCTCCTGCCCGCACCCGATACACCGTAGGATCACATCGTCGATGTATGGGCGATGAAGTTCGACGCTCTCGGCGAGTGATGGATCGATCGCCCGTTCGATGAGCTCCGCACGGCTTCCAACGCTCGACACCTCGCCACAGCTTCGGCAGACCCAGAGGTTCAGCGGCGTTCCCCAGTATCGATCTCGAGAGAGTGCCCAGTCCTTCAGATTCGTGAGGAAGTCGGCAAGCCGTCCCTCGCCGACGTGCGCCGGGATCCACTGGATCTTGGCGTTTGACTCGATCATCTGATCCTTAACTGCCGTCGTCTGCACGTACCAAGAATCCATTGCGTAGTAGAGAAGCGGCGTGTCGCAGCGCCAGCAGAACGGGTAGTCGTGCTCGTAGATCACCGATCGATAGAGGAGTCCCCGCTCGGCAAGATCCTCGACGATCTTCGGATCGGCGTCCTTGACGAACACACCTGCGCACATCGGGAACGCTTCAGTGAAGTTCCCTTCGAGGTCGACCGGCTGTACGAACGGAAGTCCGACCTCTTGGCCGAGTCGATAGTCATCTTCGCCAAAAGCGCTTGCGATGTGGACGATCCCGGTCCCATCCTCGAGGTTGACGAAATCGGCCGGATACACGCGGTGCGCTGCCGGGTCGACAGTCAGCAAGTACGCGGGCTCGTAACGAAGGCCGACCAGATCACTGCCTGGGAACTCACGAACCACACGTGCCTCGCCCTCGAGCGCTTTCTCCACCAGCGCTTTCGCGAGGATGAACCGCTCGTCGTTCTGCTTCACCTCAGCGTAGACTGCATCTTCCGCGACGGCCAACGCGACGTTCGCCGGAAGGGTCCAAGGGGTCGTCGTCCAGGTCAAGAGCGAGACCGGATCATCTCCGTCACGCTTGTAGCACGACTCCTCGTCATTCGAGATCCTCATGCGGATCGAGACGGAGGGATCCTCGACGCTCTTGTATCCCTGTGCCACCTCGTGAGACGAGAGGCCCGTTCCACACCGCGGGCAGTACGGAAGCGTCTTGTGCCCTTGGTAAAGGAGGCCGCGGTCGAACATCGTCTTCAGTTCCCACCAGACGCTCTCGATGTACTCGTCGGCGTAGGTCACGTACGCGGCGTCGAGGTCGATCCAGAAGGCCATCCGCTCGATCATCCGCTCCCACTCGCCCTTGTAGCGCCAGACCGACTCCTTGCACTTCTCGACGAATCGCTCGACGCCGTAGGCCTCAATCTCCGCCTTGCTGTTGACGCCGATCTCCTTCTCAACCTCGAGTTCGACGGGGAGCCCGTGGGTGTCCCAGCCACCCTTCCTCAGGACGTAATGGCCCTGCATCGTCTTGTAGCGGGGGAACAAGTCCTTGTAGACGCGCGGCATCAGGTGCCCGAAATGCGGCATCCCGTTCGCCGTCGGCGGGCCCTCGTAGAAGACGTAGCGCGGCCCGTCCTTCGTCTGTTCGAGCGACCTCTCGAACGTCTGGCCGGCTCGCCATTCCGCGAGGAGCGCCTCCTCCCTCGCAACCGGATCCTTGGTCAGTCTCTCATATCGCTTCATCCCGCACACCTCGCTGACAGAAACACGAAAAACCGCTCCAAACCAACGTTCCCTCTACGCACGTTGAGAAAGTGATCCTCGAAGACGCCCCTAGCGGGGCACTGGAATATAGATCAGAAGGGGTCGATAGCGCGCTCGGTTCGCGTTCATCGTTCGATCACAGCCGGGATCATAGCGACCCATTCTGCCGACGTCAACTGCCTTATCTCGCCGTGAACCCTCACGGTGCTCCTCCTCCATCTCCAGATGAGGGGGACATCCGCCACGTCCCTGCCCGCCCTTCGTCCTACCCAGGAGCAGGAACCACGGGATCACTGCATGCGGGAGGCGTGTCGCCTCGATCGAACGCACCGGTCTTTGCGGTTCGCCGCCGAGTGGCGGACCCTCTTCCCATGACACGTCGCCGGGTGCTGTGGGTCTGTCTGCTCGTCTTCACGCTTCTCGTCTCCCTCGCCGGCTGCTACCGTGAATCGGACCCGGTCGCAGTTCTCACGAGCGCGGTCGTCAGCGGCCCGGCGCCGCTCGACGTCGGCTTCAACCTCTCCTACTCCGAACACCCACAGGGTAGCTCAATCGAGTTCCGCCTCGACTTCGGGGACAGCAGTACACCAGTCTCCGGCCAGGATCTCGACCTCGCGGTTCATCACACCTACGAATCCGGCGGAACGTATGTCGCTGACCTGACGCTCGCCGACGACCGAGGAGGTCGGAGCATCGACCGATTGACCATCACCGTAAGCGACGACGGACCTCCCATCGGCGTCGGCGAAGGGATGACGGCCCCGGACTTCACCGCCCACACGACCGACGGAGGAGAGACTACGCTCTCCGACTTCCTCGGAAGCGTCATCCTGCTCGACTTCTGGGGGGTCTGGTGCGGCCCGTGTCGGCGGAGTATGCCGCACCTCGACGGATTGGCGAAGACCTTCGGCCCGCAAGGACTCGTCGCGATCGTGGTCAGCACAGATCACGTCGAGCAGACGTCGATCGCCTACCTCGCCGACAACGGCTTCGACGACTTCGTCAGCGTTTGGGAACCGGGCGGGAAGTCCGGAAACCGCGTCGCGCAGCTCTACGGCGTGAGCAGCTCGAGTGTCGGCATCCCGCGCACGTTCTTGATCGACAGACAGGGCGTCATCCGTTTCGTCGGCCACCCGATCGCCGATCTCACGATCATGATGATCGAGGCACTCCTCTAGTTTCGACATCCTGGCTCGCCTTCGAGTCGCCGTCTTCAGACGACGACCGCCAGCCGCGGAGCCACCGAACGACAAAGACGGCCGCACCGAGTCCGACAACGTTCCAAAGCGGGAAGACCCAGAACAGGCCGAGGCCGTCCGCGATGAGCCCCGACACCGGTGGCCCGATCATCTGTCCAACGGAGAAGCTGGAGCCGTGGAGTCCAGCGAGGATCCCCATCCCGTGCTTCTTTCCGAGCTCGGTTCGAATGCCGAGAAGAGACGCCCTGGAGAGCGCCGAGAGCGCACCAATCGCAAACATCACGCCGAGCACCGCGGGGAGTGTGCGAACGAACGGCACGACAAGGAGCAGGAGGGGGGCCCCGATACTCCCGATGAGGATTTGCGGGAAGCGGCGGTATCGATCGGCGAGGAAACCGAACGGGATCTGAAGGAGCGCTCCCCCGAAGAAGTAGGCCGACAACACATACCCGATGTCCGCTTCCCCGAAACCGAAAACGCTGACAGCGTAGAGCGGATAGAAGGTGTTCAGCCCCTGCCGCCAGAACCCGCGAGAAGCGAAATAGATCAGGATCCCCTTCACGGCGTCGATCCGCAGAAGCTCGCGCAGGGGCCTGTGCGTCGGCCGCTCGTGAGGGACGATTCTCTTCGACCCATGGTCGGCCGGGACCCAGACCGCGACCATCACCAGGGCGATCACGCTCAGGATCCCCATCGCCACAAACGCCGCTTCGTGCGACCACGCCTCGCCGACCCATCCGCCGATCAGCGGACCGAGCGAGACTCCGAGAAACATCGAAGAGTAGAAGACGTTCATCATCAGGCCGACCCGTTGACTCGGCGTGATGTCCCCGACATAGGCTTGAGCGATCGGCGTCACCATCATCGACGCCGCGCCCTGAACGAAGCGGAGCGCACCGAGCTGCCACAGACTCCCCACGACCGTGTAAAGAAGCGAGAGGATCGAGAAAGCGCCAAGCCCGACGAGAATGAGTCTCCGTCGCCCGATCCTATCCGAAAGGCGCCCGACCCACGGCCCGATAGCGGCCCTCGACATCGGGAAGGCAGCGAAGGCGAGGCCGAGCTCGAACCCACTCGCCGAGAACCTGTTCGCGTAGAGGGGCAAGATCGGAGCGATGATTCCGATGCCAACGAGCGCAACGGCGGTGGCGACGAAGAGACTCGCGAACGTCCATGCGTACGTTTTCCTTCCGCCGTCCGAACCGGTCACAGCGGTCAGGGTAACGGCCCGACACCCCCTTCTCCAACGTCGAACACGTGGGTCGTCTTTGAGAGCGAGCCGGCGGATCTCTAAGATCTGAGCTTAGCCAACACGAAAGCGACGGTGGTTCGATGAAGGAGAAACTGGCGGGAATCGTCTGCGGCCTCTCTGCTGACTACGCAGATCTCCGATACGAGGTGAACCGCAAGACGAGGATCTCGTACCAGGGCGATCGGCTTGTCGAGGTCGCCTCGTACGAGACATCCGGCGGACACGTCCGCGCATACGCGAGCGGCGGAAAAGCGATTGCGTCGTTCTCGGACCCTGCGCACGCCGGACCGATGGCGGAGGCTGTAGCCGCATCCGCTCGAATCGTGGGCGACAAGAGAGACAAGCCGCTCCGGCTCGCTGACACAACGGCGATCGTCGAGAGCTTCCCGATCTCGTCGCCGCGTGACGTCCGGTCGATTCCGCTTCAGGAGAAACTCGACCTCGTCTCGCACTACAACGAGCTCATTCTGCGCGAACCGACTGTCGCCACGACCGAGGCCAATTACGACGAGTTCGTCTCACACCGGGTGTTCGTCAACAGCGAGGGGTCGGTCATCGAGTACGACATCGTCGTCGCGAACATCCTCGGTTTCATCGTGACGAAGAAGGGCGAAGTCCTCCAACGCGTGCGCTTCGCCTACGGCGGGAACGAGGATTTCGACCGCCTTCGGAACCGCGAAGACGATCTCGAGGAACGGATCGAGACGGCCCGACGCCTTCTCGACGCCGAGCCGGCCAAGGCCGGCCTGTTCCCGGTTCTTCTCGATCCGAGCGAGGCCGGCGTCTTCATCCACGAAGCCTTCGGCCACCTCTCCGAAGCGGACGGACTCCAGAACAACCCGGCGTTCCGTGCCAAGCTCACGCTCGGCACGCGTCTCGGAAGCGAGATCCTGAACGTCAGCGACGATCCGCGGCCTCCGGGGCTTCCCGGCAGCTTCCAGATCGACGACGAAGGGGTTCGCGCCGTCCGGACGCCCTTGATCACCGAAGGCGTCCTCAGCGGTCGGATGCACTCGCGAGAGACCGCCGCAGAGTTCGGCGAACCGCTGTCGGGGAACATGCGCGCCGTCGACGCGCACCACACGCCGATCGTCCGGATGTCGAACATCTCGATCGAGGCCGGTCCGCACACGTTCGATGAGATGGTCGCCTCGATCGAGGACGGCTACTACCTCGTCGGCGCCAAGGGCGGGCAGACCTCGGGGGACCAGTTCACGTTCGGTGCCCAATGGGGCTACAAGATCGAAGAAGGACGCCTCGGAGCGATGGTGCGCGACATCAACATGTCCGGCGAGCTCTTCTCCACGCTTCAGGCGATCTCGATGATTGGTTCCGACATCGAGTTTGGCGAGCGCGGCGGCTGCGGCAAGGGGAATCCGCAGCAATCGAATCGCCAGTCCGGGAAGGGTGCGCCGCACATCAAGATCGACCGAGTTACGATCGGAGGTGTCTGATGCACAGGCTCATCGAACAAGCGAAGACGACGGTCGATCAAGCGGAGCTCTACTGGAAGCGCCTGCAAACCATTTCCGTCGAATACGAGAACACGCGTCTCCAGCAAATCACCGAGACCGATCTCTCGTCGGTCGCCCTACGTGTGATCGACGACGGCAAGATGGGATCAACCTTTGCTGTCTCGCCGGATCACGAGGGACTCGCCGCGCAAGCCAAGGCAGCCGCCGCCTACGGTGATCCTGCGACCTTCGCCTTTGCTCCGGCTGCCGACTACCCATCTGTTGATGCCTTCAGCGCTGAGACCGACGCTCTGACGAGTGAAGACCTCGTCGGGCTCTGTGAGTCGGTGAAGACGGGGATCACTGCGCTTCGAGACGACCTGCCGTTCTTCATCTCCGCTGAAACGGAGAGCGAGGAACTGACGATCGAAACGACGGAAGGGGCGGAAGCACACGGCAAGGCGAACCGCGTCTTCCTTGGATTCGGCGCCCCGATCAAGGGAGCCGGGATGTCCGTATTCAAATCCGCAAGCTCGATTTCCCCATTGATACGGCCGGACGAGCTCATCGCCGAGTTCGCCGAGTGGTACGGATGGACGGAGAAGACGTCCACGCCGGCCACGGGTAGGCTGCCCGTGATCTTTGCCCCCGGAGCCTCGTTCCTCTACTTGTTGCCTCTGTGGGCGGGCGTCGAAGGCAACGCCATCGAGAAGAAGACCTCACCTCTGCTCGATCGCATCGGAGAGCAGATCTTCTCGGAGCAGCTGAGCGTGATCGACGACCCCCTCGACCCTGTCGATCCCGGCTGTCGCCCGTTCGACGATGAGGGGGTGCCGTGTCGCCGCCGCGCCATCGTCGAGGGGGGAGTCTTGAAGGCCTACCTTCTCGACCTTCGCACCGCCGCAGCTCTCGGCAAGACATCGACCGGGAACGCGGTCAAGCGGGCGCTGTTCGGCGGCGGAACCGAGACGAAGCCCAATCCCTGGCCGATCAACCTCGCCGTCGAACCGGGCGACGTCCCGTACCGCGACATGATCGCTGGCCTCGAGGAAGGCCTTCTCGTCTACTACGGAATGGGCTTCCACTCAGGCAATTACCCTCAGGGGAAGTTCGCTGTGCAGGCGATCGGCTACCACATCAAAGGAGGGAAGGTCATCGGCCGGCTGGACAAGACGATGATCTCCTGCGACGTCTACGAGGACTTCAAACATGTCCGAGCCGTCAGCAGCGAACGGGGACGTCCCTTAAGCTTCCTCGGAGGCCCGGCGCCGTACGTCCTCGTCGATTCACTCCAGGTCGCCGGCGCCTAGAACCCCTATTCGAATCGATTGAGGGGCCTCGCCCGATCGTTGGGCGAGGCCCTTGTCTTTTGTCTGTATGTTGCTTATCTTCTCCTCTGTGTATGCCTCCTCGCGGACGCCGCCACCACGACTCAGCCTCTCCGCCACGATCCTTCTCGCGTGCGTTCTGGCGCTCGCATCGAGGATCAGTGTCGGCTCGTTTCCAGCTTCCTCCGGGGAATTCGACGCTGTCATCGTCTACTCTCCGGCGACAGGCACGCTGCAGGTCGGGAGCGAACTCACCGTGAATCTCACCCTCGGCAACTGGACGGCCTCGACCGAGACGGTCATCGAAGCGGACGCCTGGGAAGAGCAGACGTTCGCGATCGGATGGGAGATCGAGCAGATCGAGATCGACTCGACCCTCCGTTTCGAGCCGGACGAAGACCGCTTCAAGGACTGGACAACCGGGGTCGAATGGACGTTCGGCTCGCTCGATATGGATTTCGAGTACAAGCTCACGCGTACTCGGGGATGGATGTCCCTCGACGTCGACTGGGCCTCCGATCGCGCCGAGATCGACACGCGCGTCCGCTTTCGCTCCACGGGCCCCGGTCGCCCGCATCTCTTCTACGATGCCGACATCGAAATCGGGTTCTCGCTCTGTTACGCGGAGACGTCGATCGTAATCGAGATGGACGACGATGGCTTCGACGCTCTGACGTTGGAGATAGATGAGCTGACCATCGCCAGGCTCCCGTGGTTGACGATCGACATCGAGATGGAACGCACGCTTACCGAACGTACGTTCGAGGTCGAGCCTTCGATCATCCTCGGCGGAACCTTCTGCTTCGAGATCGAGGCCGTTGGAGACGGGGACGACCACATCCTCAGCGACGTCCGTCTCACGGAGTTCGGATTCGAGTGGGACGGCTTCCCGATTGAGATCGGTGCGACCGTCTACCTCGATCCTGACGATTGGATCGACGACCAGTACGCTGCAACGCTGGAGCTTACCCTCGAGTTCGAAGCCACACCCGACTCGATGATCAAGACGGAAGTCACGTTCCTCTGGGCGGGCGCGCCGGCCTCCGGCTATAAACTCGCTCGAATCGCTCCTTCGATCCGCCTCGAGCTGGGGGATCGCCTCGCGGTCGGACTCGACATCGACATGGATCTGAGCTCGCGCCAGCTGAATCGCATCGGTCTCGGGATCGAGCTTGCGTGGTGATGTGAGGAATCCGGGGCCGACGGCGCGACGTAGTTGTCGGCATCTTCTCGATTCGGTATCTTCCTTCCAGTCCAGATAACCATGAGGAGGGTCATGGCGCAGCTTCACATCCTCGATCACCCACTGATTCAGAGCAAGCTGACTCGAATGCGCGACGTGCGCACCGACAATGAAGCGTTCCGCCAGCTGCTCGATGAGCTGACGGCGCTGATGGTCTACGAGATCACGCGCGACTACCCACTGCGTGATCGGCAGATCGAAACCCCGCTCGAGCCGACAACTGGAAGGGGCCTGAGCGTCCCCGTTGTCCTGGTACCCATCCTACGCGCGGGCACCGGCATGCTCGGTGGCGTGCTGCATCTGATCCCGATGGCAAAGGTGGGCCACATCGGCCTCTACCGCGATCCGGACTCCCTCGAACCGGTCGAGTACTACTGCAAGCTTCCTCCGGATCTGTCCGAGGCTCACGTCATCCTCGTCGATCCGATGCTCGCCACCGGCGGGAGCGCGGCGGCGGCAACCGACATCGTCAAGCGAGAGGGCGGAGTGCAGATCCAGTTTCTTTGCCTCGTCGCTGCTCCCGAGGGCGTCGAGACTTATTCCAAAACTCACCCGGATGTGCCGATCTACACGGCGGCTCTTGACCGCCAACTGAACGAGAAGGGGTACATCCTCCCTGGCCTGGGCGACGCCGGGGACCGCATCTTCGGAACGTGAGGGCCGCCACGAGAGCTTCGTGGAACGGAGGGGGAGCATGAGCGAAGAGATACGCGTCGTCGAGACCTTGGTCGTGCGAGAGAAGGCCCATCGTCGGAATCTTTGGACGATCTACGAAGCGGCATTCCAGCAGCTGAACGAGAAAACGCCGATTCACCACGGGGGCTACTCCGAACAGCAGTTCGACGCGATTCTGCAAGACGAGGACTTCGGTAAGTTCCTCGTCTACGTCGGAGAAGCTCTGGTCGGTGCGACGCTTCTGACCAACGTCCTCACCAAGATTCCGTGGGTCAACGCCGCGTACTTCGAGAAGATGTATCCCAACCGCTATCGCGACGGGAAGATCTTCTTCCTCCCTGCCGTCGTGATCGATCCCAAACACCAGGATCTGCGCCGGATCGGCGCCAAGCTTCTCCAGCAGGCCGTGACCACCCTCGGCGGGGACGCAGTTCTTGCCGTCGACTACTCGGAGACTCTTCGCCAGAGCCTGCCGGCGTTCGTCACGCGCGGACTCGGGATGACGTACAAGGGCGAAGTCCTGGACCGACTCGTCTATCAGATCTTCTACTACGAGGATCCGGACTGACCCGATTGCGTTCGTCGATCAAGTAGCGACGAACGCATCGATCAGTCCGGGAAGCTGAGCGAAGTTCTCAATCACATGATCGCAGATCTCGGTGAGCCTCCGATCCTTGGGATTCGCCGCGATCGCCAGACCGGCGAGGCTCATCGCAGGGATGTCGTTGACGTGATCGCCGACGTAGCAGACCTCGGACTCAGTCAGATCGTGCTTCGCGAGAAGCGCTCGAAACGCCTCGTCTTTTGCCCAAAGCTCGACACGCGTCTCGCTGCCACCCGTAAAGCACCCATCTGCAACTTCGAGGTGATTCGCGAGCGCGAAGTCGAGACCGAGATCGTCCCGAACCCAGTCGGCAACAAGATCGACGCCCGAGGAGAGGATGCCGAGCCGATACCGGCCTCGCAGCACCTCGATCGCCGCCACGACCCCGTCGGCATAGGGGGCAGGGAGCAACTGCTCCGTCACCTGCGAAACCGGGATCCCCGTGAGCAATGCGGCATCCCTCGCCACCCATTCGGGGTACGCATCGCGCCTCGGAAGGTACTCGTTGAGAAGCACCGTCGACTGCTCGCTCACGCCGGCTGCGGCCGAGAGCGCCCCCCAGGATGATTCGAACTCGACGCCGTGATAGCGAACGAGCGTTCCATCGAGGTCGAAGATGACGGCCGAGATCTTCCCCATCGGCCTACGGGAGGAGCAGACGGTCGTTGACTTCGATCGACAACCCGTCGAGCGAACCGGCCGGAAGCTCCAGTGCGTATTGGGCCGGCTTCGCCGCTTGATAGAGTTCTTCGTTGTTCGCGAGCATCGTTTCGCGCCCGACGAGGAGCCCGTCGGCATCGAAGAACGCGATATCGAGGTCGAACAGGACGGTCTCCATCGTGAACCGGCGGTCGGCCTCCTCCTCGAACTCGAACAGGATTCCAGGGAACCCGTCGAGGAGCGCCTCCGGGAATCCGCGGAACCCGGCCCATCGTTCGAATCCCTCGACCGCATGCACCACAAGGATCTCAGCCAAACTGCCGCCCTCACGTTCGATCGTGATCTCCCTGCTCGGCAACGTGCCCAGGATTCCGAGGCCCGCCTCGCTCGGCACGATCGACGAGAGCGGCGCCACGTCATCCACGACCGACGGGTAGACGGTGATCGGGTCATCGGAGAACCCGTCCCCGTCTTCATCCACAACGGCCGTATCGCCCCAGAAGTTCCCGATACCGTCGAGCGACCAGCGATTGCCGGATCCGTGATCGAGGACCTTGGCGATCCCGTCACCGAGGAACGCGTTCTCGGTGAACGTGTTCTCGGTCGAATCGAGGTTCGCATAGACGTGACTGCCGTTATCTGAAAAGACGTTCCCGCGGAAGAGGTTCCCGCGTGTCGTCGATCTCGTGTAGGTCTCTGGGAACAGAATCCCGCGCGAATGCTGGCTCAGAAGATTCCGCTCGATTTCGTTGAACGAGCCGTAGACCGACATGCCATACGCGCCGGCGACGACTGTGTTCTCGATGATCCGATTCTCATTCGCCCCTACGTCGAGCACAATCCCGATCTCGCAGCCGGTCACTCCGTTTCGCGCGACGAGATTCCCGATCGCCAGCTCAAGGGCGATTCCCTGCTTCGTGTTCTCGTGATAGACGACGTTTCCGACGACTTCGTTGTCGCTCGATCCTCCTGTCAGAACGATTCCGATCACGTTGGCGAATGCGACGTTCTCCGTGATCAGATTCCGATCTGAAGCCAGCAGCCGCAGTCCGATATCGTTGGCGAGGAACTGATTCTCAACGAGTTCGTTGTCCGTCGACAGCGAAAGCTGGATCCCGGCCAGCCGATTGTTCCGAAGCGAGTTCTCGCTAAAGACGTTCCGCTCCGATCGATAGGCATGGATCCCGTGCTCGGTCAGTGCGGGCGTTGTCCGAAAGGCCTCGTTCCCGGAGATCGTCGAATCGGTGACGAACGCAAGCTGGATCCCGTCTCCGTTGATGACGTTGTTTCCCGTAATCGTCACGTTTCGGCTGTCTGCGACCGTCAGGTGGGACGTCGTTTCCCCCTCGATCGTCTCCCCGTCCAGCCCGTGGAGATAGACGATCGGGCGATCGTTGAAGCGATTCGTCCGGTCGATCAGATGGCGATACTCATCGGCGAGGTCCCCTTCGACGCGAAGACCTCGGCCGCTCGCAAGGATGACGCAGTCGACCATCTCGATCCCGGTCGACGAGATGATCCTGATCCCGTTAATCGCACCAATGATCGTGCAGTCGTCAATGCGGCCCCCGCTGGAGAAGCCGATGCGGATCGCCGAACCCTCGATGTTCGTCGCGTTGCGGATGGCAAGCCCTCGAAGCACGAAAGAACTCGTCGCATTCTCAACCTGGACTCCGTAGACGTCGTCCGGGTTGACGTCGATTTCCCATCCGGAAATCACATAGGGGTCCGCCGGCGAACCGCTTCCGGAGACGACACCGTTTTCCGTCGTGAAGTCTGAATCGCCGAGAATCTTGATCGGGCCTCGCGTATCCGCCATCGAGCCGAGTGAGACAGTCGCGATCGCGGCGATCAGCAACAGCACGATTCGTGTCATTCGCATGGATTCGTTCATAAGAAGCACACCACCCCGAAGAACGCAGTTTTCGGCCATTATAGTCCGGCCCCCATCCACCGGCAATCGAGTTAGAAACGCGCCTGACCCGACATCGAACAGCTTCTTAGGAATCTTACTCGAGCGCCTTGTTCGGGCAGTGAGGCCCACGTGGCAGCTTTGTGAAGAACGCCAACTGACCTCGTCTTCCGCTGACGTGAGCGACGTCCTTCAAACGATGGAAACCGAAGAGCACGTCGACGCAGCCGACACGTACGATCTTGACATGACCCGCACCAAGTCGCTTTCTACTCTCGCCTCCGCTCTGACGATCATCACCGCGATTGCCTTCTTCTCCGCCGAGCGAACCGCGCCGCCCGCCTCCGCTTCGAACCCCGGTAGCGGCCGTGTCGGCGTCTACTTGACGTCCCACGCCCTCGCAATCCCGGAAGTCGTCCGCGGCTTCCTCGAGGCTCGAGAGGCGGGGAAGCTCGACGCCTTGGTCATCAACGTCAAGAACATGCACGGCGAGGTGACCTACGCGACGGAGATCCCACTCGCCCGCCGGATCGGCGCAGCAGCCGAGAGGATCGACTTCACGCTCCTCCTCCCCGAGCTGCAGCGCCGCGGCTTCTACCTGATCGCCAGGCAGGTCGTCTTCTTCGATCCGCTCCTGGCCGCACACCTCGGACGGACCGAGGACTGGATCCCCGCCGATGACGAGACGGCGACGGCCTACAATCTGGCGATCGCCGAAGAGGTGGCGACGTTCGGGTTCGACGAGATCCAGTTCGACTACATCCGGTTCGAGGACGATGGAGAGCTGCTCGCCGCCTACGAAGAGCGCTATGAGGCGGTCGAGAACTTCCTCGCAGAGGCCTCCAGACGACTCGCCGGGCGGGTCGCACTTTCCGCCGATCTGTTCGGCCGCGTCCTGTGGCCGTGGAACGAGCGAAGGATCGATCCGATCGGCCAGTCGCTTGAGGGGGTCTGCCCTCACGTCGATTACGTTTCGCCGATGCTCTATCCGTCTCACTACGTCGAGGAAACCTACCAAAACGACCCCTACAGGGTTGTGATGGACGCGCTGACTGGTGCGCGAGAGCGGGTCGTGGCTCGCTTCAGGCCGTTTCTTCAGGCGTTCGACATGAGGCTCCCGACGAACATGGCGCTGGAGACCTACATCAAGGAGCAGATTCGGGCCGCGAACGACGCCGGCGCCGACGGATACCTCTTCTGGCATCCTGCCTGCGACTACACCGCTCTCTACAACGTCCTCTAGGACCCCGTCACCGCAGAGGGCGCAAGAGAGGATCGCAAGCAAGCCAGAGGGAAGAGAAGCCGGCTTGGGGATCCTGAGAGCATCAGGAACGCTGCCTTACGTGTCATCCGCCCCATCTCCTCGACTCCGCCATCTCCTGTCCTTCTACGTTTCCTCTGCGTGCCTCTGCGCCCTCCGCCGTAGCATTCCTCATCCTTCGTGATTGTTTTCTGTTCAAGCTTCGCGTGCTTCTGCGATCTCGGCGGTTCAGGTTTGTCCGTCTCCCTGGCCGGAGCTTTCGTCCATCGGATACGATCAGGCCTCAAGTCGAAGATAGATAGGACCCCATGTTCAGAGTCACGCACACTGCAAAAGAGAGCCTTGCCCGTGTCGGCACGCTGACGACCCCTCACGGGAGCGTCGAGACGCCCGCATTCGTTGGCGTTGCCACGCGAGCAACGATCAAAGCGGTCGAGCCGGTCGCCCTGGCCGGGATCGGCCTGCAGATCATCATTTCCAACACGTACCACCTTCACCTGAGGCCGGGCGAGGAGACGATCGCATCGCTGGGAGGCCTCGGCCGGTTTGCCGGCTGGCCCGGGCCGACGATGACCGATTCAGGCGGATTCCAGGTGTTCAGCCTCGGCGCGGGAAAGGAGCACGGCGTTGGGAAGATCGCGTCGATCTTCCCCGGCGAAGGCCAGTCGCAGGGGAAGCACAGAGACGGCGTCTCTCTCGTACGCCTCAGCGAGGTCGGCGCCGACTTCCGCTCGATCATCGACGGATCCCCGCGCATGTTCACTCCGGAGTCGGTGATACAGATCCAACGCAGGATCGGCGCCGACATCATCCTTCCGCTTGACGAGTGCACGTCGCCTCTGCATGACGAGGACTACACCAAGCGCGCGATGGAGCGAACGCACCGTTGGGCGCGCCGCGCACTCGAAGCCTTCCGACTCCTCCAGGACGACCCGACGTTTCCTAACCGGGATCAGACCCTCTTCGGAATCGTCCAAGGAGGCGCGTACCGTGCTCTGCGCGAAGAGAGTGCCCGCATCATCGCCGGGATGGGCTTCCCTGGATTCGCGATCGGCGGCTCTCTCGGACGCTCGAAGGACGAGATGCTCAGCGTTCTCGATTGGACGGTCCCCCTCCTGCCGGACAATCGGCCCCGGCACCTCCTCGGGATCGGGGAGATCGAGGACATCTTCGCCGCGGTTCGCCGAGGGATCGACACGTTCGACTGCGCCGCTCCGACGAGACTGGCGAGAAACGGGACCGTCTTCCTCAAAGAGGCTCCTCGCTTCCGGATCAACCTGAGGAACGCACGATTCAAGATCGACGACCGCCCGATCGACAGTTCGTGCGACTGCCCAACCTGCCGCAGCCATTCTCGCGC
>JBARQW010000109.1:0-23755 GCA_049643905.1 Bipolaricaulia bacterium
GCAGTGTCGCCCAGATGCGGTCTTTGGCCGAGGAGGGCCTCGTCGACGAGGCGGAGATCACGGAGGCGGTCGGCCTTTCGAGTGATCGTCTGCGACAGATCGAGATGCAGGTGAACGAGATCTTGTCTCTCGATCAGATCATCGGAGAGGACGGCGACGAGACGCTCGAGGATCGGATCGTCGACGAGAGCGGGCTGTCGCCCGAGCACGAGGCACTCCGGCTGATCTTCCGCGACGAACTCGAGCTGGTCCTGAAGGGGCTGCCCGCCAGGCAGTCGCTGGCCATCAGACTCCACTACGGAATTGAGGACGGCTGCCCCTACAGCTTCGCCGAAGTCGGGCGGATCATGCAGATCAGCCGGGAGCGCGCTCGCCAACTGGTGAGAGACGGCATGGAGAGTGTCACCGGCCGTTGGGGCGAGCGGGCCCTCATGTTCTATCGCGGTCTCCTGAACGACTAGCCGGACTGCGTAGCGCGTTAGTTCGTCTGTTTCCCCTGAGCCTTCCGCCTCGAGCGCAGTTGGCCGCAGCCGGCGTCGATGTCGGCTCCCATGCTCCGCCGGACGGTAACCGGGATCCCGGCTCCCGAGAGAACGTCGGCAAAGGCCGTGACCCGGTCATGGGGGCTCCTCCGCGACTCGCTTCCTTCGATTGCGTTGCACGGGATGAGATTCACGTGGCAAAGCATGCCGGAGAGGAGCCGAGCGACGCCGATGGCGTCCTCGATCGCATCGTTCTTGCCGGCGATCAGGGCGACTTCGAATGTGACGCGGCGGTTCGTCCTCTCGATGTATCGGCGGCATGCGGCCACCACGGACGCGATCGGGTACCGGTGGTTGAGCGGAACGAGTCGTGCGCGGGTCCGATCGACGGCCGAGTGCAACGAAATCGCGAGGTTCACCTGGAGATCCTCGTCTGCCAGACGATCGATGCCCGGGACGACGCCGGCTGTCGACACGGTGAACGAACGGGCTCCGAGCGAGAATCCCCTTGGGTCATTAAGAATCCGAATCGAGCCGAGTGTCGCGGCGTAGTTGAGAAACGGCTCCCCCATTCCCATGTAGACGACGTGCGAAAGCCGCTCGCCACCCTCACGGAGGCGGCGCGCAGCGTGAAGGACCTGGGCGACGATCTCGCCGGTCGCGAGATCGCGCGTGTACCCACTGCGGCCGGTGGCGCAGAAAGCGCAGCCGATCGGACAGCCAACCTGCGTCGACACGCAGACGGTCTTCCTGTCGGCGTACTCCATCGTCACCGATTCGACCGTCTCGGCGTCGGCCAGACGGAAGAGCGTCTTGGACGTCTTGCCGTCCTGACTCCGATTCTCGGTGAGCGGTTCGAGAATCGGGAAAGGAGCTTCGAGCGCCAGGGTCGATCGTAGCGAAACGGGAAGAGTGGTCACGGCGCTGTATGCATCTACCAGGTCGCGATAGACTGCTTGCCAAAGCTGTTCCGCTCGATAGGGAGGTAGGTCAGCAAGACGCTTCCCGAGAGCGTCGAACGAGAGGTCGAGGAGGGAGGCGTCAGCCATGTCGGGCGAGGAAGTCGAGAAACGCGTCTTCGGTGAGGATCTCTAGGTGGAGTCTCACCGCCGCTTTTGCCTTCGAGCCAGGGTTATCCCCGGCAACGACGTAGTCAGTCTTCGAGCTCACGGAAGAGCCTACGGCTCCGCCGAGTCGGTTGACACGTTCTCCCGCCTCAGCGCGGCTCATCGATGCGAGTGTTCCGGTGAAGACGAAGCGGATTCCGTCCAGGGGACCGGGGCGCGGCTGCGATCGTCCACGGCGGGAGACGGACACGCCGGCGCCCAGCAGATCGGCGATCGTCTCGCGGTTCGCGTCGCCGGCGAAGAATCGCTCAATCGCTTCCGCCGTGCGCGGGCCGATCTCCGGCAATTGCGTGAGCGAGTCCGCGTCGGCGCTCGCTACGGCCTCGAGCGAACCGAAGGCATCGGCCAGGATCTGGGCCGCCCGATCTCCGACCTCAGGAATGCCAAGCGCGAACAGGAATCGGTTGAGCGAAGGGGACTCCGCTCGTTCCAGCGCCGCGAGGAGATTCTCCGCCGACTTCGGTCCCATCCGTTCAAGGTCGACGAGCGTCTCGGGATCGAGTCGGAACAGATCGCCCAGCCGCTTCACGATCCCCCGGTCGACCAGCTGGCTGAGCAACTTCGGACCGAAGCCATCGACGTCGAGTGCGCCCTTGGAGACGAAGTGGAGGAGCGACTGCTTGATTCGCGCCGGGCAAGAAGCGTTCAGGCATCGATGGGCGACCGCGCCCTCGAGTCGGACGACAGGCGATCGGCAAACCGGGCAGGCATTCGGCATGTCGAAGGCGCGCTCATCTCCGGTTCGCTGGTCGTCAAGCGCCTTGACGACCTGTGGGATCACGTCTCCGGCGCGCTCGACCACGACCATGTCTCCGATGCGGATGTCCTTGCTCGTTATCTCGTCTTGATTGTGAAGTGTGGCGTTCGTAATCTCGACACCACGAATGCGCACGGGCTCCAGCACGGCGACCGGCGTGAGAACGCCGGTCCGTCCGACGCTGACAGCGATGTCGAGGAGCCTCGTGATCTCCTTCTCTGCCGGAAACTTGCCGGCGATGGCCCATCGAGGACTGCGACTGATCTGGCCGGCGATTCGCCGCGCGGCGAAATCGTCGACCTTGAGGACGATTCCGTCCGTCTCGTAGGGAAGCGCATCCCGGCCGGCCTGGCCGCGCCGATAGAACTCAATCGCCTCCTCGATGCTCTCGCAGACCTCGTAGAGAGGATTGACTCGGATTCCGAGACGGGGAAGAAGGGTGAGAAGCTGCTCCTGGGACTCGATACGGGCTCCTGCCACGCGTCCGACGTCGTAGCAGTAGACCTTCAGAGGGCGCGTTGACGTCACACTGGGGTCGAGCTGTCTGAGGGAGCCGGCGGCCAGGTTCCTCGGATTGGCGAACGGTGCGAGCCCCGCTTCCTCGCGCTCCAAGTTGAGAGCCGAAAGGTCTTCCTTGTCGATGTACACCTCGCCACGGACTTCGAGAAGGGAAGGGACGGAGACCTCATGGTCTCGCAGGCGGAGGGGGATGCCGCGGATCGTGCGGAGGTTCGCTGTGACGTCTTCACCGCTTTGCCCGTCTCCTCGGGTCGAACCTTGCTCGAGTCGGCCCTCTCGGTAGAGGAGCTCGACCGAAAGGCCGTCGAGTTTCGGTTCCGCAACGTAGCGAACTGACTCGGCGTCGAGCAAGGCCCGCACACGCCGATCGAAGTCACGCAGCCCTTCCTCGGTGAATGCGTTGGCGAGACTGAGCATCGGAACGGAGTGTGAGATCGCGGCGAAGGTCGCCGAAGGAGTGGATCCGACGCGCTGCGTGGGCGAGTCGGCAGTGACCAGCTCGGGGTGCTCCGCTTCGAGGGCCGCGAGGCGGCGGAGGAGCGCGTCGTACTCCTCGTCCGGGAGCTCCGGCGCGTCGAGGACGTAGTAGAGGTAGTTGTGGCGATCGAGCGTCTCGCGCAGCAGGCGGATGTGGTCGATCGGTTCCTTGGTCATCTCCAACGGAAGAGGATCATACGTAGGGCAGCAGGCGTCGACAAGCCACTCCTCCGGAAAGCGCGCGGGACGGTTGGCGATGTATCGCGACACACTGCGTGTATATGGATGACACTGATGTGTAGTGTTATACTATGAAGGTTGCATGAGGAAACACCGTCTTGGCGTGGAAGGCCGGATGCGCTGGAGTGTGGAATGACGCACGATCGGGATGAGCGGAGAGGCAAGCGGCGCTTCTTGTCGGTGTGCAGGTTTCGAAGGACGACACGCGCCGGGCGGAAGCGTGGCAAACGCGTCGAACCGTTCCGTCGGTGGCCGTCCTGCTCCGGGCTCAATCCTGAAGGTTCCGCCTAGTTGGAGGAGTCTGTTCCCTGAGGCGCAGGCGCCTGCATGGCCAGGGCGGAGGCCAAATCGACGAGTTCCTCCTCTTCCACTCCGTCCCCGGCAAGAAGCCAGAAGACCTCATCATGCGTCCAAGATGCCTCGATCGCTTTCCGCGGGCTCTCGTCGGGAATCTGCTCCGCCCAGAGTCTGCCGCGGTCAAGAAGGTGGCCCTCGATGTCTCCGAACACAACGGCCTTCCCCGCCTCAGCGATCGTGGCCCTACGTCGGCTCATGTTTCGCGAGAGGAAGGTGCCTGCGCGTAGCGTCAGGATTCGCGACTCGGCCCCTGCCTCGTCTAATCCCCATCGCAACGTGAAGTAGGCTCGTGAGTTCTCCTCGTCAACCGCGACAGGCCCGCCCTCATCGAGGAGCCGGTAGCCCCGCCGCTCGAGTGAATCGAAGGAACAGCCGAAGGGGATCCGGTCCGCCAGCTCTGCGCCATCCACGAACTCCTCACGGAAGACGCGCGAGCCCTCTGGAGGAGAGAACGAAAACGACGTGGAGGCGGGCGTCTCGAGTCTGACGTTCGTGTATTCGATCGTGATCGGATCGCGTGCGCCGAGAAACGTTGCGAGCAAGGTCCCTTGCGAAGGGAAGAATCGGAGCCGCTTCGGGAACTTCGTCTCTTCGTCGAACGCGACCGTGGCACGCTGTAGCGGGAACGTGACGGCTCTCAACAGCTGAGACCGGTAGGACTGCTTCGGCTTGATGCCGAGAAGACGTGCTGGGCGGCCCTCGATTGCCTCGTTGCCGGCATCCCGAACGAGGAAATCTCGCGTGAGCGTTTCGAGGTATCCGAGTTCGCAGATCGCTCTGAATCCGGGGAGCGGTTCGTACACGGAGCGCGCTGACCTCTCGAGTGCGATCGCCGTACTGGGGTCGAAGGCTGTCGTTGCCTTTCCGTCGAAGAAGAGCGACATCCCGACGAGTTCCTCTCCTGTGAATTCGGCGCCGTTCGCCAGTCTTTCTTCGAGCTCAACCAGGGGACTACTGTAATCCTGGAACTCGACGGTACACAGGTCGGGCTTTCGGAATCGAACCCTTGCCGCAACATGGATCGCGCCAGCACGGATCGTCTGCGTGGCCTCGAACCCTTCGAGGTCGGCGTAGGCCTCGACGATGGATCGTGCGAAGTCTGCTGTGGCTTCAGGCATTCCGGCTCACCTCGGTAGACCGTTTGGGTCAAGAGTATACCCAGCGGCGCGAAGCCGGCTCCTGTCTGGGCGAAGGGATGTGTGTCTAAGGAAGTGCAGGGGCGCATGTCCTTCACCAGGAGGGGGCTTGTGGCCAGGTGACGAAGTTCCCGGCCTGCATGGAACCTGTCTTCTGTTGGGGTGTTGCCTCGCGGGGAGAATCGGAACTGAGCAAAGCAATACCTCTTCCCATCTGAGGTTGAGGTGCGCGTGCGTCGATTGCGCGAGTGGACAGCTGGCGTTTGACTTGAGGGGAAGGATTCCGCTATCTCTTGGAGTCGCGCTGCGCGCGCGGGGGAGGATGCGGATGGACTCACACGGCGACAACGTCCTCGACACTGTCATGCTCGAGAGTCTCGCTGTGATCGCAGCGGCGAACGACCGTTCCCTCGTCGAAGAACTGAATCGCGCTGTGGAAACCTACGTGCTCAACGAGATCACATCTCAAGGTGAGGGAGGAATCCTGAGGCGCGTCCTGGCTCGATCCGCCTACCCGGAATAGACGGATGCCGGGGATCTCGATCGCTTCGAGAATACCTCCCGGGTACTCGTGAACGAACGTCCCCGTTGAGAGCCGATCACGCGATCGATACACTCGCCCATCACGCTCGGTATGCGGAGGGGGACGTGTGAGAGACATCGGACCATGGATTCTCATCGGATTGGCTGCGCTCGTCGTCATCGGCGCAATGATCGATTCGGGGGGGGAGACGGAACCAAGACCGGCGCCCGACTTCAGCCTCGTCAGCCTCGATGGCGAAATCGTCTCCCTCTCGGACCACGAGGGACGCGTTGTCCTCCTCGACTTCTGGGCGACGTGGTGCAGGCCGTGCACAAGAACCTTTCCGGCGCTCCACGGGTTGCAGCAGCGCTTTGCCGATCAGGGTGTCGATCTCCTCGTTGTCAGTCTTGACAGAAGCGCCGAGGTGGCTCGGGAGCATCTGGTCGAGGCGGGATTCCCAACATTCAATGTCCTGTGGGGTTCATTGGCCGAGGCGCGCGCCGTCAGGGGCATCTACGGGGTCGTCGGTATCCCGCACACGTTCCTGATCGACCGCGACGGCCTCATCCAATTCTCCGGCTACCCCTTGAGTCTCACGGCCGAGAAACTGCTTGAGGTCCTCGCGGCCGGGGAGTAGGTCAAAGACTTCTGGCTTCGCCATCCAGTGCGGTCGACGCTTCGGCTTGCGGTATCGTGCTGCCACCTGTCACGCCTTTCCGCCGAAACGCCGCCTTCGGGCGCATTGCGCAAGAGGTCGCATCTCGGCAGGCTTTGAACCATTCATCGGAGCATTGGTCTCCCGCCTGTGCCGAAGCGGAAAGGGCGGATCCGCAAGAGCGCGTCAACTCGATATCTGAATCGGACGGGATTCGCTCGATTGAACCCACGAGGCAACGAGCGCGACCTACGTGTCGAAGCGGCCGTGAGGCCAGCCGGATTCAAGGTCGGCAAAGGGACTGAGACAAACCCCTCACGGGTCTCCTGGAGACATGACGTATGATGAGCGGAACCCAGTGCAGGCAGTCGGATTCAGGGCCGGCCCCGGCCCCGGAGCCGCCCGCGCATCTGCGTCGTTGGGAGGATGAGTGCTCTCCGATCACCAGCTACTCCGCCGCGTGGCAGACGAAGATGAGGACGCGTTTCGGACGCTCTACGACCGTTTCGCCGACCGCGTCTTTCGGTACGCATTCACGATTCTCCGCAACCAGCATCTGTCGGAGGAGGTTGCTCAGGAGACGATGATTGCCCTGTGGAAGAGCGCTCCGCGCTTCGAGGCTCGATCGAAGGTGTCGACTTGGATCTTCGGGATTGCGAGGAACAAGGCGTACGACCTCATTCGCAGGGAGAAGAGGGGCGATCGAGTTCCGGACGTGGCCCTCGTGACTCCGGATCCGGCTCCCGGTCTGCTGAAGCAGAAGCTTGTGGCGGGCGCGATGGTCGATCTGCCGGAATCCCAGCGAGAAGTCGTCTTTCTCACGTTCTACGAAGGACTTTCATACGGAGAAATCTCGCGGGTTCTCGGGATTCCGGAGGGGACAGTGAAGTCGAGGATGTTCCACGCGAAGAGGAAGCTGGCGGAGGCGCTGACATGACCGACTGCAATTGTGCTCGCGAGTTGATCCCTTGGTACGCGAGCGGAACGCTCTCGTCGGATGAGACGAAAGGTGTCACAGCGCACCTTGCGGCCTGCGAGTCGTGTCGCGAGGAGCTGGCTGGGACTCTCCGTCTCAAGATCGAGATCGAGGGTGAAATCAGGCGCCTCCCACGGCTCTCCGACGCTACGTGGAAGCAGGTTGCGGCGGAAGCGCTTGGGCAACCGGTTGTGCGACTCGACGTCGGCTCGTTCCTCTTGGGTTTCTCGCTCGGTTCGAGGGTCCGAGGCGGCAAAGTGCCGGTTCGTGGAGATCTGAGTGTAATGGGAAGGAAGATACGGCTCTTCAATGTGGAACAGGAGGGTTCGAAATGAGTCACGACTGGTCTGAGAGTGGAGAGGGGAAGGCCGAGGAGCTGCGCGAGGTCCTGGGCATCGTTGCGGACAAGGTTCCGAGTCTTCTGCGCGGCCTTCGGGACGTCATCTATTCGCCTGAGGCGGCCGAGAACATGGCCGGAGCCGTCGCCACGTTCTACAAGAAGCTGGTTGAGGCCGGGATTCCGAAGGAAGAGGCGATGGACATGGCTAAGGGGTACATGATTAACCTCCGGGAGCTTTTGGGGGGCAAGGGGATCAACATCGGCAGTTTCATGGGCAAGGAACGGGAGGGAGACTGAAACGGACGATCGCCGTTGTCGGCGCCGTGTTCCTGATCTTCTGGCTGGTCCTTAGGATCGCCTCGGGGCTCTTCGGGACGCTGTTCCAGGCGGGGCGTGCGCGACGAGCGTTCCGCCGTACGTTGCGCCGGAACGGTCTCCCTTCGGAGGTGGCCGACGCGTTGGCGGACAGGTATCGCGAGGGCTTAGGCTTCCGTGACCTCGTTCGCGCGTCGCGGACCCGGGAGAGCTGATCGAATCCGTTCGGCAGCGTTGCTCCGTGCCCACGGCGTTTGTTGCCCCCTCGGATGGGGAGTACACTCGGTGCTGACTTCGGGACGTGGCGCAGCCTGGTAGCGTGCTTGCATGGGGCGCAAGAGGTCCCCGGTTCAAATCCGGGCGTCCCGACCAAGTGCCTCCCGCCTTGCGAGAGGCGTGTGAGTCCTTGGCGACGAATCGCAGGCCGGAGCCTGCTAGAGGTGGGGCCTTCCGGCGAACTCGAACCAGGCGGATCGCCTGCGGCGATTCGCGTTCACAGCGGCAGACTCACTCAGGTGTCGCCCGAATCACAAACGTGTCGATCGCCCTTCCGCTTGGCGTGAGGTAGACCTCATCGTCGATGATGGAGGCAACGGGCACCGCCTCGGCCCTCAGTGCGTCATCAGCGACGGTGACGCGGACGTAATGGAGAGTCCCGTATCGACTGAAGACCAATCCGGGCGTTCGCTCGTCCGGTGGATCTGCGAGTGGTCCGCCGCCGCCGCCGGTCGTGACGTGGTGGATCCCGTGGGTGTAGAAGTGCTCGTATCCTCCGATCTCGGCACTCAGCACGAGGTCGACGCCGAACTCACGGAAGACGGGTTCCCACAAAGAAAGAAGAGCCTCGTTCTTGCCCGATGGGTAGGCAGATCCATACAGCGCGGCCGACGTGAAGACGACGGTGAGGATCGCGTTGCTCGCCGCAAGATCCTGGCGAAGCCAGGCGACTTGCTCTTGCGTGCGAGCGCCGCCTGGGTCTGCCAGCGTCGAATCCAGCCCGACCAGATGAACGTCTCCGTAGTCGAATCCCCACCACTGCTCCCCGGAGATCCCGCCTCCCTGAGGAAGGGCAAACGTGCTGAAATACGCGCCGTCATCGGCTGTCTCGCCGCCCACAACCGTCAGATAGGGAGTCGAACGAGCCAAAGCGGCAATCGCCCAGTAGAGGTTCGAGACACGATCTGCAGTGAAGGCCTCGACGATCTCCCCGACATGAACAGCGAAAGCGGCATCGGTCTCGTCGCGTGCGATGGTGTCGGCGACCAGCTTGTGACGATCAGGGAAGGAGCGCGTGTGTCCGTAGACGATGAACTCGAAGGACCGGACGTCGGCGCCGGACGTTTGGAATGCCCCGATCTTGCTCGGATAGACCGCGTCTCCTTCGTAGGCGATGAGTTGATACCTATACTCGGTATCGGGCAACAGATCGCGCAACCAGATCTCTGCCCTCCCCTCTTGGCGGTCGAACGTCAACGTCTCATCCCAGCGCCCACTCACCTCATGGATCTGCGTGAGCCCGTAGTGCAGGTCGACGCTGACAGGTCTCGATGTCTCCCACGAAATGACAGCGCGGTCGTCTCCGATCGCCCCAAGGATCGGACCCCATGTCCAAGGACTCGACGTCTGGGCAGTGGTTCCGGCCGCACACAGCAGAACGAGCAACCCTAAGACGCAGAGCACGGCGGCAGTTCTTCCAGCGTTCACTCCCCCACCTCCATCCACCTGATGCGATCCGCACGCGACGTGCCGAAGCGGCTGATTCTCTCACGAATCGGGTTCCGACGTCAATCGGAGCAATCTACGGCCGGATCACGAAGCTGTTTCGTGTTGCGGTCTGTGCCCCAAGCGAGAGCTCTGCTCCCGCTTGGGGCGATCGTTTCAAGAGCTTGATCCTACGGGACCGTCGCGTCACGGAAGTCGGCTTCGTACAGGAGGGCAAGCCACTGGCCCGTTGTCGTTTGCTTGTGGGTGCGGAACCGCATCCGAGTGACGAGACCTTGGGCGAAGGCGACCTCGGTCCACTCGATGGCGTTGATGTTCCCGTGGACGAAAGCATCTCCGTCGAAGACGTCCGTCCAGACGCCATCAAGCTCCACATCGACTTCCCAGAGCAGGTTCGGGGCGCCAAGCGTGGTGTCGGCGACGAGGAACCGAATCCGATCGGACTGGATCCCTCCCGCCGGGGCACTGAAGAAGATGTAGGGTCCCGTCATCTGATCGGATCCAAATTGGAAGCGACTCCCTGGGTCGTCGTTCGGGTTGGTGTTGTTGTTGTACACGTAGTCGGGATTGGACCACTCACTTGCCGGGTCCTCATGGCTGACCGGCGAAACCCAGCCAACATCGTCGGATGGAGTGACGGTGATCGACTGCGTGACCGCGTCGGTCGCGCCGTCGTCGTCGCGCACGGTGAGTGTCACCTGGTACGTGAGATTGGCAGCAAACGCGTGGCTCACCAGAGCGCCTGATGCGGTTGCCCCGTCTCCGAAGCTCCACTCGTATGCGACGATGCTCCCGTCGGGATCGGTCGAGCCACTTCCGTTGAAGCTGACCGTCTCACCGACGGTCGGCGACGGCGGCGAGTGAGTGAATGCGGCGTTCGGAGGCTGGTTGGCCGGCGGCAGCGCGACGAGAGTGACCTGCACCGTCGTGGTCGCGCCGACGCTGATCGTCACCTGACGCGTCTCCGTCTGATAGCCGGATTTCGAGATCTGAACGGTGTGGAGGCCGGGGGAGACGCCGGTCTGATCGAGCGGCGTCGACCCGATCGTGGATCCATCGAGTCTCACTGTGGCGCCGGAGGGGAACGAGATGACCTGCAGGGTTCCCGTCGTCGGCGTCTCGGGAATGACCTCGAACGAGAGGGTATCGAAGTCCCAGTCGCCGCTCGGGACGAGGGCCTGCATGGTTGCGATCACGCCGTCACGGAACGCGCCGGGGTTGTAGTGCAGCACCGGGAACCCGAAGCCGAACGTGGTCGGGAACTCGGGGATCGGGCTGGTGGCGGCGAAGAGGTACAGGCTCTCGGGTCCGGTCGGTTCGGAGACGCGGAACGTATAGAAGCCTCCGGGAATCGTGTGGGTTCCGGCGGAGATGGGCTCCGTCCGCTCGTAGAGGTTGGGATAGAGAAGGACGACGCGGTTATCGGGCGTGACCTCGCACAGATACACGTAGGCCGTCCGGTTTGTCGTGTAGGTGACGACGAGTGCCTCGCCGACCTGGTATGTTGCCTTGGGTAGCGAAAGCTGAACCGACAGAGAAGGCTGAGGTTGCCCGATCGACACTTGCGCGAAGTCGGTCGACTGGCCTCCGGGGCCGCTCACTGTCAGCGTGGCCGTGTAGGAACCGGGTACTGCGTACGTGTGAATCGGGGAAAGCCCGCTTCCTGTTCCTCCGTCGCCGAACGTCCATGCGTAGGACGTGATCGATCCGGTCGAGCCGGATCCATTGAACGAGACAGGCTGTCCCGCGGTGCCGGAGTACGGGCCTCCGGCCTCGGCGACCGGAGGAGGAGGCGCAGACGCTGTCACAGTAACGCTTCGCGTGTTGTTCCCCTCGTTAGATTCGCCCACTTGAGCGAGGTCGTCGGCGGTGACGGTGAATGTCTCGCTGCTTGCGCCGAGCGGGAGCGACAGAGAAATGGTTCTCGACGAACCCACAAAGAGACTCGAGATGTAGGATTGCGTCGCCGTCGCGGCTCCCTGAAGACGGACGCGAAAAGCGCCCGCGTTCGCGTTCCCGATGTTCTGGATGGTGACGGTGAACGTCAGCGTCTGTCCCACAACGGGGCTTGACGGCGAGAAGGTCATGCTCGAGACGGTCAGATCAGGTGCCGCGGCCGATTGGACGACGACCTGGCGACTGGTCGAACCTGTGGCAGAGTCATCGTCGGTGACGACGAGCTGGACCGTGTAGGTTCCGGCGCTCGAGTATCGGTGGAAGGCCGTCACCCCGGAACCGGTCGTTCCGTCTCCGAAGTTCCAGCTGTATCCGGTGATCGTCCCATCGACGTCCGTCGAAGAGTTCGCATTGAACGAGATCCATTCGTTCGGCTGCGCCGCCGGCGGCGAGAACGAGAACGCTGCCGTCGGCGCCTGATTGGCCGACGGGCCGACGTTGATGATGCGGGTCTCCGTATCGGTTGCGCCGTCATCATCGGTCACCGTAAGACGGGCCGAGTACGCGCCCGTTGTTGGGAACGCGTATGTTACAGACAGGCCGATCGCATCGGTGAACCCGTCTCCGTTGAAGTCCCATGTGTAACTGACGATCGCGCCGTCCACGTCGCTTGAGGCTCCTCCATTGAACGAGACCGTCGCCCCGACCGTCGGTGAAGAAGGCAAGAAACTGAAGGCGGCCGTCGGGAGCTGGTTGGGGGACGCAGGAGGCTGGAGGAAGAGGCGCCCGTTGCCGTAGACGTTGGCGCTTCCCATCAGAATCGTCTGAGAGAGCAAGAGCGCTCGGAGAGCCGGCTCGCTCAGCGTCGGCTGCTGCGACAAGAGGAGCGCGGCGGCTCCGCTGGCGTGCGGTGCGGATCCGGACGTTCCAGGGAACGCTGTGTAGGGAGACGTTCCTGTCGTCACGTTGTCCGGTGCGACGAGATCCGGCTTCGTTCGCCCGTCGTTGGTCGGTCCTTGCGAGCTGAACGACTCCTGAGGTCCTGTCGTGTAGATCGAGTGGTCTATCGCACCGACGGCGATGACCTGGGAGGCGTTGGCAGGCGCAAGAACCGAGCTGGCCGCGATCGCCGGCGACAAGTTCTGATACACGCTGTACAGCTCGAGATTCCTCGAGCCGACGCCCTGAATCCGGACGGTGTACGTCCCGCTCTGCGGGGCGCTCACCTGGATCGACTCGGTCGGCTCCTCGACGCCGGTCTGATACTTGGTCGACGAGGCGACGATCGCGTTCGATGGGTCATAGAGATACAGATCGTAGTCGGTCGAGGCCGCCGGCCACTCATCCCACGTCAGGTAGAGGACGACCTGAGAGCCGCTCGATGCGTAGAGCGAGATGGACGTGTCGAGCCAATCGTCCGAGTCGCCGTCGACGAAGGTCCCTTCCCAATGGCTCTGGGCCTCGTTTCCTGCGGCGTTGACCCAGAGGATATTGCCCATCGTCGCGCGGCGCGCGATGTCGGGGATCGTACCGAGCCCATCGTAGTTATTCGTGTTGTACCAGCCGAGTGAGTGGTTGATCACGTCGATCCCGTTGCTCAAGCAATAGGTCACTGCCTGATCGAGGTCGATCTCGTCGGCGATTTTGATCAGATAGAGCTGCGCGCCTGGCGCGATGTCGTGGATGACCTCGGCGACGGCCGTCCCGTGGGAGAAGCCGGTCATCAAGCCGGTTCCCGTCAGATCCTTCTGGACGACGGAGAACGGCAGGTCACCGCGGCTCTGAGCCTGCGTGAGGCCGACGAACCCGAGATCGATCACGGCAACCTTGGTCTCCGTGCCCGTGATCCCGGCTGCATGGAACGCGTCGGCCCCGATGGCCGCCGTCCCTTCGGTCGGCGTCCCGAGCGGGAACGGTACGTAGGGGGCACGGAAGAACGAGACGCCGGTGAGCTGCTTCGTCAGTGCCGAGAGTTGCGTCAGAGGTACGGTGACCTTGACCAGCGACGTCGATGAGTCGATGTCCGTAGGGCTGATGCCGAGTGACGACAGCGCCGCGACGGTCGAGGCGGCCCCACCTCCCGGCTGGGGCTCAAGGACAACGGTCACAGAGGCGGTCGCCGAAGAGAAGGGAATCCCGAACGTCTGGGCGAGTCCCTCGATGGCCGATTTGGCAGACGAAGGGAGAAAGCCAGTGATCTGCGCAGCGGCAGTTGTGAGCGTCGCCTCGGCCGCCGCGAGCAGGACGCCGAGGGCGCCGTCGATCTTGGGATTGTGGTTCGAACGCGCGATCTTCTCCGTCGCCAGCGCCGCGACTGCAACCGGCGAGGCGGTCGCCGGGAGCGTTGGCGTGGCGCCTTGCGAACGCTCCCCTCCCGCTGCGGCGATCAGGAAGGCGAGTGCCGCCTCTCGATCCTCCGGCCATTCGACGACCGAAAGGAACCATCCCGAAGCGAAAGGGAGAGGGACGCCGAGCGCGCGCCCGGAGAAGGATACGGGCGTGACCCCAGCGGCAGTCAGTTCGCCTGCAACGTCCGAGAGATCGGTGAGGTACGTGGAAAGGCTGCCCCCCCAGCTCTCCGGAATCATGAAGAAGTGGTGGTTTCCGGAATGTGACCAGGCCTGAAAGACCACCTGCTGGGCGACGCTGCTCTGCGGGTACCGCTGAACGGTGACGCCGATTCCCGTCTCCTGCTCGAATGTCGCGACGATCGAATTCCACTCCGCGACGGTCGATTGGTCGATGCCGACAGTGAATGTCTCCTGCCCCGCCGCAGAGACTCCTCCGAACGCGACGATGGCCAGCAGCAGCAGAACCCTCTTTCTCATCAGCTCCTCCTACGGTGCGACCGGTTCGTACGCTTGCCGAACCAGGCCGACGCTTCCTGACGTTGCGAGCGATACGAGCTGGTCGATGGGGAGGAGGAGTCTGGCGAGCGACTCGGATTCGCTTGTCACGTATCCAGCGTACTCGACCGGAATCCCGCTTCCCGGAAGCTTCTCGGCGACAACCTCCACACGCAGTCCCACAAGTGTGAGGCTCTTGAAGGCTGCGAACGCGTGCCAGTCCTCGGCAACGGCCAGCCAGTACAGGTCAGACTCGATCCTCGCACCGGCAGGCGGCGCCGGGCCCTTGAGATCGTCCTTGGCGAACGACTGGAAGCCGAAATCGACCTCATCTCCAATGATTCCGAGTTGCTGTAGGTCTTGGAGAACCGCGACGACGGCATCGATCGAGAGATCTTCGTGTGGCGAGAAGACGAGCTCGAGCCCAACCGGTGAAGGACGGACGGCGTACATGACGGCCTCGCCGGAGACACGAAGCAGGAATCGCCCCGCGTCGACGATGAGGAGACGGCCGCTCGCAAGGAGCACGTCGACCGGTTCCGTTGCGAGGCTCTCTCCAGCATAGGCGACCACGCTGTTCCCGTCGTAGCGAATGACGGTGTACTCATCGGCCTTGGCCGACGCGGAGAGCGACTCGAGATCGATGAGGGTCCCCCCCAACGGGAAGATGTAGTACTCGGTTTGCTTGAAGGGAAGTGTGTCGCCGGCTGTCAGCCAGACGACTGCGCCGACAAGTATGGATGAGACAACAAGTGCTACGACAACGTTACGCACTCTCATTGGTGCCTCCTTTTCTCTTTGGCCCAAGTACTCTACATACACGAAGGGCCGGGCCCAAGTTCCCTTTGGTGAGGGATCACTCCACCCCGAAGCCGAACGACTCGAAGAGGGCGGCGAGATCGCAATCACAAGCGTCTTCGAATGCTTCGAAGAGCGAGTCTTCCGTTCCGATTCCCCCGATGTCATAGTAGGCGGAGAGGGCGGCGAAGAAGGCGTCGTCGCCGATCTCGTTGCGGACGGCGTGCAGGAACCAGGCGCCGCCATCGTAGACATAGCTGCTGTAGATGGACGCGGTTGGGAAGCTGCATGCCGCGTCACCGACCGCGAGATCCGGATAGAGCGAACGAGCAGATCTGTACTTGTCTTGCCAGGTGCGAACCTCGACCTCCCTCGCCTCTTCGCTCGAAGTCTCTTCAAGGAAGACGTTGGAGAGGTACGTCGCCAACCCCTCATCGAGCCACGGACTGGCGGAGGGGTTGTTCCCGACGACGGCGTAGAACCATTGATGTGCCATCTCGTGTGACACGATGATGTCGTAAAAGGGGTCGAAAGGGCGAAGGGCGTAGGAGCTGGCGACGAGAATCACTCCCGAGAATTCGACACCGGCGGCTCGATGGAGCGGAACCTCGACGAATTCGATCTCATCGAAAGGGAGTGGGCCGATGCGACGTGCGAAAAGCTCGAGAGCTCGGGAGGCGAGCTCCAAGGTTCTCTGCGCGGCAGTCCGCTCGGAGGGCGTGAACCATGCGCGGAGTGTCTGGCTGCCGGACTGCAGTTCCGACTCTTCATAGCCACGCATGAGAACGAGCGAGAAGTCGCGGGCCGACTCGGCCGCGAAGCGGTGGACCGAGAGCCCGTCTTCCGTCTGCGACGAGAGGAGTCTCCCGGAGGCGGCCGGAGCGAGTGTCTCGGTCGTCGTCACGGTCACGGAGTAGTCGGCCGCTTCGCTCCACAGCGCGTCTCCGAATCCGCACGTCGGATCGGTCTGCCAACCGCCGTCATCGAGCACGGCGAGGATCGGATAGAAGGCCGTCAGGACGAGAGAACGCGGATTCTTGGTGAGGATGCCGTATCCGGCTGTCCCGGCAGGCGCGTCGAGGGTCGAGGGCCCCGCGGTGCCGTGGAAGTTCAGTGTGACGCCGACCGTCTGGCCGGGCGGGAGAGAGACTGGAAGGAGGATGGGCAGGACGGTGGCGTCCGATTGCACGCCGATCTCGACTGCTTCCCCGGCGACCGATACCTCGGCGACGCGGAGCGATGCTCCACCGTAGATGACGTCGTCGTTTGGGAACAGGCGGAAGACGAGTTCGTCAATCGATCTCAGGGTGTTGTTCTCCGCCGTGACATGCGCTGTCCCTGCGAACGTTCCCCCGTCCCAGTCGACGTTGACGTCGATCTCGTACTGGGCGGCGGCAAGGGCGACGGACCCTAGTAGGAAGACCAAGACGACGTGGACTGCACCGGCGACGACCACGCGGACTGCGGACGCCCGGACTCCGTTCCTTTTCGACATCATTCTCCTCTTCTCACGTAGTGCCTTCGACTCAGGCGTCTTCCCGTGCAGCGGAAGGGCCGCTCTCACCTACACCCGGCAGAGCGGGGCGATTCGTGCGATCGATGGGGAGACGTCGACATCTCCGGGGGATCGCGGTGCGCCCGGCTACGCTTCCGTGGCCAAGGCTTCGTAGACTGCCTCGTACTGGGGAACAATCGACTGGTAGTTGAACATCTCGCGGGCTCGATCGCGAGCCGCCTGGCCGAAGCGGCACCGTGCGGCGTCGTCGCGGAGGAGCTCGACGGCATACGCGGCCATTTTGTCGACATCGCCGACTTCCGCAAGGTATCCCGTTTCGCCGTGTCTTACGACTTCCGGTATCCCCCCGACATCGCTTGCGATCACGGGGACCCCACTCGCCATCGCTTCGAGAGCGACTAGACCGAAGCTCTCGGTGCTGCTCGGCAGGAGGAAGAGGTCGGCGGCATTCAGCAAGGGAGCGACGCGGTCGACGACGCCGACGAACTTCATTCGATCGAGGACGCCGAGCTCCTCGCCGATCTCGCGCGCGACCGGCGTGTCCGGTCCATCACCGATCAGAATCAGCCGGCTGTCGATCGCGGCATTCACTTTGGCGAAGATGGTGACGACGTCGCGGATCCGCTTGACGGGACGGAAATTTGAGATGTGCATCAGCGTCTTCTCGGTCCTCCGCGAGCAGCCCGGGATGCACGGACACGGCTCGCTCTCGTGCCGCTCCGGATCGATGAAGTTGTAGATCACGCGAAGATCGCGCTTTACGTCGAATTGGCGATACGTCTCCTCCCGAAGGAAGTTCGAAACGACGGTCACTGCGTCGGCCTGCTCGATCGTCATTCTCGTCACCGGCTTGAACGAGGCGTTGTTTCCGACCAGGGTGATGTCGGTCCCATGGAGCGTCATGACGATCTTGAGCGGCCGCTCTGAGACGATCTGTTTGGCGAGGAGCGCGGCGGTTCCGAACGGGACGGCGTAGTGCGCGTGGATGACGTCGAGTTCCTTCTGCCTCGCGACCTCTGCGATCTTCGACGCAAGGGCGAGCGTGTAGGGGAAGTGCTTCAGGAGCGGGTACTGCTCGATTTCCACTTCGTGGTAACTGACGCCCTCCGGAAGAGGATCGAGGCGCAAGGGCGTTTCGTAGCTGATGAACGAGATGTCGTGGCCGCGCGCCGCAAGGTGTTTGCCGAGCTCGGTGGCGACGACACCGCTCCCGCCGTGTGTCGGATAGCAGCAGATTCCGATGCGCATGAACGTGCCCCCTCTACTAGAAGGTCCTGAACCTCAACGAGAGCGGGTCCTCGACTTCCAGACGTCCGCGAATGAGGAGCCCCTCTCCGTAGCGCACGTCGATCAACGAGCCGAAGTGGGCCGCCCGGCTGCGGATTCTCCAGTCCGTACTCGGAGCGGTCAGCCGGGTTTGAGGGTCGGTCGACGCCTCAGGCTGGAATTGGGTCGAGAACGCGTAGATGGCCTCCATCTTTCGGTCGAACTGCGCGGAAATGTCGACGATGAACGTCGGTTCAAAGGCGCCCCAACCCATGAAGTAGAAGAGGCGCGACGGCCTATGGCTCTCCTGATCCGTTTCGAAGCGTTGAAGCCCTGCTAGGAAGGCCCCTTCGTACACCAACTCGGACGCACGCGCGTGATCCGGGTGGCGGTCGATCCAGTACGGGAGGAAGACGACCTCCGGTTGCCAGCGACGGATGACCTCGACCACCTTCTGCTTGGCCTCAAGGTCCGCGCGGACGTGCCCGTCCGGCAGCTCCAGGTTCTCGCGCGCCGTCAAGCGGAGGATCTCGGAGCTTGCCGCCGCCTCCTGCGCTCGAATCTCCGTGCTCCCGCGCGTTCCCAGCTCACCTCGAACGAGGTCCACGATGACGACGCGCTTCCCTTCATCGGTGAGCTTGAGCAGCGTTCCGCCACAGCCGATCTCCACGTCGTCGGGATGTGCCCCAAAGGCCAACACGTCGACCGAGTTCATTCCCCTCCTCGAATCGTCACAGCGTAGTGTGCGAACCGGTCCGGATGCTCCGAACCGGGAAGATCATGAATCCATTCTACTCCGAACCGCGCGGCGAAGTGGACGAACGAAAGGCCCCGCTCTTGTGGCTTCCCGGCCGGGCGAAGCGACGTTCC
This sequence comes from Bipolaricaulia bacterium, assembly GCA_049643905.1. Taxonomy (GTDB): domain Bacteria; phylum Bipolaricaulota; class Bipolaricaulia; order UBA7950; family UBA9294; genus CAZMYM01. The sequence goes on from JBARQW010000109.1 coordinate 18,819, forward strand.
CAGCGCTTGGAGGCGCTTTGGAGAGAGGCCGCTTCGCGCGAGGTCGGCGCGCACGGCGCGGTCTTCGAGGCGATCGATCGCCTGACCCGCATGACTCGCCGTCTGGCGCCAGCGCGCTTCCAGGCCTGGATCGAGTTCCTGAAGCGACGGAAGGAGAGCAGCAAGCGATGATTCCACGCCGCGACGAGTCTCGCCGAACGCGCTTCGCAACGTTGCCGAGGAGGCGCCCTTGAGAATCTCCTTTGGATCGAATCCATCCGCCAGCGCGCACTCGATCGGAACCTCAAGACGTCGAAGAAGCTCGCTCTCAGCTTGCGAGAGGAGCGTGTAGCCGTGTCGCGGGACGAAGACGGGTTGGGCAACATTAAACACTCGATAGAGGGGACGCAGCATGGCGTGGTACGTGAGCTCGCTCGGTCCGAGAACGCTTGCGACCGTTGGGAAGAGCGTGTCTGCAAGGATCGGGCGGAGGGCAACGTCCGCGGAGTAGCTCTCGGGAGATTGAAGCGCCGCCGCCGCGTGTTCGTTCGGATCATCGATGCGGATCCTGGAGCCCGACGGTTCGAAATGGAACGGACGACCGACGCGGTCCGGATCAAGGGGCGGATCGTAGCCGGACTGGACGACGAGATCTCGGCCGAGGCGAAGGGCGGCGGAGACCTCTTCGAAACGGGAGAGCACATCATGGAAGAACTGGCCGGAGAGGGACCGGACGATCCGGGGCTCGACGAGGACGAGGCCGTCGCCCGAGAAGAGCCGAGACCAGATGCGCGCGTGCCAGATCGAGTAGTCGTCCTCATCTCCCGGCGCGAAAAGGTTGCGCACATCGGCCAGGCTCTCCGGGAAGCGGGCGAACACCTCGTCGGCAGCCTGTCGAATCTCCTGCGTAATCGGAAGGGATTCGATCGGATGCCCGCGCTTCGGGGACGGAAATGAGACCTTCCGGATCGAACCATCATCGTCGAGGAAGAGAGCTCGGTTGATCTCGGTGAAGTCGTGATCTTCCGTTGCGAGCCAGAAGATGGGGATCACACGAACGCCCAGTTCATCCTCCAGTTTGGCGGCGACGCGAAGGGCGGACAGGATCTTGTAGGCCGTATACGCTGGCCCGCCAAGGAATCCGGCCTGCTGTCCGCCGATCACGCAGAGCGTCGACGGTCGCCCGAGGGCATCAACGTTGGCCAGCGCCTTCGCGGACGCCCCGAGTCGTTCGTTGTAGACGCGAAGCCTCTCCGAGATCTCTTCTCTCGGGAAGCTTCGGGTCTTTATCTCACTGGCCGCTTCGGAGAAGTTGGTCGGATCGCGTTCGAAGAGCCTGAGCGCCGGCTCTGTCTCCGATACGTAGTCGTGGAAGAGGACGCTCTCCGGATAGACGAGTCGAGGGTCGATCTGGGAGATCACCCCGATCCTCCCTTGCGGGCCACGAGGACGAGCCGACGGCTCCCCGGGCCGTGTGGCTCTCCGGAAAGCGAACCGCAAATCCGGAGTTCGACGAATCCTGCCTCGCCGGCCATGTTTGCGAGCTCGTCCGGCGAGTACATGCGGACGGACTCCCGATGGACCCGATCCTCGTTCGAGGCATCGCCCAGAGTCCGGATGACCTTCTCGACGCGCAGCCCGTCATCGGTGACGGCTCGACGGACGTGGACTTGCCTCCCTCGGTGCTTCGCTTCCTCTTCGGGAACGAGGCTCTCGATCGTCCACTCGCGGCTCAGCGTGTCGAGCAAGAACTGCCCGCCGGGTCGGAGCGCCTCGTAGACAGCGGCGAGGACGGCGGCATCTTCCGCGTCGGTTTCGAAGTAGCCGAAGGTCGTGAACAGGGAGAGGACCGTCCCGAAACCTCCTCCACGGGGAATCCTGCGCATGTCGCAGCAGACGAGATCGATCCCCTCGCAGCCGGCATCCCGCAAACGCTCGCAGGCGACGCCGAGCAACTCCTTCGAAAGGTCGAGGCCGGTCAGGTCGAGGAAGCCGGCACGGCAGAGGGCGAGGAGGTGGCGTCCCGCGCCACAACCGAGATCCAGAAGGGGTTCGACGCGCGACGGGTTGATCAGTCCGATGATCGCCTCGACGTCAGCCCGCGCCTCCTCATCGTTCCTGTGAGGATAGAGGTCGAGGTACTCGCTTCCGAAGGCGGTCTCATACCACGGTTTCACTCGATCCCGTGCTCCTTCTTGTATGCGGCCCAGTTGCGCTTCAGCTCGATGAACGAATCCAAGTCACCGCGCAGGAGAAACGGATTCGTCTCTCGCTCGCTTCCGATCGTCGATTCGGGAGCGGCGCCGACGTCGTGGCCTGGGAAGATGCGGGTCTCGTCGGGGAGCTTCAGCAGGACCTCGTGAAGAGATGTGTATTGGCGCTCCGCGCCCTCGCCGAGGTCGGTTCCCCCGACCTTCCCGACGAACAGGGTGTCTCCGGTGAACAGCGCGTCACCGATGTGGATGCAGATCGAGTCGGTCGTGTGTCCCGGCGTGTGCAAGATGCGGACACTCAGGTCTCCGATTGCGAAGGCTGCGCCCCCCTCGACAACGGTTCCGCTCTTGGGATCTCGACCTCCGAAGAGCAGCGGTGAGACGCCCGTCTTCTGCTCGAATTCGGTGTTCCCGTTGGTGTGATCGTGATGATCGTGGGTACAGAAAACGTAAACGACCCTGTAACTCTGTGCTTCGGCGAACGCGACGATGTCCGACGGCGAATAGGAGGGATCGATGACGACGGCTTCTCGAGACGCCTCATCGGCGATGAGGTAGGCGAGATTCCTGTCTCCCCCAGTGTGGAAGGTCCTGACGAGCACGGTACTCCTTTCCGAGTTGAGGACGGCGTATTGCTTCGTGCGATTCTACGCACGCTCTCGGCAGGGAGCAACCGGCTTGCCAAAAGAGAGGGATGGGGATATCCTGTCCTCTCAGACAAGTGATTCTCTGCAAGGAGAAAACAAAGGAGGCATTGGATGAAAGCCGGATCTGTACGAAGGATCGGAGTGCGCGTGGCCTTGGCGTTGCTGTTTGTCGCCGCAGGCTTCGCCGCCTCTGCGCAAGTGGTGATCAACGAGATTGCGTGGGCGGGAACACAGGCGAACGCGAGCGATGAGTGGATCGAACTACTGAACGTAACGGATATCACCGTCGATCTGACGGGCTGGACGCTTACGATTGACGGGGGCGTCATCCACTTGGGGGAAGTAGCGGATGCTACTCTCGAGGTTCGCCGTTCGATCATCGCCCCTGGAGGGTTCTTTCTACTGGAACGCACGGACGACACGACCGTGTCGGACTTGGAGGCCGATCTGATCTACACAGGCGGCCTCTCGAATGCGGGAGAGGATTTGGTCTTGACCGATCCGGATGGGCAGATCGTCGATCAGATCTTGGCGGCGGAGTCCGGTTGGCCGGCCGGGCTGGCAGCCGATGGCTCTCTACCGTATGCCACAATGGAGCGCTTCCATCCGCCCTTTAATGACGTGGCATGGGGGACCAACGCGTCGGAGTTTGCGATGGACGGACTTGACGCGGATGGGAATCTTCTCTATGGAACTCCGCGATCCGTGAACGGAGTGACGGTCATGCGGACCATGGTTCCGTACGTTCAAGTAATGGGTCCCCCTGAGGGAGAGGTATTCGGCACGGTTGTCGTCGAGTGGCTAGCATCGGATCCGGATGGTGATGACGCGGCGCTTCCCGTATCGATCATCCTGTCACGAGAAGAGCTGACCACCGCCGACTCGCCGGGCGTGATCCTGGTTGGCGATCTGGCGAACACAGGATCATTCGCATGGGACACCATCGAGCACGAGGATGGCGTCTACTACCTATTTGTCCTCGTGACAGATTCTGATGGGTACGCGGCTGCAGCGAGGTCAGGCGCGCTGGACATTCGAAACGGAACCTAGTCCCCTGGTGGGGTTGTCTCGAGGAGTGCGCGGATCTGGTCGAGGTGGGCGCGGACTTCGTTTGCGCCCACCTCGATCGCTTCTTCGGAGTGCTCGAATCCGAACATCTTGATCCAACCGACGTCAGGGCGCAGCACGAGCAGACGTCCGTCGAGTCTTTCTGACGAGCGCTCAAGCTGCACGCGTGTCAGGTGATGGGACGTGGCGCGCTGCGACTGAAGCAGCGCGTCGAGGCAGGTCGCAATTTCACGAGAGAGCGGCGCGCCGGTGTCGACGGCGAGGACCACATTGGCCCCCATCTCGACGACAACGTCGATCGGCAGCTTGTCGACGACTCCGCCGTCGATGAGGAATCGGCCGTCGCGAGCCACCGGCGAGAAGACCCCCGGCACAGCTGTGCTCGCGGTCACCGCCTCAGCGAGCCGTCCTTCGCGCAGGACTACTCGCTCCCCGGTCTCCAGATCGGTGGCGACGACGGCGAACGGGATCTGTGCATCGGCGAACGACTTCCTTGCGGTGAGGAGCGAGAAAAGCTCGCGCAACCTGGCCAGATCGTGCGGCCGAGCCTCCTCCTGGCGCCACGCCGAGCCGCGGACGTACTCGACGACGCTCCGCCCGATGATCTTCTGCAGCTCGCGAAGCGTGCTGTCCGTTACCTGGAGGATCTCGTTGAGGTTCAGGCAGCCGAGAACGGTTCGGATCTTCTTGAGATCGGCTCCGATCGCCCGGGTCGCTCCCATGACGGCGCCCATGCTCGTTCCCGCGATCGCCTCGATCGGCACGCCGGCTTCCTGCAGGGCGATGAGAACGCCTAGATGCGCAAGGCCTCTGGCTCCGCCACCTCCGAGTGCGAGTCCGAGTCGTTGATCCATAAAAGATAAGCCCCTTCCGCTCGATCGTAGTCAGCGGAAGGGGCGATGGCAACCGAATGCCCGGGTGTGTCTTCGGGCTAGTACATCCCGCCGCCCGGCGGCATCGCCGGCATCGGGGGCTCGTCCGCCTTGATCTCAGCGACGAGCGCGTCCGTTGTCAGAAGCATCCCGGCAAT
>JBARQW010000110.1:0-2617 GCA_049643905.1 Bipolaricaulia bacterium
CGAATGTGCGATAGGCCGGGTTCAGCCCCCGCTTCGATGTGGACGGGAGAGGCCTCGCAGAGAGCGTCGGCGTCAACCGCTTCGAGCAGCTGGAGTCCCGTCATGCCAAGGCGTCCGACGCCGGGGAGCGCTGCGACCGACTCGCCTCGCTCCTTGAGAGCGACGAGCGTGCGCCCATCGAGACCTTGCGGGGAGACGGCAGCCCCTTTCGAATCGGCCGCCGCGACCAGGACGAACTCGAGTCCGAACGACGCGATCAGCTCCTCTCGCTTGTCGGCCAGGAGGCCGACGAACCGACGCCCGAGATTCCCGAGACCGATAAGAACGATCCGAACTCGCCGTAGCTGAGCTTCCATTCGACCTCCGTGACCTGCGCGGGCCGCAGCCCAGTCTATCGCAAGGTTGCGGTCGCACACGAGCGGGACTGCTCCCTTGATCTTGAGTCGACAAGCCGAAGCGACGGACGCCTGGGATTCAAGAGCGAAGATCTGAGCCCGCGTTTCGTAGAGCACAAGCCATCACTCAAGCCGGAAGTAAGGCATGTACCCCCCCGATTCCCAGATGCAGATCGAGCGGACTTGACAAGAGACAGGTATTTCCTGTACTAGATCAGAACAGGGGGTGATAGCGCTTGTACTGTACGCATTGCGGCAAGGAAGCTGTAGACGGTGCCGTTGTCTGTATCGGGTGTGGCAGAAGCTTGCGGGCGCCTGCGGTCAGGATAAGGCCACCACATGTCAGCCCAAAGTCGAGACTTGTAGCCACACTCCTGGCGTGGTTCGTGGGCGTGCTTGGAGTACATCGTTTCTACCTCGGCAAGGTTGGCACAGGCCTTCTCATGCTCTTCACGCTGGGGGGATTCGGACTGTGGGCCTTCGTCGACTTCATCGTGATTGTCGTTGGTACGATGCGGGACAGCGAAGGATTGGTCGTCACCGACTGGTCCATCGACTGATGGAGGGGCACATGTACTGTCCCCACTGCGGGAGGGAGCTTGTGGATGACGCTGTGTTTTGCGTGGCGTGCGGTCGTTCTGTGAGCAGCACGACTAGAGTCACCGTGTCCAGCCAGCTAACCGGACCTAACTACGGCATCCCCGCTCTCATCTTTGGTGTTGCCTGTTGGTTCTTCTCATTCCTGTGGCTTTGGCCCATCAGCGTTGTCGGGGCTGTTCTGGCCATCGTGTTTGGTTCCATGGGGATTAGGAAGCGAGGGCGAGGTCTCGCAGTGGCCGGGCTTGCTTTGGGAGGCCTGTTCCTCTTCCAGGTGCTCGTCACCGCGTGCTTCGGCATTGCGCTGCTTTCAGCTGTGTACTAGGTAATCGCGAGAGACGGCCATCGGTGGCCTGAGGCCACCGATGGGTGAGGAGAAAGAGTCGGATCACGAAGGGAGTTCTCCATGACGAGACGTAGTCCAGCAGCGGTTTTCCTGCTACCATTTGTGACGTTCGGAATCTATTCGCTGTACTGGCTGGTGCGTACGAAGACGGAGATGAACTCGGCTGGCGCGCAGATCCCCAGTGCGATTCTCATCATCATCCCGATCGCGAACTGGTACTGGCTATGGAAGTTCTGCGTCGGTGTCGAACACGTCACGAATAGGGGCATGTCTGCTCCGGCGGCGTTCCTGCTCCAGTTCTTCCTGGGCATTATCGGAGAAGCAATCATCCAATCTGAGTTGAACAAGGCGTGACCTTCACCCCGGGAACTGGACCGAAGATTGGGTGAGAGCCTGAGGTGATTCGCCTTGTCGGCTGAGGCTTGTGTAGGGGCCGAGGTTACGGGCGTGTTCGTCGATGAAGAGACGGGTCGAGCGGCTCTGCTGAGCGGCGAGATCCACCGCGTCTTGCCAGAGTGGCACGGCGCCTACGAATTGGGGTTTGGGGTCAGGTCTTTATTCTTGGTGTTTCTCGGAACCCCGGAGCCTCGATACCCGTCTCCCAATGGGCGCCTGCTAGCGAAACAACGTGACCTATCCCCGATCCGTTCGCGCTCCAGTTCAGCCCAACGAGCGGACAAGCGGTCGAATTCACCGATCCGGCAACGACGCGCGAGCGGAGCTGCCTCCGAAAGCCTGAGCTGCTATGGCACGAAACAGGTGTCGCCGGAACAGACAAGACCGGTGTCTTCTGAGACAAACGGCAGCAGGTCCTGGTTTCCGAACGCGTAGGTCGCACTCACGCGGTAGCTGGCTTCGCCGCCTGTGGCGGATGGAAGGAACGAGCCGGTCAACGTGAGCCCCGCTTGGAACGGATAAGGGGTCAAGTCTTGCAATCTAACATCAGGAAGTTGCAGGTTCTGCTCACTCGTGTCTCCTCTATCGGCGACTGATGATGGCGTCGTGAACTGCGAGGTGGTCAGCGATCTCCTTCAGCGTGTAGCCGTACTCACGGTGTGTTTCCGCAAGCGCCGTGTTGTCCTTCGCGCTGCGACCTCCTTTCGAAGCTCTCGACTAGCGGGCAGGCACTTCGCATGCGCATGGGATACGGCACTCCGTCGAGCCATGGAGCTCCGGGGACGCAATACTCAATTCGGAGGTGGCGCGAAGCCAATCCGGGGGCGTGAGTTCCGATCATCACTCCTAGTGTCCTCTGGCCTGCGGCAGCAAGACGAGTCAG
>JBARQW010000111.1:0-2861 GCA_049643905.1 Bipolaricaulia bacterium
GCGAGCAAAGCGATGATGAGGGCGATCGCGGTTGTTGCAGCAACAACGAGGGCCGTTTGGCTCCATCCGAGTTCGCGCTTCAAGACGGCGAGCGTGGCGACGCAGGGGATGTAGAACATGACGAACAGCGTAAACGTCATCATCTGACCTGCGGAGAGGACGGTCAACACCTGCGTCGTCCCCAACGCCTGGAAGAGCATGACCAGCGAGAGTTCCTTCCGGAAGACTCCGAAGATCAGGGTCACGCCGAGCGTCGCGGGAAGGCCGAGAGCCCAGGTGATCGGGGAGACGACAAGGTTCAGCACGTCGGTGGCGCGAACGACCTCGAGGAGCGCGAGGACGACGCTCCCCAACACGAGGATCGGAGTCGCGACGCGCAGGAAGTCGTAGACTCGCAGCCAAACTTTCGCGCCGATGACGTGTAGCGAGGGAACCTTGTAGGACGGGATCTCGAGAATCAGCCCCGGCGTGACGCTCGGCGCGAGACGTGTCAGAACCTTCCCGACGATGGCGATCACGACGAGGTTGATCACGTACAGCAAGAACGCCAAGTGCGGCCCGAGGAAGTAGCCGATCAATCCGAAGATGATCGTCGCCCGAGCGACGCAGGGGACCATGGTGGTCAGCATCGCTGTGATGAATCGATCGCGTCTCGACTCCAGAATCCTTGTCGCCATGATCGCAGGCACGCTGCATCCGTACCCGAGGATGAACGGGATGATCGATTTGCCGTGAAGCCCGATCCGATGCATCAACCCGTCCATCAGATAGCCGGCTCGTGGGAGGTAGCCGATGTCCTCGAGCACCGCGAGGCCGATGAGGAACGGCACGAGATAGGGAAGCACGATACCGAGGGCGCCGCCGATCCCCTGGATGAGGCCAGACACGGCGGCGAACGCGACGGTTCCCTCAGGTAGCGCGGTCCCCAGAAGCGCGACTGCGCGATCGAACAGGCCGATCAGCGGCCCTTCGGCGAGCGACCCGACCTTGAACACAAACAGAAAGAGCCCGTAGAGGATCGCGCCGAGGGCGAGGAGTCCGATCGTGCGATGCATGAGGACCGCGTCGATCCGATCGCGGAATCCGACGATCGGCTTCCCGACGGTCGAGACGCGTTCGAAGATCTCCATCGCCTGTGCGTGGCGCTCGGCAGAGAGGACGCCGTCGGAGGTTCTCCCTCGCCGTGCCGCGAAATCCTCTGATAGGTCCGAAGCACGCTTCGCGAGACCGCTTCCGCTCGATTGGGCGAGGGCGATGAAGTGTGGATCGCGCTCGATGAGCTTCACGGCGATCAGCCGCGGCGTGTGTGGGAGGGCATCGGTCATCGTCTGCCGAACCTCCGCTTCGAGCGTGCTGATCGTCTCCTCAATGTCGGGACCGTACTGCGGTGGCGGTGCGTGCTGGCCTTCGCGTGCCGTCTGGATGCAGGCGGCCGCGGCATCCCGTACGCCGATGCCGCGAACGGCGATCGCGGGTACGACGGGAACGCCGAGGATCGCCGCGAGCGCCTCGGAGTCAATCCGGATCCCTTTCCGTCTCGCCTCGTCCTCCATGTTCAGACAGACGACGAGTGGAATCCCGAGTTCGAGGAGCTGAAGCGTCAGCTCGAGGCTTCGCGACAGGAGAGAGGCGTCGACGATGTTGAAGACGACGTCTATCGATTCGTCCAGCAGGTAGTCGCGCGCGTGCGCCTCGGCCTCGTCGAGGGAGGTCAGCGAGTACACGCCGGGAAGGTCGATCACCTCCGCGTGCGCGCCGTTGATCAGCGCTTGGCTCTCCAGGTACTCAACCGTCGTGCCGGGGAGGTTCGACGTGTGCGCCTTGTAGCCCACGAGGTGATTGAAGATCGTGCTCTTGCCGCAGTTCGGCTGGCCGACGAGGGCGATGCGGATCACTGCTACTTGCCTTCCGGTTGGGACGGCCGGCCCGACGACTCGGAATCCCGTCGGCAGGCCGGGCAGTAGCCGACCAGCTCCAGACGAGCCTGGAGGACCTCGAAGTCCTCGGCCTCGCCAAGCGATCGCGGGTCGCCAAGGGGAGAGGCCTCCCGGACGACGCCGCAGCGGAGGCAGATCATGTGGACGTGGTCGTCGCCGCGGATCTCATAGTGCCCGTGAGCTTCCCCGAGAGCGCTGACGTCGACCAGATCAAGCTCTGCGAGGAGACTGAGAGTGCGGTAGACCGTGGCAAGGCCGATTCTCGGGTTCACGTCGGTCGCCAACCGGTAGATGGTCGATGCGTCGAGATGGGGGTTTCGGGCGATGATGTCGAACAGAAGCCTTCGCTCCCCAGTGACACGCTTCCCGGCTTCCCGAAGACGATCCGTGATCTGAGATGAGGTTCGAGACGTCATCGGGCACCTCTTTCGCCGGAGGGTTGGACCTCGACCGGCTCGATCTCGATCTTCCGCGCGATGCCGCGCCCAATGGCGATTTGCGATCCGTGGACGCTGATGAGAAGCGGACCGCGAAACGCACCGCGCGAGGAGACGGAGACGGCGTCTCCCGGATGGAGGCCCATCTGTTGAAGGTGCCGTCGAAGCCCGTGGCCGCCGCCGACGGCGACGATCTTCGCTTGCTGCCCAAAATCCAGCTGATCGAGTGTCATGAGTAGGCCGATAATGATAACGATTCTCATTATCAGATCAACCGCTCTCCATCGAATGGACGGACCCCCGTTCGCGGGTATCCTTGATCGGCCCGATGAGACAGGAACGACTTCTTACACTCTTTCGCACCCTGAGCGATGCCTACGGCCGGCAGGACTGGTGGCCGGCCGACGATCCGTTCGAAGTGATCGTCGGTGCGATCCTCACGCAGCGAACGACCTGGACGAACGCGGAGCGGGCGATCCTCGCACTG
>JBARQW010000112.1:0-2941 GCA_049643905.1 Bipolaricaulia bacterium
CTACCTGCCGTGCTGGTCTCCGAGATGCCGGGACATCGTCTTCACCGAGCTCGACGCGAGCGGGACCTTGATTTTGCGTATTGTCGACGTGGAGACCGGAAACGTCCGTGGAATTCCCAGCACCAATCTGGCAGGGGGCTCGATATCATCATTCGGGGCTGGCACAACGGCCTACGTGAGGGCAATCGCTGCCGATTGGGTCAGAACAGCGATCCGCATCGGACAGGATCACCATGCGTGGCTCTACTTGCTGGATCACTCTCAGGATGGCCCACCCTGCTATGCCTCTGGAAGGACGCCCGACGTCTGTGGCCTGGATGACATCGAGCTGGCCGTTCGCCTCAGCAGCAACCCGAACTGTCACATCCACATCAACGCCTATAACCCTGTCTGCATCGACCCCGCCTTCTTCAATCAGAACGGTTGTTGGAGCGGTCAGGCTGGCTGGCTGGAGCTACAGCTTGCGGATACGTGGCGCGACGACAACTCGGGAGGTGTCGTAGCGATTCTTATTCCTGCGCTCTCCGGAGCTCCGTAGAGAATGCAGAAGGGTGGACGAGTTGCGATTCCCAGAGTGCTCATTGGTGGCCCCGAATGCGTGGCTCGTGGCTGGCTTCCAGTGGGAGCTGAATGTTGGGGGGCACATGAAGAGCACGATGACGTGGCTTGTGGTGATCGTTGGTTTGCTTCTCGTGGGCGTCAGCGTCCTCGCCCAGGGGAGTTGGGAGGCTCGATTGCGGGTGGTTCCGGAGGGCTTGGGGCTGAAGGTCAGGCTCCTCTACGAGGGAGAAGATCGCCCCATGGGTCGCTTGCTGGACTTGCAGTTCGAGATACGAAACGTCTCCGATGAGCTGCTCAAGATCGACTGGGACGAGTCTTCTCTTCAGCTTCCCGGCGAACAGAGCTGGCGCGTTGTGCGGCCTGAGGCTTTGTTCGAGGCGAGTGAGGCGATGATGCTCGTGCCGGCCGGGGCGGGGAAGACGCTGCGTGTCTGCTCCGCTCGGAGCGCGGGCTGCGATTCGACGTGGATGCAGCGCGCGCGCTTGAACGAGGACTTCTCGTTGACGCTTCGCCTTGCTGTGTCGACGCTCGAAGGCCCTCGCACGGCCAAATGGCGATGGGACTTTGACTACCACGAGGAAGCAGTCGCGTACGAGCCGGCTCCGCAAGATCGCTCTCTCTCGCTCATCGTCGTTGCCGCAGCGGTCGTGATTTTCGCGGTGCTCCTTCTTCGGTAGCCACCACCGGCTTCCGGGGAGCTGGCGAATGGAGGAAGGGCGGGCCCGACATGCGGGGAGCGGCATCGCAGCCATCGCGCGTTCCGGGCTCTGTCTCTCCAGAGCCGCTCGCGCGCGGACTCAGCCTTCCCTTGGATCCATCACCTGACCCATGAACAGGACGGTTCGGGTCTTGTTGTGGACGATCAGGAAGATGAACGGGCGATTGAGGGTGATCGTGAATACCCGTGGTTGCGAGCGTTCCATCGAGACGGCCGTGCTCGCTCCCGCCTCGGTGCCGTCCTCGTCGACCGACACGAACGCGCTATGAAAGACATCGCCGATGAAGAGCTCGTGGTTTCCGTCCATCCCGGAGAAGTCGGCGGCTTCCGTGAACGCGGTGACCATGCCCAAACCGGTGAGGGCGCTTCCGAGACGGAACCCGGACTCGAACTCGAATCTCGGCATCCGCAGATGGACACGCTCTTGACGTACGATCTGGTCTAACAGGTCGTCCACCCGTTCCGCATCGAGCTCTTCGGCGAAAGCCTCGAACCGCTCCCGATCGGGCAGAAGGGCGACCATCGAGAGCATCTCTCCGCAATACGGGAGCTCAACGGCCCGGAATCCGGCGCCTTCGGCGTATCCAAGGGGTGCGAGCTGCTCCATCATCGGTACGGTCACCTGCCGGCCGTCGAGGGGGTAGAACGTTCCGTCGCTGTTGGTGAGCCTTCTGTCGAATCGGTACTCCCATGTGGCGTTGAAGTAGATCGCGTTCGTGAGCACAAGCTCCGTCAGCGAGCCGATCGCACCGGGAGAGAGCAGACTATCGATCTTGCCGAGGGTCTTCCGTAAGACCCACTCGTTGATGATGAGGCGCGCTTCGTTGGGCGCGCCGGTGAGGTCGAGTAGTTGGATTCCGGCTCCGTAGTTCTCGGCCAGAACGTCCAGGAACTCGGGCAGGAAGGACCATCCACTCTGCCCCCACAGCGCGTTGGCGATGTCCAACTGGAGCCGGCCGCCGACTGCCGGGTTGTCGCTCAGGCCGGCGACGTCGAGGTCGAGCACGTTGAACGCCGGATGAAGAGCGTCTTGCTCAAGGGTGAAGTGAAGCGCTCGGGCCATCTCGGTCGCCGTGTTGCCGCGGGCGCCCGCATGGACCATCGCCAAGGCCAACGAGATGCTGTACGGGGAGAAGAAGAGGTTGCCACCTTCTCGGCGGAGAATCCGGTACAAGTCAAGTCCGAACTGCGTGTTTCCCGCGACAAGGGCGTCGAGTTTGACGGCGTCGACCTGTGGTGCGAGCTGTCGCTTCCGCTCTGATTGCGCGATCGCGTACCCTGACGGTCCCCCGCCGTGGAGGACGCTCCAGAGGACGCCTGCCAAACCCAGCCCAACGATCAAGATCGTGAGCCCCAAGGCGAGTTTCTTGATGCGGGGACTCATCGTCTCATCCTCCTTTATCCTGCTCTTCGCTCGCTGTGAGAAACGCAGCTAGTCCTCCAGCGTTGTGGCCCTTGCTCGTTGCCTTGTGTCGCAAGAGGCACGCGCTTGGGATCACGTCCCACTAGGATCCATCACCCGCCCCATGAAGAGGATCGCACCGGTCTCGATGTCGCGGATCAAGAAGATGAACGGACGGTCGATCGTCATCACAGCCTATCGTGGAAGAGATAGCACCATCGATACGCCGGTCGCGGCAGCCGCCTCGGTCCCTTCCTCAT
>JBARQW010000113.1:0-3242 GCA_049643905.1 Bipolaricaulia bacterium
GTTGGCGCTGGCGGACCCTTCGCACCCCGACGCGAGTCCCCTTCCGGAGGCCTGTGAGGAAGCCCAGCTGATCGGTAAGTTGTTCCCGGAGAAGGCGGTGTACTGCGGCGTTGACGCCACCGAGGAGATGCTGCAGGCCGGCTCTGCGACAGCGCAGCATCTGCTTCTCTCGACCCACGGGAAGTTCAACGCGCACAACCCGATGTTCTCGTATCTCGTCCTCACACCGACGGAGGAGAGCGATGGCAAGCTTCACACCTACGAGGTGTTTGGGCTTCCACTGCGAGCGGATCTGGTGGTGATGAGCGCGTGTGAGACCTTCCTGGTTCACTTCAAGGAGATGGAGAGACAGGTGCGCGCGGTGCGGGGGACCGGCGAGGACGAGCCGGTGGAGCTGTCAGCCGAGTTGCTGGAGACGTTGACGGCGGGGGATGAGATTGTCGGGTTGACGAGAGCGTTCATCTCCGCCGGAACGCCGTCGGTGATGTCGACGCTGTGGGAAGTGGTGTCGGGACCGACGCGGGAGCTGATGGTGGCGTTCTACGGTTTCCTGGGAACCGGATTGGATCTGGCGGAGGCACTCCGGCAGGCCCAGCTCGCCCTGCTCAAGGACGACAGCGGCCTCTATCATCATCCCCTCTACTGGGCCGCGTTCGTGCCGTACGGGGATTGGAGGTAGTGCGATGATCAGGAAGGTCGTCTTGCTCTTCTTCTGCCTCTACCTCGTGTGTGGAGCGGTTGCTGCGTTTGCGGAGACGCTTCACGTTCCCGAAGACTACCCAACGATCCAGGAGGCGATCGTTGCGGCGCAATCTGTAGACGCGGTCCTCGTCGTTGCCGGCGGGTACAAGGAGAGCTTACTCATCGACAAAGCCGTCCGGCTCGCCGGTGAAGGTTGGACAGCCGTCCGGATTAAGGCGGAGGAGCGTCCGGTGGAGACGCTGACCGCGGGAAGCGAGATCGTCGTCGGGCTCACCCGAGCCTTCATCCACGCGGGAACCCCGTCTGTGCTGTCAAGCCTGTGGCGGGGCATCTCGGAAACGCCAGGCTGCCTAATGGCTGCATTCTGCGCCGACATGGCGGGATGGATGGATAAGGCTGACGATCTCAGGTCGGCGCAGCTCGATGTCATAGCGAGCTGTCCCCCTCTCCTCTCTACTGGTCATCATGTCATCTGGTGGGGTTTAGACCCATGTAAAGCCAATGGAGGCGATTAGCATGCTGCGATGTCTTCCGTTCCCTCGAGCACTTGGTGGTCTTCTGCTGGTGGCGGTGTTGCTGGTGGGATTCATGGCGATAGTCAACGCGGAGGGGACCGAACCTCCCCCTCTCGGCATTCCTGAGGAAGCCAGACAAATAGTGGGGGGCAAGATCTACACCCTTTGGATCGAGGGGGATGGTTTGCTGGAGGCTGGAGATCTGGCCGGCGCCGATGGCAAGTACCGCGCAGCATATGACCTCGGAATGCGGGTGAACGATCACGCTGCCATAGCCCTGTCTGCTCTCTCGTTAGGGGATTGTAAGGCCAGAGGAGGAGACTACGATCAGGCCATTGATTGGTACCGGACATCCCTAGGAGCCTACACCAAGGTGAGAGATCCCTCTTCTCGAATGTACTCGGCCGTCACCTGGCAAAACCTGGGGAATGCATATCGCGAACTGGGCAACGATGCAGAAGCACGCGAGGCATATGAAGACGGGGTTTCAGCAGTGAAGGACGTGCTCCCATCGCTTTCGGGCGATGCGGCTTGTTACGCAAACCACTCTCTCTCCTATCTTTATGCGAAACTGGGAGATGCGTATGGGGGTACCGGTTCACGCGCAGCGATGGAGGCGTATGCGGAAGCCGTTGAATACAGTGGCCGGGCGGCCGACTGTTACCGCCGGAGGGGACAAGAGCAGGCATCGTCTCTATCCGAGACGAAGCAGTTCCTCCTCACGTGGCTTCTTGGTGACGCATGCTACTCAGTAGAAGACTACCAGTTGGGACTCGCAGCCTATCAGGAAGCGGTCGATCTCTGGGAGAGGTTCGACATCAGCGAGGCATGCCTCGATGTGGAGTTGCTGTTTGGTGTGGCATACGGACATCTGAAGCTTGATCATGCGAACGAGGCCGCAGAAGCATTGGATCAGGCCTCTAGGATCGATCGAAAGAAGGGCTGCGAACTGGACGAGGAGCTCGGGTACACCTACCTGGAACTGGCCTCACTCTTCTATGACGAGGAATCCTACACGGACGCAGCGCGGTGGGCCGGGGAAGCCGCGGCCAAGCATCTCTCCCTAAACAACAACTCAGACTGGGCATTCTCCAAGTACATACAAGGGCTCTCGCATGGCTCGCTCAATCAGCACCGTGAAGCCATCGCGTGCCTTGAGGAAATCGTCGAACCCCTGCAAGCGGATGACCCGAACGACATACTACAGCATACCCTCGAGTGGCTCGCCTACTGCCGGTGCCAACTCACCTATGCATCGGATGAGTCCGGCTCACTGCGCGTTGCCACGTCCTGTATCACTCGCGATGTTGACGACGACAACTGCCCAACCGATGAAGCGAGCAGCTTCACCGGCTTCGATGAGAAGGCCGTCTGTTGGGTGGCCTTCGACGGAACTCCCCGCAACGAGGAGATTCGCTTCGTCTTCATCGCTCCGGACGGCTTTGTCTACCACGAGGGGGTTGCCCAGGCCCAGTGGCAGCTTCACTGGTACTGGATCTGGATCAGAGGCGAAGCGGCCGCAGGCAAGACGGGGACGTGGACAGTGAAGGTGTACATCGATGACGAACTTGAGGCAGAGATGCATTTCGAGCTTCGGCTCTTCTGAGCGCATCCGATGATCACGAAGAAGGGTGCGACCGCACTGCTCATCGGTCTTGTTCTGGCGTGGTCGCTCGTAGCCTGTGCTGAGAATGCCCTGGAGGCTTCGGCCGAGGAGCTTCTAGGCGTCGCTGACCAGGCGTACGCTCACGGCAGGATCGAAGAGGCGCTCGCTGCCTACTCCGAGGCGCTCACTGCCTACGAGGAGCTTCAACGGTTGGCGGAGGAGGCCTCCAGTGACCCGGGCCGGCCGGTTGGGGAACAGATTGCAGAAGGAGTTATGGCTCGGATCTACATCTACTTGCGCACGGTCGTCCTTGTCTCGATCGCGGACTGCCACAGAGAGCGAGGGGACTCGTTCAAGGCCAGGGAATACGAGGAAGAGGCACAGGGCCTGATGGCCTCCATTGGGATGGAACAAGGTTT
>JBARQW010000114.1:0-5323 GCA_049643905.1 Bipolaricaulia bacterium
CCGGGGTGAACGGCGGAATGAAGCCGGCGATGCGAACCCACAGCAGATCGGGTTTCGAAACGATCAATCCCGCAAACATCATCGGCAAGTAGGGAATCATCCCGGCAAAGCCGACCGCGCCGCCGGAATGGATGTCCTTGATCGCCGCTCCGACGGTGCCGAAGATCGATGCGATGAACAGGAAGCCGAGAATGAAGTAGAGCGGGTACGAGATCCAATGAACCAGCGTGAGCGCCGCCAGGGAGACCGGGAAGAACAGGCCGGCGACGAGGTACGCGGTCACCGCCCAGACGGTCACTTGGATCAACCCGGTGAGTCCGAGTCCGATCATCTTCCCGCACATCAGCTCCCACGCGGAAACACTCGACATCATCATCTCGACGGCCCGGCTCTGCTTCTCCTTCATCACGCCGTACATCGTCATGACGCCTGACATGAACGCCCCCAGGAAGAGGATGAACGCAAGGAACATCCCGATCATGACTGGAGGCGGTGGTTCCGACATCGGATCGATTTCGGTGCCGATGGCGCGGGTCGCCGCGAAGATGGCGATGCCGATGATCGCCGGGATGAGGATTGTGATGATGAGGAATTGCTTGCTGCGGACGTTCTGCGTGAACTCCCATCGGATGACCTTACCGAGCTTCATCGTCTTCTCCGATCGTCCGTACGAAGATGTCGTGGAGGGGCGGGCGATCGACGCTGAGGGCCCGGATCTCGAATCCATCCGGTAGACCGCGAACGAACGCGTCAGGCGTTACGTCTCGGCTGAGCGAGAACGTCGCACGGCCGCTCTCCAGCTCCAAGGCCGTCACACCGGGAAGCCCGGCGAGACCGGATCCGTTACCGTCAAACCGGATGTGCACCGCGTGCTCGCCGTGGGATTCCTTGATTCCCTCGAGGTCTCCGTAGAGGACGCGCTTGCCGTGGTGGATGAGGAAGATTCGGTCACAGAGCTCCTCGACACGGTTCATCTGATGCGACGAGAGGAGGATGGCGGCTCCCTCTTCCCTCAACTCGACGATGATCCGCTTGAGAAGATCCTGGTTGACCGGATCGAGACCCGAGAACGGTTCGTCGAGGACGACGAGGTCCGGCCGATGGAGGACGGCGGCGATGAATTGCACCTTCTGCTGCATCCCCTTCGAGAGCTTCTCGACCTTCTTCCCCGCCCAATCGAGGAGATCGAAGCGCTCGAGCCAACGCTTCGCACGCTCGCGCGAATCGCCGCGGGCTAACCCCTTCAGCTCCCCGAAGTAGGCGAGAAGGTCGAGAACCTTCGCGTCACTATAAAGGCCGCGTTCCTCGGGTAGGTAGCCGGTTCGCCCCTTCGGTACGCGCGAAGATCGATCGAGGGATGACCGGATCTCGCCGGCGTCCGGGTGGAAGATCCCGAGAATCATGCGGATCGCCGTTGTCTTTCCGGCGCCGTTCGGCCCGAGGAAGCCGAGGATCTCTCCGCGGTCGACCGAGAAGCTCACCTCGTCAACCGCCTGAACGGACTCGAAACGCTTGTTGATCCGCTCGACCTCTAAGACCGTTTGGTTCTGCAATTGCCCTCCTTGCGAGCGGGTCGCATTCTACCGTGCCGTTCATGAGCTTTCATCAAGAGGAGGCGGAAAAGCTCTAACTGCGCAGGAGAGCGTCACGCATCCGGCGTAGGGCCTCTTGGAGGGCCGATCTCGGACAGCCGAAGTTGAGCCTCACGAATCCTTCCCCTCCCTGCCCGAAGACAGGGCCGTCGTTGACGGCGACTCGCGCCTCTCGCAGGAAGAACTCGTGCGGATTCTCGGCAACGGCGCCCCGACAGTCGAGCCACGCGAGGTATGTGCCTTCGACAGGTGTGAGCTCGACACTGGGTAGTTCCGCGGCGACGAAGTCGGCCAGGAGATCGCGGTTCCGCTGAAGGTACTCGATGAGCTCGGCCAACCACGCATCTCCGTCTCTGTACGCGGCGAGGGCTGCGGTAAAGCTCAGGATTCCGATGTGCGGGACGAGGCCACCCTGGGCGCCGCGCAAACGCTGCCTCAGGTCTTCATCCGGCACGACCGCGATGGCACAGCTGATCCCGGCGATGTTGAACGTCTTGTTCGGTGCAAGCAGCGTCACGGTCCGCCGCTCGATCTCGCTTCCGAGTGACGCGATCGGGACGTGGCGGCGTCCGTCGTAGACGAAATCCGCGTGAATCTCGTCGGAGCAGATGACCACGTCATGTCGCAGACAGATCTCGGCGAGGCGTCCCAGCTCCGTCTCGGTGAAGACGCGGCTCACGGGATTCTGCGGATTGCAGAGCACGAAGACGCGTGTTCGCTCTGTGATCGCCGCCTCGAACGCCTCGAAGTCGATCTCGTATGTCCCGGAGGACGTGCGCTGAAGCTCGTTTAGGTTCGCTGTCAGCCGAACGTTCTTCGGGATCCAGAGAATGGGGAAGTAGACGGGGGTCTGGATGAGGACGCCGTCTCCGGGCTCTGCGACCGCGTGGCATGCGAGATTAAACGCGACGGCGACGTTCGGCAGGAAGACCAACGCGTCGGGCGAGACCGGCCAATCGTAGAGCCGCTTGAGGCGATCGACGACGATCTCGCGCAGCTCGGGCGGCTCGGTCGGATACCCGAACACCCCATGGTTCACGCGCTCGCGGAGGGCGTCGACCACGGCCGGCGGGGATGGGAAGTCCATGTCGGCGACCCAAAGCGGGAGCACGTCCGAATCGTAGTACGACCACTTGATGCTGTCCGAGCCGCGTCGATCGACGATCCGGTCGAACAGGCTTCCCTCGGGGTGCTCGTGCTCCGCGTCCATCTTGATCACCGCCATTCCGAAATGATGAGGAGGATTGTGAGTGCGTCGGACGACGTTCGCAACACGCAAGTTCTCCTCCCGGCGTCTCCTCCGAGGACGGCTTCGCAGCGCTTGGGAAGTCGTGCGATTTGAAGTTTGACCGCTCTGAAGCTATGTTAGAGCTGGCTAGGAATTGTCGGTACCCTCTCTCCGTTGGGATTGGGGTGGCTGAGGATGCTGCCGGCGACGCAGGGAGGCGGAAGTGCTGTCTCGGGGAGTTCTCGTCTTGTCGATCTTGGTCGGTGTCAGTCTTTGTTCGGCCGCTCAGTCCGGCGAGTTGGACGTCTCCGGTTACTTCCGCGAGATGATTCAGATCGACCCTCAGGCGACCACCATCGCTGAGTTCTTCTCGTCGGAGACGCTGCTCCATTTTTCGCTTGCGTGGGATGCAGCCCGTTTCGAGAGCGAGCTGACCCTTTCCGAGGTCCAATCGTCGTCCTTGCGCCTCACTGGACAGGCTTGGATCGGAGCGAATCGGCTCTCCTCTCAAGTTGGCTTCAACACCATGCGACACGACTCCCACTACTGGAACGGGACCTTCGAGACGAACATGTTGGGAACCACGCTCGAGACGACGTTCTTGTTGGTCCGCAACCCGGACGATCCGACGCCCGAGGACCTGAAGGTGGATTTCATGCTCCGAGGGCAGACCGTTTCCGGCATGACCATCACAGCCATCACCACGTTCGGTGACTACGTCGATCCGACCGGTCAAGGCGAGCTCATGCGGGGCCTGTGGCCGAATAGCGGAGACACGGACGGCGTCTGCGACCTCCCGTTTGCCGGCGCTGAGATCGAGGTGAGCGGCTTCGGGCTCTGCTGTGCGGAGTCTCGCGTGGCGCTGGCGTTTGACTGTGGCGGTTTCGACAACATCGTCTTCACGATCTACGAAGTGCGGATCGAGAACCTCCCCTGGCTCAGCCTCTCGGGTTCCCTGACGTTCGCCCCGGAAGAGAAACTCATGAGCATCTTGCCGAGGTTTGATTTCGGAGCGTTTGAATGCAACCTCACCATTCAGGCCAGTTCCTCAACCGATTTGACGTCGGGGAACCTGCCGAGCGGCGATGCGCCGACGGTCAAGGGGATCGGCATCACCGGGATCGATCTTCTGTGCTCCCTGGGTGAGTTCAACGTTCGGGCACAGTTCTACAACGCCGAGCGGTCATCATCGATCTCGATCGACAATCACCCCTCCGGGCAGGTCGAGAAAGGATGCTGTGAACCGTTCGTCTTCGACGTGGAAGTGGTGTTCCGCGATGACAGCGAGAGCCTGTTCGACCTGTCGTTCTTCGAAGGACGCGCCTTCCTGACCATGACGCCACAGTTCTCTTGGAACATGCAGCTGTACTTGCACTTCGATCCTGCACCGATGTACATGCGATTGGAGTTCGGCTTCGAGGTCAGCTTCTAGCAGACCCGGTCGTGCTCTGGCCTACTACCTCACGCGCCGACCCATCGGGCGGCCACACGCCCTGCGCGCTAGGTCTCCCGCTGGATGTACAGGAGCGTGCTCAACGTCGCGAAATAGGCGGTCGTCGGGATCATCAACAGCCAGCCGACGAACGGGATGTAGCTGAAGGCGAAACTGATGACGAGCGCCGCGAGGATGATCGCGAACGTCTCTCCTGCGTACGTGGCGGCGAATTTGAAGCTGGAGCGCAGCGCGCCGGTCACCGTTGCGTCGTCGATGATGACGCCTTGGACGATGTACCAGAGGAAGAAGCCGGCGACGAGGCCTGGGAAGACAAAGACGAGGCTCGCCACCGAGACGATCAGCCCCGCGACCAGGGACGTAGTGAGCAAGACGGCGAATCGGGAGACGGCCTCCTCGAATCCCTTGGAAAGGCGAACCGATCCCTCCTTCGTGGCGTCTCGAACGAGGACCACGGTTGCTCCTTGACTGACCGCGAGAAGGAGAACGTAGATAAGCAAGTAGCCGAGGAGGCGCCATGCGCCGACGCCGAAGCCAACGTAACCGGCCGTCAGGACCGCCGCCGGATTGATCAGACCCGTGAGCGGGGCGATGAACGCCCAGAACGACGGGATGACCGCCGGGATCAGGATGACCGGGAACTCGCCGATCAGCTTCCCGGCCTCGACGAACAGCTTGCCTAGGCTTGACTTACCATCGTTCCGAGACATCTGCACCCCCTCCTGGATCGCTGCTTGTCAGAACTCGCTGTGCTCTGCTCCTCAGAGCAGGCGTTCGATCCTAGCCCGTGTGGCCCTCCGAGTCAATTGCGGGAAGGACCGCCTGCGTCTGTCAAGGCGGCATCTAGATGTAGTATCTCGACCGCAAGAAGATCACGAGGCCGACGGTCCCTCCGACGAGAGCTACTGCACCGCCGATAGCGATCAGGATGATCGTGAGCGTCGACGATGTCCCTCGTCCATCTTCAGGCTCCGGTGGAGGCGGCGTAGGGGCTCTTGACGATCCGGTGGCGTCGAAGAAACCATCGAGCGTCGAGCGGACAACATAGGG
>JBARQW010000115.1:0-14700 GCA_049643905.1 Bipolaricaulia bacterium
CAGAAGCGGACCGGCCGCGAGAAGCACCTCGGCGGGCAAGAACGCCGGAGGAGGGACGACGAACTATGCGCGAACAGGAAGACGAGGAGCGACAGCAAACCCTGTTGGAGGAGCTGTGCGGGGCCGACAAACCCCTCTATGCGGTTCTCAGCACGTATCTCTATCACACACCGCTGGCGGCCATATCAAAGAAGGATCTCGATGTTCTCATCGAAGAGGCGGAGGAGAGCGGGGACTTCAGACTGGCAATTGACAAAGCCATCTTCGAGGGTAGTCAGAACCCCGGGGAGAGGGAACGGTATGTCGAGGTTATCCGGAATCTCGCGTCGAGAGCCATGCGCGCGGCGGAGCCGGCAAGGGATGAGCGAGAGAAGCAAGGACTCACCGAGCGCGCTTCTTCCCTCGGGAGAAGAATCGAGGATTACCGGTTCATGAGCGAAAGGACCGGTGACATGCTGACCGTAGCCTCCGAGTACTACAGCGAGAGGCTGCTGGAATCGGAAGAGAGCGTCAGGAGAGAAGCGAGACAAGCAGACAGGACACAATCCAAGAGCGAAGAACGGGCAACCGGAAAGCGAGAAGAGGGCGAGCGAGCCGCGAGAAGAAGAGACAGAAGGAAGATGGGAAGAGGGGAGAGGCGGGAGGCCAAGAGACAAGCGAAGATTGAAGACGCCGCAGCAAGAGACAGGCGAGGGGCGAGAGAAGAGAAGAGATCGGAAGCGGAAGAGGAAGAACGGAGAATCGAGGAGACCGAGAAGACGGCGCGAGATGCGAGAAAGAAGGAGAGAGGGGGGAACTAGATCGCGCTGGCAGTGGCGTGAGCTGCTAACGTCAGATCGCGTGGCCGCCCTAAGCGCATTCCAGTAGCACGCGGAAGTCCTGTAATGGGGCGCCTTGTGGAATCCCAAAAGCGTCCGCTACTCCCAACTGGCACGAAACCTAGTTCTGTCGGCCGTTGCAGCGTGGTTGTTGCCGCCAGTGGTGGATCTGCGGTTTGGATCCCCGGGGGCCTCCACACTCACTTGACGGACGGAAGCCCTGAGCGGTCTGGCTGGGCGCCGCGGCACAACTTTGCAGGTCAGACTGAGCTCTTCGCGAGCATCATTCCCGCAGCACCTAGGGGGCGAGGGAATCGCACTCTGATCACGATGAGAGAAACAGGCGACAGGCCAGATACCAGTGCCTGGGAGCTGCGGAGATTGCCGGAATCGGAGTTGCACGCGAAGCTTCTCACATGCATGCGCCCGTGGGCCCGTGAGTGAGTGGCGACTCCTGTTTTTCAGTACTGACCGTAGCAGAGTCCTTCGATTCGGCTTTGCCTTCTGAATCGAAGATGCTCCGTTTCCGACAGACTGCGGAACTGACCACGGGAACACTCAATGGCAAGATGGAAGCTCGTGCGGGTTCCGACGAAATACACGGCTTCGTCGTCGAGGATGCCGACGCACCGCTTCTTCGCTTTCTCGTGTAGGTCATCAGACGGTGTCATCTGCTGGTGAGCACCTTCCTCTGCATCGATGCGCTGTATGCCGCCCCGACTCAACTGCGCCGGCATGACCCGACTGTCGGGCCATGCGATCCTCGTGCCGATCGGACTCGGAGACCAAAGCGGAACCCTAGCTCTCCCGTGATCCATCGGAGATAGAGGGCTCGGCGCAAGCCTTTCGCTTGTGCACGGCCTGCCGGGGACATCTTGCTCACGCGACGTCTTCTATGAGGGGGTAGCTTCCTCCACCTCAACGTCTGAAGCCGTTTCTTCGTTCTCGGCCACTTCGGAACGCACTTCCTCCGCCTCAGAGGCCTCTGGTGTGGGCTCGACTACTTCGGGCCCAGCTTCCTCCACATCAGTCTCAGGGGCGTCTGGCGCCGGCTCGACTGCCTCGGGGCTTGCCTCGTCCACCTCAACGTCTGGTGAAGCCGCTTCTTCGTTCTCGGCCACTCCGGAACTCACTTCCTCCGCCGCAGATGTCTCTGGTGTGGGCTCGACTACTTCGGAGCCAGCTTCCTGCACATCAGTCTCAGGGGCGTCTGGCGCGGTCTCGACTGCCTCGGGGCTTGCCTCCTCCTCCTCAGCGTCCAGGGCCGCCGCGGGGCCGACGTCCTGTGCCTGGGGGCCTTTCTCACCCTCGGCAACGACATAGTCTACACTCTGTCCCTCGGTCAGCTTCTTGAAGCCTGTCCCACGAACGGAACTGAAGTGGACGAATACGTCTCCGCCTTGAGGCCGCTCGATGAAGCCGTATCCCTTGGCGTCGTTGAACCACTTGACTTTCCCTGTTTCGCGCTCTGCCATGATTGAACTACCTCCCATGCGTTGGGGGCTCCATGCTGAAGACCCCTGTGTGCTGAACGTTGCCACCAACTGACGCTCCAACTCCCGGCTCGCGAACGACCGGATCCTTCGTGTTCGTAGCGGTCTGCGTTCCTCATGACGCGCGGACGCGTGAGATGGCCACCAGCAGAGCCACCGCGGCTATCCGACGCCCTGAGTCCGGATGGTAAAACCCTCCGCTTGAGTTTGCCTTCCGCTGCAGCAATCACGGTGCGTAGTGACTTCGCTTTGCGATTGAGAATCAGGATCGCTCTAGCGCATCCGTCACGTACTGCTCCAAGGCCGTGCGGATGATCTCGGATTCGGAGACTCCCTCCTTTTCCGACAGGTCCTGCAGCTGGGCAAGCAAGCTGGCGGGAGCCATGAAGTTCTTCATCACTAGAGGATTCTTCGGATCTCGTTTCGGACGAGCCATGGTGTATCACCGCCGCAACTATACAACTAATTAGTTAACTAATCAATCTCTTGCACACTTCTTCCGCTTCCGCGCGCGTACTTCACCTCCAGAGCTTGTCCTTCGCCCCGGAATCCTGTCCAACCCCAGAGCTGGTCCCGCCCCACGCGAAAGCTAACGAACGCGTTCTAGATTCAGTTCCCCAGGCTCGCGAGGGAAAAACCAGAGCCCACAACATCAGGAATGGGAGCTCGAAACCAGTCCAGTTGGGCTCCATAGAGATCTGGAACTCCTCTTGCAGTTCGCTAATCCGCAGGCGCGGGTGGCTCTCTCGGAGAGGAAGCATCCCGAAAGGCCCACGCCATCAGCATGTGAGGTTCGAGCAGACCGAGATCGCATACGCGGTGAAGCAGGCCGAGAACGACTTGGATTCGCCAAACGGACAGGATTCCATCGATCTCGACGCCCACATGTCCAGAAGTTCGAAAGTTGTCCACTACTCCCAACCAGCACTTGGAGTGCCTTTTCAGTATGAGTTGTAGCGCCTTCGGTTGTTCGTGCCTTCACGAGTTCGAAGGCCGCACGATCCACCGCATAGATGGTCCGCCTGCTGAGGTGAAGGTTGGTTGGGGAGCTGGCCAATCAATACGTTCGCTCTTTGACCTCGAACCGCCCAAGCGTCACAGGCTCGTAGTCGATCTCCCATCGCCCTTCCGAGAGGGCAACCAAAGAGTGGCAAAGAAACCGCTTGTCATTGCGTTTCGGATGGTCGGTGCGGAAGTGGGCGCCGCGGCTCTCCGCACGAAGTGCCGCTCCACGAGCGATCGGCTGCGCGACTGCGATCATGTTTTCAAGTTCCAGGGCATCCACGAGCGCGTGAGTGACGATGGCCGATTGATTCCCGATGAAGAGCTCGTTGATCCGAGCTTGAATCGCCTCCACATCCCGAACGCCGGCTGCCATCTGGGAACCTTCCCGGAAGACGCCGAACCGGCTGAACAGGGCTCCGCGAAGGTCGTCACGAGCTTCAGGGATCGACTCCCCACTCGACCGATGCATGAGTCGGTCGAGGCGATCGGCCTCCTGGTGGAGCGCGCAGATGATCTCGCCATCGGACGCTGGAGCCGCAGACCTCAGCCATTTTCCCACTGCAATCCCTGCTCGACGACCGAAGACAATGGTCTCTAGGAGGGAATTGCCTCCGAGCCGATTGGCGCCATGCACGCTGACGCATGCGCATTCCCCCGCTGCAAAGAGGCCATCCAGCGTCGTTTTCCCGTCGCGGTCGCAGGCGACCCCGCCCATCGAGTAGTGCTGTCCCGGCTGGACCGGGATCGGTCCTTCAATCGGATCCACTCCCGCAAACCGCATGGCTGTCGTTCGAATCCCGGGCAGTCGCTGCTCGATCCGGTCGGCACCGAGGTGCGTCAAGTCGAGATGGACGGTCCCTTCCTCGAATGCGCGCCCTTCGTTGATCTCGGTTTGAATTGCTCGGGCCACAATGTCTCGCGGAGCCAGCTCCATCGCCTTCGGAGCGTAGTCGCGCATGAACCGCTCCCCCCTCCTGTTGAGCAGGGTTCCTCCTTCACCTCGTGCTGCTTCGGTGATCAGAATGTTCGTGCCAGCCAGCGTCGTGGGATGGAATTGGACAAACTCCATATCTTCCAGCGTGCAGCCGGCTCGTAGCGCCAACGCTGCGCCGTCCCCGGTGTTGATGACCGCGTTGGTGGAGCGCGAGAACACACGACCATAGCCTCCTGTCGCCAACAGGATCGATGGGGATGAAAACCCGTGGAGCGAGCCCGATGCGACATCCAGAGCAACACACCCCACGCATCGACCTTGATCGACCACCAGGGCCACGACGAAGAACCCCTGATAGACCTTCAGCCCACGCTCCACAGCCTGCTTGTACAGGGTTTGCAGCAAACTGCGGCCCGTCCGATCGGCTGCGTAACAGGTTCGCGGGTATCCCGCCCCACCAAACGGCCTCTGTGCAATTCGTCCGTCAGATGTTCGCGAGAAAACGGCGCCCATGTGTTCCAACTCGAACACCGCATGCGGTGCCCCGGCGCAGAGCAGGTCGACGGCGTCCTGATCGGCCAAGTAATCCGATCCCTTGACCGTATCGAACGCGTGGCGTTCCCAACTGTCATCCACGCGCCCTGCTGCGTTCCCAAAGGTTGCGTTGATACCACCTTGCGCGGCTCCTGATTGGGACCTAAGCGGATGCACTTTGGAAAGCAAGGCAACATCTCTCTTGGCATCGAGAAGGGTGATCGCAGCCCGAAGACCGGTCAGCCCGCCTCCGACGATAATCGCCTCGTGGTTCACAACGCCCACGGTTTTAAGGTTCATTTTCCCTTTCCTAGATGACCTGGCCCTGTTGTTCGGTCCACCTCTAGCGCTAGTCTACATGACCCTCTTCGGCGAAGGCGAAAGCCATTCTAACGAGCCCGGGCCGGGTTTGAGGCAGTCCTCTACGGGGACCTGGAGAGGACGAGAGGAATGCTGTTGATGTACATCAACACGTTCGACGGTCCAAGGTCATCGACGAATCCGCAGCTTCCTGACAGGATTTCATCGATCTCGGCTGCAGTTGGACACCGGTGAGTTCCAAAGCTCTGCAGAACACATGGCTCCAAACGCAGCCCGGATCTGGGAGCTTCGAACCGAGCGCTCCTCTCCGTGAACGGACTTGATGCACCATGCCCGTGATCCATGACCCGGATAGGAAGGACCTCCACCGCGGCTTTCGCCTGCGGCCCGTGCAGCGTCTATTCCCCCGCTGAGCCGAACGTCCGCATCACTTTTCTAAACTTCCCCGATGGCTCGGCAGGAAGGTCATCGACAAACACCACGTCGCAGTGCATACGCGGATCGATCTTCCGAAACGCGGCGTAAATCGACTCCTCGATACGAAGATCCACATGCGGGATTGGGACCACACGAACCGTGACATGCTCTGTTGCATCCTGCACGATCTGGTACCGACGATATAACGTGTCTTGTGTCCCGTCAATCCGCAATGCGTCGACTGAACGCTCCAACACAGTTGCCACAAGTCGAGGAGACACTCGGTGCCCGTCTGTCCGGAGGAGGTGATCGTCGTCGCGCCCCTGCACGACCTGCATCGTTGGCTGCTTACTTCCGCAGGCACACCGATCCCCAACGACTGACACGAAGGCGCCTCGGTCCTGGAGGTCATACCGGATGAACGGCATTGTGCAGTTGTAGAGGTTCGTTACGAGGATCCTTCCCGGAGATCCATCCGGCTGCCGCACGCCCAGCTCGTCCACAATCTCGACCACACATCCATCCGAGTTGACATGCAGAGCATGTGGGTTCGCCGGACATTGCGACGCGATGTTCCCCACTTCTTCAGAGTTATAGAAGTCCATGACCCTGCATCCGAATGCTCGCCCGAGGGAATCCCTCACTTCATCGTGAAGGATCTCGCCTCGCGTTGCGACGAGCTTCACAGAGAGTGCCGAGGATTCGCGAACGACGCGCTCCGCCAGCAGAGTGAGACTGCTCGGAAAGCCGGAGAGTACTGCGCCGCGGAACCGTGCTAAGACACCGATGTCTACTTCATCTAGACTGGCAATAGAGACCCGCACAACTCGGATCGCGCCGTGCCATCGGACCTCCACCTCGGATCGAGCATCGACCAGGGTGCCCACGTCGATCACTGTGAGTGGGAACCTGAGCGGGATGCCTCGCCCCCATGCCCTTAGGAGGAGGAGTTTCCGGAAGAGCGCCTCGCTGCGGGCCAGGTAGACAGTGATGGGGATTCCCTGAGACCCGCTGGTCAGGCTCCTCGCGCACCTGGAAGGATCAGCTCGCTGATGGATCCTATCGGCCAGGGGAGCATCCACGAAGAACGTGTCTCGCCGAACTATCGGAAACCTAGGTAGGTCTTCAACGCCATGAAGGTCGTTCGCGGAGACCGCGGCCGCG
The DNA here is from genome assembly GCA_049643905.1 of Bipolaricaulia bacterium. Taxonomy (GTDB): domain Bacteria; phylum Bipolaricaulota; class Bipolaricaulia; order UBA7950; family UBA9294; genus CAZMYM01. Next base: position 6,687 of record JBARQW010000115.1, read on the forward strand.
TCAAGAAGCCGCCGATACGCAGAGATGTTCGCATAGGCCGAGCGAACGACGAAACACAGTGCCCGATCCACATCCGACTTCGCCTTGTTCAGTCTGAATCTGTGGAGACGCTCCTGAGGCATCCGCCTTGACTCCCTACGACTCGAGGTCCACCATCATGCTATCACGATCTGCATACGTCGATTGGACGGTATCCTGAGCCAGTCCATGCGAACACTGACCCGGAACTCCGGCCACCCACTGACCTGCCTCCGTTGTTCGGTCCCCCTATGGCTAGTCCTTAGTGGAATACGCGGCCATCTGTCACTTGAGATAGCTAGCGAAAGACACTCCACAACCAGTTCCCAGGCTTCAGACTACCACACAGCACTGAGAACGAAGGTTCTTCCTGCAGTGATGCAGGCTCCAACCACCCATTCAGTCTGGTTTTCCGTGATCTTCCACCGGCGCATGTCGAGCCCTGTATTGCACACGCAAACCCTGGTCGGCCATCACCTATCCGCGGTTCAGTCTCCTGGGTTAAGGTCAACCTGTTCTCGGATCTTGGTACTACTCGTGGCGGCGCCACGCCGGATGAGAACACATCCTCCCGCTCAATCGGGCGAATCAAATCGGGGATCCTCGCCAGAGATTGCCGGCGCGTGACCCCGCAGCTCCCCGGCCGAGGGACGTACTCATGCCCGGTTTCGCGCCCCCACCTCTGCCTCGTGTCTCCTACGAGAGCCGACGTCTTCGGAGTGCATCCCTAAACAGATAGAGAATGAATGCGTCATAGGACGATCCGGCGGCGAGAGCACACGCTTCGATGTTGCCGCCATCCCTGCCAATCCACGGCAGTGTGTTTATCTCCAGGAAACACAGCACCTGAGTTGCGTGATCATACTTCCAATCTATGCGTATCATGTCCTTGCACTGAAACGCCCTGTAGATGTCCTTCGATCGTGCGAGGATTTCCGTCACAAACGGTTCACCGGACGTAACAGGAAACCTGCTTCTAGGGGCCTTTTCGCCCCTGGCTTCCATTTCCTCTCTCTCGAACGGCATGATCTTCCTGTTCAGGGGGAGAGTTTCCGGATTCTCATTCCCATACACAGCGCACGTATACTCCCTGCCGGGAGCATGCTGCTCAACAAGAGCCTGTGTATCCCATCTGAGCGCTTTCCTGATCGCCCTTCTCAGGCCTTTGACCGTCGCGACCTTGCTGATCCCTTGACTGCTTCCTCCGCGTTGCGGCTTTATTACAATGGGAAAACGCAATCGCTCGAGGATTCCTTCCAGCGATTCTCCCTTTCGCACTACGCCCCACGGCATTGTGGTAATGGCAAGGCTTCGTACGATTTCCTTCGTGGCTACTTTGTCATAACAGAGCCTGCAAATGCGGGACGAGGAACCCATGAGAGGTACTTGGTACTGCTCAAACAGCCGTTGCCATCTCCCGCTATCAGAGCTCAGCAAGACTAGATCCGGCCTCCTCTCTGCGATTCTTCGGACGTGTCTTGCGTTAAGTGATGCGTGCACTGAGAACTCTACATCGAAGTGGGGCCTTAACGCTCTGTATACCGAGTACACCGGTGCATATACGCTCAGCTTGTCAGGACCGTCTTCGCCGGCCACCAACACGATGCGCGGCCCAGCAGTAACACGCTTCGGGTATTCTCTGAGGAAGAAATGGGCCTTGATCGGTTGATACAAGGACACGACCCAATAGTGCAAGCGGGGCGATAGCCGTCGGAGTCCCCATAGAACTCGGCTCTTCACGTGGCCAAGCATAGCAGGTCTTCCTTCCTGACGGTTCCTGTCGCCAGTGTAGACAGTCAAGTTAGCCAGCCCCCGTGGCTGGTCCACTTCTAGAGCCAGTCTAAACGACTTCCTCCTGCGAAGGCGAAAGCCATTCTAACGAGCCCGTGCCGGGTTTGAAGCAGTCCTCTACGGAGACCCAGAGAGGACGAGAAGGATCCTCTCGATGCACATCAACACTTCGCGCTCCCGATACAGTCAGGACCTCCCCGTCCTCCCGCGCACATGAGATGGAGACATCACGAAAATCCCTCACCGTCAGCACTCTGAGTTTCGCGCAGACCGAGATCGGGTACCGCGTGAAGCGGACTGAAAGCATGTTGGATTCGTCAGAGGGACGGATTGCCGGCCATCTCGACGCCCACATGTCCAGAAGTTCGACAGTTGTCCACTACTCCCAACCCGTCTTCAGAAGCGATCCCTCCGGCCACCGCGTCGAAGGGATCGCTGTAGATGGGAACCAGGCAGTGGGCTGTGAATGTGGCGCGCGCAACCAGTCCTTGAAGAGGCTTGCCGATTCCTCTCGAGATGGCCTGCGTTCGGGATCTCGCTGTGCTTCACTCAAGCTTGCGAGACACATCGGTTTCCGCGAATCCAACATCCACCGGTCGCTTGCACGTGGTCGCACGAGCCCCTACGATCTTCGAATCCAGTAGCGGGTTGGAGCTGATCGGCATGGCGGAGGATCAAGAAGGCTCACGGGCCGTGAAGGATCGATCCGAGTCCGACGCGTACACGGTCGATCCGGCATTCCACGGACGGTTTGACGAGCGGAACACGGTCTTCATGCGCCGCTACTGGGATCGAGAGGCTTCGTTCTACGAGAAGGACTTCCGGGCGGCCGCAGTGGAACGGATCGCCGGCGGTGACCCAGGATACTCCCGTATCGACTTCGCGCGGCTGCTTGCGTCGTGGACGGTCCACGACTGCTTCGGCGGCGCCTTTTCCTGGAAGCGACTCGGCATGGCCGACGCAGCGATGATGCAACTCGGTCAGCACGAGGTGGAGGATCCCGCCTCCATGAGCGCTGACGTGAAGCAAACAGCGAAGCTATTCGGTGCGGACATCGTCGGCGTCGCGCGTGTCGACGAACGTTGGATCTACTCGCACGATCGGAGCGGGGATGCGATAGAGATTCCCAGCGGCTACACCTCCGCCATCGTCATGGGGATTGCGATGGAGCGCGAAGCGGTTCTGACGTCGCCCTCCTATGTGTCCGCGGCGGCAACGGGGATGGGGTATTCGCGGATGGCGTTCGCGATCGCATGCATGGCGGAATTCCTGCGAAATCTCAGGTACAACGCGATTCCGATGGGGAACGACACGGCCTTGAGCATCCCGCTCGGGATCGACGCAGGACTCGGCCAGCTGGGACGCAATGGGCTTCTCGTGACGCAAGAGTTCGGCCCGTGCGTCAGGCTGTGCAAGGTCCTCACCGATCTTCCGCTCGAGCCGGATAGCCCGACCGACTTCGGGCTCACCGACTTCTGTTCGAACTGCACGCGCTGTGCCGAGGCATGTGAAGGCGAGGCGATCAGCGCCGCTAGCGAGCCGTCGTACGAGGTGGCATGCCCGTCGAACAATCCCGGGGTTCTGCGATGGGCGGTGAATGCCGATCGATGCTTCGACTACTGGATACGAAACACGGCGGCGTGCTCGAACTGCATCTCCGCTTGCCCTTTCACGTTGCGGAATGGGGCCCAGCGGCCGGCCGACGCCTGAGTGGCGCTAAGAAGGTTCCGCGAGATCAGATCCCCCTCACGTTTCGAACCCTTGTCCCTCCCTGTAGCCCTCGCCGATCGCCGGGCCAACCCGGTAGTAGCGATTGTCGAGCGCGTAGAGGATCGGATCGAGTTTCGTCAGAGAAGCGACCTTCAGAGGATCGTCGTCTGTGACGTAATCCGCGTCCACGTGGGTCTGCACGACCTCCCCGATGAAGATGTGGCGGTGCTCGACGAGAAGATCGTGCAGAACGCGGCATTCGAGCGTGACGGGACAGGATTCGATCATCGGCGTCGACTCGAGGTCGCCGAAGAACGAGCGAACGTGCCTCGACTTGTCGACGTCGCGGCCGGAGACCTGACCGAAGTAGTCGACGAGGGAGAGGTCGCTCGTGTTCGGGACATTGACGCTGAACGCGCGTTGTGACAGAACGCCGCGTGTCGTGTGGTGCGCTTTGCTGAGAGAGACAGCGATGAGAGCGGGCTTGATCCCCATGATTGCGCAGTCGCCGACCGTTGCGTAGTTCGGTCGGCCGTCGACGAGGGCTCCGACGAGGACGATGGGGACAGGGTAGACGTACGGAACAGGACCGATCCTTCGTCTTGGCATGCTCGTACTCCCTTCCTTGAGACGCGCTGACTCGAAGTCTCCTCCTCAGCCGTCTCACGAACATCCCCTCATGCGGGCACAGCAGCTGGCTGATCGAGGAAGCCCAATGTAGACTGTTCTCCTCGTGCAGCGACGATACAGGAGGGCGATGGGAATGGGGCAGAGCGCGTGAGTCGAGAAGAGAGTTCGGCACGAAGCGACTTCATCCGCGAGATCGTCGCGGAGGACGTGCGAGCAGGGAAGAATGAAGGCAGAGTCCACACGCGATGGCCTCCCGAGCCGAATGGCTACATTCACATCGGGCACGCGAAGGGGTTTCTGCTGGCCTTCGGAATCGCGCAGCAGTTTGGCGGGAGTTTCAACCTTCGCTTCGACGACACCAACCCGGCCGCCGAGGAGCAGGAGTTCGTCGACGGGATCATCGAGGACATGCGGTGGCTCGGCGTCGATTGGGAGGATCGCGTCTTCTTCGCATCCGATTACTTCGAGCAGTTGTACGAATGGTCCGAGCACCTGATCCAACAGGGCGATGCCTTCGTCTGCGACCTGTCCGCGGAGGAGGTCAGCGAGTACCGCGGAAAGGCGATCCGAGATGGCGACGGCGTTGTTACGCCTTCCGGGAGGGAGAGCCCGTTCCGCGATCGATCCGTCGAAGAGAACCTCGACCTCTTCCGCAGGATGCGCGCCGGGGAGTTTCCTGACGGTGCCCGAACCTTGCGTGCGAAGATCGACATGGCGCACCCGAACCTGAACATGCGCGACCCTGTCCTGTACAGGATCCTGCGCGCGACGCATCATCGACAAGGTGATGCGTGGTGCATCTACCCGACGTACGACTGGACACACGGGCAGTCCGATGCGATCGAGGGGATCACGCACTCGACGTGCAGCCTCGAATTCGAGAATCACCGGCCGCTCTATGACTGGTTCCTCGATCGCCTGCCCGTGCCGTCGCGGCCTCGTCAGATCGAGTACGGACGTCTGAATCTCGCGCACTGCGTGATGCACAAGCGCAAGCTCCGGCAGCTCGTGGAGGGAGGCTACGTTACCGGGTGGGATGATCCACGGATGCCGACGATCCGGGGGATGCGCCGGCGCGGGTACACGCCGGAGGCGCTTCGGACGTTCATCGCCGAACTTGGAGTTACCAAGTCCGAGGGTTTCGTCGACGCGTCGTTCCTCGATTTCTTCGTCCGGCAGGACCTCAACCTTCGCACTTCGAGGGTCATGGGCGTTCTCGATCCCCTCAAGGTCGTCATCACCAACTACCCCGAGGGGGAGGAAGAGGCGCTCGACGCGATCAACAACCCCGAAGACCCTGGCGCAGGGACTAGAGAGGTGCCGTTCTCGAGAGAGATCTTTATCGAGCGCGAGGACTTCATGGTCGATCCGCCGAAGAAGTTCTACCGACTGGCGCCGGGTCGCGAGGTCCGACTGCGCTACGCGTACTTCATCCGCTGCGAGGACGTTGTGAAGGACACGGACGGGCAGATCGTCGAGCTACGCTGTACGTATGATCCCGCAACGCGCGGGGGAGACGCTCCCGACGGGCGAAAGGTCAAGGCGACGCTCCACTGGGTCTCCGCCGAGCACGCGGTCAACGCCGAGGTTCGGCTCTACGACCGTCTCTTCTCGAACGAGGACCCTTCTGAGGTGGAGCCTGGCAAGACGTGGCTCGACAACCTGAACCCGGACTCGCTCGCTGTTCTCGATGCATGCAAAGTAGAGCCTAGCCTTGCAGAAGCGAGTCCCGGGGACCGAGTTCAATTCGAACGAAAAGGGTACTTCTGCGTCGATCCGGACTCGGAGGTGGGGCGGCTCGTCTTCAATCGGACGGTCACACTGAGGGATACTTGGGCCAAGGTGAGGGATCGTGCACCGTAGAAGATTCGATCGCCGCGAAATGTGATGGGAGTGAAAGGGGCAGGGATGTCACGCAAGCGTTGTCTGTTGTTCGTTCTCGCATTGACGTTGCTGATCGGCGGCGGCCTCTCGGGACACGCAATCTCGGGCCGATACGTCGACGTGGAGATTGAGGCGTTCAGCTCGTGGGGATTCCTCAGGTTGGGGAGCTGGGCGGCTCTCGACCCGCATCTCGTTGCAGTCCGGATCGATCCGCTTCCCCAGGGTGATGCAGTGCGGCTCGAAGAGGCTCTTCAGGCGTGCAGCCGAGGCGAAGGGGATGCGAGCGCTTGCGCCGCGCTGGCGGACGTGGGGTACGGTCTGTCGAGAAGCTACGGCGTCACGCCGAACCTTGACGAGGCCTATCGCGTCGTCCTGACCAACCGAACCGAGAACCTCCTCGGTGTCGTCCTCGAGATCGACGGACTCAACACGAACGGGAGTGGTGAAGTGATCGGGACGGATGAGGACAAGAAGTGGGTCCTCCTGCCGGGTCAGACCGTCCGGATCTCCGGATGGCAGATCTCGGCGGAAGAGGCCCTGGCCTTCCGATTCGCTACACCGAGTCACTCGCATTCGTCTCTTTCGGATCTCCGCGGATCGGTCCGCGTGCATGCGTACCTGGCCGACCCAACAGACGAGGCGTTCGTGAAAGGTACAGAGGCGGGCGAAGTGATCGACCAGCCGACCGTCCGGATCCCGTTCCACTCCGTGACGGAACACCCGGTGGAGACAATCGGCTTCAGCTACGCTCGGGGAGAGGTTGGATTGGGCTTCTTGTGCGAGGAGACCGCGGGCGCTGGGATCCGGATTTCGAATGTCGTTGCGGGGACGATTGCGGAGCTGCGAGGGCTGAAGGAAGGCGACGTTGTGACGTACATCAACGCCGTGCCGGTCAACTCGTGCTCCGATCTCGTGGGGTTCCTCGCGAGCAAGCTTCCGGGAGACCGTGTGGTCCTCAAGGTCCATCGAGAGAGCCGCGCATTCCTGTTGACACTCGAGCTGGAGGAATAGCCGGTCTGCACCTGTCCGAACGTGGTCTCCTAGGGCGGCGTCCCGGAGCGGTTCCCTAAGGCAGATGTGCGCTCGGTGTCGGGCGAACGAGATCGCCCACAGCCGGGGGCGCGGTCGAGTCCGTGATCCGACAGGCCGCCGCATCTGCGTCGAGGAGCTCAGTAACTTCGAGGGTTCCAGCCGGATCGAGCGAGTCGGCCTTCAGGACCGAAAGGCGATGCCCGGCGCGAATCCCATTCCTGCTGCCGAGCGACACAATCCAGACACCCTCCTCCTCGCCGGTGATGCGTCCTGCCGGCGCGATGGGGATCTCGATCGATGCCTCGAAGGGGATTCCGGCAGGGCTCGTGACGACGAGAGAGACGCGGAAGTCACCCGGTTCGGAGTAGACGTGGGTGGGGTTCAAATCCGTCGACGTGGAACCATCGCCGAACGACCACTCGCGTGACGCGGTCTCTCCCGTCGTCTCGTCCAGGAAGGCGACGGGACCGCCTGCGAACGGAACGGTCGGAGCGAAGGAGAAGTCGGGGACCAAGGGTCGCGGATCGGTCGCGACAAGCACCCGGACGTCTCCTTCGCCGACGATCTGGGGAATCTGATCCGCACCGCGCTCCTCACGCACGAAGGGGGGCACCTCGGCGAGGACATACTCGTAGATCTCCCAGGCGGTTACTTGCGTGTCGCCGTTCAGATCGGCGCTTCCGCGCAGCCCCTCCAGGACGAAGTGGGTGAAGACCCCGTGCCCGAGGGTCGGGGACTCGAACGCGTCCTGCGTCTCTGACGTGGCGGAAAGAACGAGGCGTCCTTCGAGCGAGAAGTCCCGGAAGAGGTCGAGCGTTCCGTGGGACGGTCGGGCTCCGCTCGGAAGGCTCCTCGCAAGGCCTCCGGAGTAGCAGCCGTCGAAGAAGACGAGGACGTGTTCGGAAGCGACCCTATCGAGGAATCGCCCGAACTCATCGTCGCGGAGGGC
>JBARQW010000116.1:0-1726 GCA_049643905.1 Bipolaricaulia bacterium
GCGTCGAGGTCCTCTCCGGTTCGTTCGCCGACGAGCTGATTGCCAAAACCTATCAGCTTCTCGTCTCGGGCCTCTACGAGGATCGGACGATGCTCGTCTCGACGCCGTCGGTCGAGCTGACCGAAGGGCTCGATGACAAGTTAACGCAGCGACGCTTGGCGATGCTCTGCATCCGCGACGGTGCGTGGTCCGTCCTCGGGCAGCTGGCCGAGCCTCATCGCGAGACGCTGGCGCTCGTCATCGAGCGAGGGACGACGAGCGCGAAGGAACTTGCCGAGGCCCTCGAAATTCCTCCCAACGCGTGCCACCAGCGCCTCCGTCGCCTCGTCGATCTGCGACTCGTGCTGCAAGAGCGAATCGGCGTGAACGCACCGAAGACGCAGTACCATTTTCGATCGATTCTTTGAGAAGGGTTGGTTGACAAAGCATATTCACTGGATACAATGAACGCGGTGTATCCCAAATGGTTAAACCAGTGAACGAGTCGATCGACGCTCTTGTCATCTACCGCCGCGGGGCCCCGCACCCCCTCCTGCGTGCCTTTCGCTGGAGGGATCAGCGGTACAACGTCAACGAGACTTTCTTCGTTCACCGAGAGCGTGACGGCGAGACGGTCTACCTCTGCTACTCCGTCGGAAGCGGCCGCGATCGATTCGAACTCCGGCTCCATACGGGATTGGGTCGATGGATGCTCGAAGCGATCGACGCTTCGAGATGAGAGGCCGCCGATGGGACGTGTCATCTTCCATCTCGACATGGACGCGTACTTCGCGTCGATCGAGCAGCAGGTGGATCCGAAGCTGCGCGGCCGACCGATCGGGGTGACCGGCCGACCGACCGAACGCTCGATTGTCGTCGCCTTCTCTCGCGAAGCGAAGCGATTCGACGTGAGGACGGGCATGCCCGCCTGGGAAGCCCGTCGCGTCTGCCGCTCCATCCTCTTCGTGCCGGGCCGTCCCGAACGCTACGTGGAGACGACCAAGCGCTTCCTCGCGATCCTCAAGTGCTACACGCCGAAGATCGAGGTCTTCAGCACCGACGAGGTCTTCATGGACATGACACGGGAGGTCGATCGATACGGGGGAACCATGGCGCTGGCAAAACAGATCAAGGCTCGATTTCGCGAAGAGCTGGGCCCGTGCATCACGTCCACGATCGGCATTGCGGGGAACAAGACGTTTGCCAAACTGATCGCCAAGCGTCACAAGCCGGATGGGATCGGCTATCTCCGGGAGGACGATCTTCCCGAGCTGCTCCACATCACGCCGGTCGCCAAGATCTGCGGGATCGGCCCGCGAATCGAGCGGCGCCTAGGAAGGATGGGCATTCGAACCCTCGCCGACCTCGGTGAGCTCCCCACTTCCCTGTTACGGCGGGAATTCGGCGTCTACGGAATCTTCCTCAAAGGGGTCGGCATCGGGATCGATCCGTCGCCCGTCATTCCCTACAGCGACATTCCCGCGCCGAAATCGGTCGGACATTCCCGCTCGCTCCCTCCACAGCTGCGTACGTTCTCCCTCGCCCTCCACGTGCTACGAGACCTTTGCGACAAGGTAGGGCGACGGATGCGGAAGCTCGGCTACGTCGGCCGGACCGTGCACTGCGGGTTTCGTCTCGGCCCAACCGGCCCGTATCACGGCAAGCAGACGACCCTCGCCACGCCGACGGACGACGACGAGAGAATCTACCGCGCCTGTCTCGACATCTTGCAGCAGATCCCCATTCA
>JBARQW010000117.1:0-2528 GCA_049643905.1 Bipolaricaulia bacterium
GCTCCTCATCCGGATCCGGCCGGGCTGGTCGATCGACTGACATCGGATGGTGCGCTCGCCGTCTGGGACGACGATGGCGCCGTCTCCATGACCAGCTCGAATCGGCCAACGCCGAACGGGATCGCGATCAACCTTGTCTACACACCGCCGGCGAAGAGGCGGCGCGGTTACGCGTCGGCCTGCGTCGCGGCAATCAGTCAACGCGAACTTGACGCCGGAAAGCGGTTCTGCACTCTCTTCACCGACCTTGCGAATCCGAGCTCAAACGCTCTCTACCAGCGGGTTGGATATCGGCCGCTCGCTGACTTCGTCGAGATCCGGTTTCTCGAAGACGGACGGGATGGGGATGTCCAGCTTGATGGCGCCTAGCGGTCCCCCTAGACTCGGAACATGGTTCTGAGCGCGCACGAAACGCGTACGAAGATTGTCTGCACCATCGGTCCGTCCTCGCGAGACCCTGAGACGATCCGAGCGCTGATTCGCGAAGGGATGGACGTCGTTCGGGTGAACTTCTCCCACGGCGCTCGCGCCGAGCACGCCGAGACGATCAAACGTGTTCGTTGCGTAGCGGAGGAAGAGGTTGCGACCGTCGCCGTCCTCGCCGATCTACAGGGGCCGAAGCTCCGCGTCGGGGGCCTCACAGAGCCGATCGATCTCAAGGTTGGCGATTGGATCGCCTTGACGACGAAACCGGCCGACGGGTCGCATCACGTGATCCCCGTACCGCATCCTGAGCTCATCGCCGGCGCCCGTTCCGGCGGACGGTGGCTGTTCGACGATGGCGCCATCGAGGCGATCGTTCGTGAAGCCCGTCCGGAGACCGTCATCGCCGAGGTCGTCGTCGGAGGCTCGTTGTCATCGCACAAGGGAGTCCACGTGCCCGGCGGGACGGGTCGTCTGTCCGCGTTAACCGAGAAGGATCGGGAGGACGCTACGTTCTCTGTCTCCTGCGGAGTCGACTTCGTTGCACAGTCGTTCGTTCAATCTGCGGACGACGTGCGTGTGCTTCGCCAGTTTCTCGACGAGCAACCGAATGGAGGGGAGACGGCGATTGTCGCCAAGATCGAGAAGCGCGAAGCGATCGACGATCTCAACGGGATCCTGGAGGTCGCCGACGCCGTCATGATTGCGCGAGGAGACCTCGGCCTCGAGATCCCGCCACAGGAAGTGCCCCTCCGTCAGAAGGAGATCATTCGTCAGTGCAACCGGCGTGGTCTTCCTGTGATCACGGCGACGCAGATGCTTCAGTCGATGGTCGGAAAGCCTCGGCCGACGCGCGCCGAGTCGAGCGACGTAGCGAACGCAATCCTCGACGGAACTGATGCGGTCATGCTCTCGGCCGAGACGGCCGTTGGCCGGTATCCAGTTGAGGCAGTGACGACCATCCGACAGATCTCAGGCGTCGTGGAAGACGGGATGACAATCAGGACTCCCTCTCCGGTGTCCGACAAGCAGCTCATCCATCCGATCACGGATGCCATCGGCGACGCGACGGCGAGGATTGCCGACGCGCTGAACGCGCGGCTGATCGCGACGACGACGCGAACTGGCTACACGGCGCGCCAGATTGCGCGAAAGCGTCCGCGTAGGGCGATTGTGGCGTTCACTCCGCGGGAACGCGTCGCACGGCAGTTGTCGCTTGTGTGGGGTGTGACGCCGCTCGTGGTATCGGACTACCGTTCGACGGACGAGTTGATCGACACCGTGTCGAAGGCGCTGGTAGCGCGGGAGGAGGCCCGCGAGGGCGACCTGATCGTCATCACCGGTGGGATTCCAGCAGGCGGCGGCGGGAAGACCAACTTCATCAAGGTTCACCGCGTGTAGAAACGACCACGGTTTCGCTGCAGTTCCGCCACGACCTTGGATTCAATCGACCGCGCCCCACGAAGCAAGGAGCGCCGCGATTCGGGCGTCTCATCGGCCGCACAAGGGCCGTTCTTGCTTGACGATGGAAGGCACGACCCGCTAGGCTGGGTATTTCACATTGCAGACCGCCCTTTGGGTCTTCGAGGAGGGTGCAGGCCGGAGCCGGTCGAAGGAACTGCGACAGGGAGGGAAGATTCATGAGAACGATGGGGAGGAAGCTGACTGGGCAAAGGTACTGGCTGAGCTGTTTCACCGCTCTTGGCGTGGTGATGATCGTTCTTGGCCTCGGGTTCGTCGGGTCCGCACAGGGCACATTCCGCGTCGGGATGCTGGAGCCGATTGCGCTAGATCCCGCGACGATCAGTGGGGACGCTGAGATCGCGATTGCGAACGCGGTCTACGACTACTTGGTGGATATCGGCCCCGACAATCAGACGCGTCCGCGTCTCGCGACCCTGAGATCCATCAGCGAAGACGGCCTGAGCTACGCGTTTACGTTGGCGGAGGGCGTTCACTTCCACGACGGAAGTCCCCTGGTCCCGGGCGATGTCGTCTGGACGTTCGATCGGCTACGCGATCCCGCGCTCGGATTCGACACGACGTCCCTCTACGCGAACATCGACAGGATTGACGTGACCGGGCCGTCCGAGGTCACGTTCCGT
>JBARQW010000118.1:0-8329 GCA_049643905.1 Bipolaricaulia bacterium
GGGGAAACGCCATCCTCTACGAACGGGAATACGCCACCGCCGACGAGTCATAGCCCCAGCGCTCCTCGGATGAGCATGCTATCCGGGCAGGAGCAAACCCCGGGCTGCGACGACCGGAGGTGGGGGCTTTGCCCGTGTACCATTCGGTCGATGAAGGAGAAGAGAGCGGTAGACAGACACCCGCCGCGCTACCCGCTCGGCGAAGACATAGCCAACAGCATCACGCACGGGATCGGCGCGGTGCTCAGTCTGGTCGGCACCGCCCTCCTCCTCTACCGAGCGTCGGGAAACGGCACACCGCTTCATCTAGCCAGCTTTGCAGTCTACGGGATGACGCTCGTCCTCCTCCATCTCTCGTCGACGCTCTACCATTCTCTTCGCCATCCCGGAGCGCGCCGCGTCTTCTGGGTCTTCGATCACTGCTCGATCTACCTCCTGATCGCCGGAACGTACACACCGTTTCTTCTCCTCTCCCTGTGGGGGCGTTGGGGGCTCACGCTGTTGGTCGTGATCTGGACGCTGGCGATCGTCGGCATCGTCATGAAGTCGGTCTTCATCGGACGGTTTCGCGGGATCTCCTTTGCTGTCTATCTTCTGATGGGGTGGATGATCGTTCTCGCCGCTCGCGAAGTCTGGCTCCGAGTCCCGCACAGGGCCCTCGTCTACATCGCGGTAGGAGGCGGCTTCTACACCCTCGGCACGATCTTCTTCGCGTGGAAGCGTCTGCCCTTCAACCACGCCATCTGGCACCTGTTCGTCCTGGGCGGAAGCGTCGCCCACTATCTCGGAATCCTCTTCTACCTCACGCCGTAGCCTGTCTGTCGGACCACAGGTCCGACAGATAACGTTCAGGCCTTCGGCCTGAGCCGAATGATGTCGCCTCAACATGCGATCACAAGGACACGGCTCCGGCCGTATGGCCGGAACGTAATCCGTCGGGCTTGAAGCCCGACGGACAATCGCTATACTTCGCGGGTTTGTCACGTCGCACCGGAGAAGGTGCACGAAATACTGGACAACGGGAGACCCTATGCGGCGGTCGTTGCGCGGGTGGTGGAGAGAGGGAGAAGCGTGGTACGGCGCCGTCGCGCTCGCCAACCTGGTGTTGGGGACATCCTCCGTCCTCACGCCCCTTATGCTGTCGCGCGTCCTCGGGCACTCGGTTGGGAAACTTGGGCTCTTCGTCAGCCTCGTCAGCCTCGTCGGCGTCATCGGGAGCCTGCTCTGGGGGAGGCTCTCCGACGCCGCCGCCAGGAGAAAGCCGTTCGTCGTCGTCAGCTACGGGGTCGTCGGCCTCTGCTTCCTTGCCGTGGCGTTCGTCCCATCATTCGAGCACTTCCTGTGGATCAACATGCTCCTCAACTTCTTCTGGGTCGCCAACGCGTCGGTCACCGTTCTGATCGTCATCGAGAACCGGGACGAGGCGGCTTGGGAAGCCAAAATCGGGCAACTGAACCAAGTCGGAGCGATCGGGTGGGTGCTCGGTCTGGCGCTGGGAAGCGCCGCGCTGGCCGCCGGAACGTTTCTCGCCTCGGAGGAAGTCGCCATCCGGTCGCTCTTCATCATTATCGCAATGGGAGGCCTGATGGCAAGCACGATGGCGTTCCGACGAATCCCGCGGACGGCGCCGAAGTTCACGCGCCGGCAGTTCCGCGGTGCGATCCTGGCCCTCGGAAACCACCTCATCGAGCGGATGCGATTCGCCCCGTTCCACTTGTACCATCGCTTGCAGCCACGCAGGATCCTCGCCACCCTCCGTGACCCTCAAGGGTTCCGGCCAGGGACGAAGCGATTCCTCTCCGCGACCTTCGTCACGTTCGTCGGGGTAGGTCTATTTGGAATTCCGCTTCCACTCTTGCTCTCCGAGCGATTCGGTCTCCCATCGTATCTTGTCTTCGCGTTCTTCGCTTTGCAGCACCTCGGAGTCGTCGCGGCCTATCCTCTGGCCGCACGACGCATCCGGCGTCGCGGAAACCGAAGAGTCCAGATCGGGACGATTCTCGTTCGGCTCGTCCTCTTCTCGACAACCGCTCTCTTCCTCGCGTTCTTCAAGGGGTCGCCTCCGACGGTCGCCTTGGTGATCGGGTTCGCGATTTATGGCCTTACGTGGTCGTACCTGCAGCTGTCGGGGATCGCCCTCGTCTCGCGCCTGGCGCGCGCGGAGAATCGCGGACTCGCGCTCGGCCTGTACAACGGACTCGCCGGGATTGGGTTCGTGATCGCGGGGTTCACGAGCGGACTTCTTGCGGGCTGGGGCGGATACCAGAGCGCATTCGGCGCATCGGCCGGCCTGCTGTTGATCGCGCTCTTGATCGTGCTTACGGTCCCGAGGCCGATCGACCTACCTCAAGAAACGCGAAACGGACGGGATCCGGTTACCAATCTACCAAGAGAGTTGGAACCGGCAGGAACGAGCTAGACGGCGACGACCTCCGTCACGCCGGGAACCTGCTCCTTGAGGGTGCGCTCGATCCCATCCTTGATGGTCATCTGAGCCATCGGACATCCGTGACAGGCTCCCTGAAGGCGTACTCGGACGACGCCCGTCTCGGTCACCTCGACCAGTTCGACGTCTCCCCCATCGGCCTGCAGGGTCGGTCGGATGATCTCTAGTGCTTGGCGAACTTCGGTCTCCATTCTGCTTTCCTCCAGCTGAAGTGGCGCCGTTTTCGGCGGCGCGGATTCGAGCCGTAAGGATACTCCGTTTCGTGCTCGATCGCTCGGACTTTGCTAGAAGAGATCCGTCTCGGCTTCGATCGAGTCCGGCGGCTCGCTCACACGGTAAAGGCAGTCGGCCGGCCCAATGTCACACCAGCGGCACTCGGACCACGCCGGGGTCTTCGCCAACGGTTTCTCGCCGCCAACCCGCTGGACGAGCGCGACGAACCGTTCCCGAAAAGCGTCGTCGAGACGTTCTGCCGGCACGTCAATCGATCCGGTCTTGTAGACGACGCGGCCACTCAACGCGACATCTTCGGTCCGCGGGTTCTTGATCGGAAGAAGGAGCATGTAGACGAGAACCTGGAGTTGATCCGAGGTTCTCGGCCGCCCGGTCTTGCAGTCCTCGATCACGCCTTTTCCGTCGCGGATCGCCAGAATGTCGGGCTTCCCTGAGACGGTGATCCCCGTCCTCCCCTTCCGCTTGAACGCGTTCTCGTCTTCGACGCAGACCGAGTGGCCCTCATCAAGGAGTTGTTCTCGCCTCGCGTTGACGAGTTCGTTGTGATCGACCGTCCACCGGGCCAGGTCGAAGTCGATCGGCAGCTTGTCGTACTCCCTGTGGTGCGCGCGATACCAGGCCGACCACTCACACGTGCTCTCCCCTGCCAGAAGCTTCGTCAACCAGGTCACCCAGATGTAAGGCTCGGCTCTGCGAACAGACATGCGCCCCCCTTGGTCGTCGAGAAGACCTCCAGCAGAGGCTAGACGGTCTTCGAACTGGGGTCAAGCCGGAACCTACCAGCGGAGAGATCGCTGCCAAGCAGATAGAGATCGGCGATCTCTAGGGGAGCGTGGTCGACGTGCCGAGTCCGACGACGAACCGGTGGAGACCTCCGACCGGATCGAGGCCGAATCCCAACGAGAATTCGAAGCTCGACGAGAGTCGATAAACGTACTCGGCCGTGATCAGAGCGAGGTCGAACAGCCGCGAGGCGTCCGGATCGAAGTACACGTCAACCGCCAGCTCCGCGTTGTTGAAGCCATGCTCGAGGGTCAGAACCATGTCGTAGTCGGTCTCCTCGTAGCGGTTCGGTGCGACCGATGGATCGAGTGCAATGTAGTAGCCGTTCGCGCGAATTCCGATGTCGTTGGCTCCCTTCGACTTGTACAGACCCCCAGCGATCGACGCGATCATGCCGAACTCGGCCGCGCCGACGTCACAGCCCGTGACTCCGAATCCGCGGACGACGATCGCCTCGATCGGCCCACGGCCAGACGAGCCCCACACGACCTCCGGGTCGACGCCGACGTTCACCCAAACGCACGCGTCGGCTCCGAATTGGAACTGCGGGGTCAGCGTTAGGGTCTTCGTCTGGAGCTGGAACACGAGGTCTCCATCAAGACTGAGGACTCCGTCTAGAGCCGACAGATCGAAGTCGATCTCCGCCCGGTCGAACCCCTCGCAGTCGAAGACCGTCCTGAGTCCGACGTAGACGCAGCACCACGGAAACCCGTCGAGGAAGAGCTCGGCGCTCGAGAAATCGAGGGCACACGGATTGGCAGGCGGTGCTCCTGGCCCCATCGGTGCACCGAAATGCACCGTCGTGGTGACACCCATTCCCGAGAGAAGCGTTCCCGACACTTCGAGAGTCAGACCGGTCGCAAACGCCGCTGCGACCGGCACAAGGGAGAAGTCAATGGTCGTCGATGTCCCATACGCGGTGACGTTCCCCGTCGCCGACAACCCCTTGAACGCTGCCGGGGTGATCCCGAAGGAGACGTCGGCGGTGAATCCGTAGGTACCGACCGGCCAATCGATCACAAGGTCGTCTTTCGCGTATCCCGAGAACCTCATTGCGGCGCCTCGATCTCCCTGGACAAGCGGGAAGACGATCGCTCCCGCCACTGCGGCTCCATTTTCTCCGGTCCCCAAGCTCGGGATGGACCCACCGAAAGCGCCGCTCGATCCCAACGCCACGTCTCCCCACGCGTAATCCGCCTGGAGCCTTGAGAAGCTCTCATCCAGATTGACGATGGGATCGATCGTCTGAATCGCCAGCTCCGTCTCCCACGTCAGTGATCCGCCTGCGGAGCCACCGATGGCGAAGGCGACTCCGAGGATCAGTACAGCAAGACCCGTTAGGTGCCCGCGCCTCCCGTCCACCACACCCAACCTCCTACTCGTAACGCAATGCGCGCACCGGCGGAAGCTTCGCACCTCGCCTAGCCGGAAGAACTCCGGCAAGAGCCCCCAGAACCAGGGAGAGCCCAAGCGCCGAACAAATGAGCCAGGCGCTGAAGGCAGGCTGCAATCCGGCCGAGCCGGCCATCCGGCTCACCGCTCCGAGCGTCAACGAGCCGGAGATGAACCGTCCGGCAAGGCCGCTGATTCCAACGCCGAGGAGTATGCCGAGTGCACCGCCGACGATGCCCAACACACTCGACTCGATCAAGAAGAGGCCGAGCACGTCCTTGTCCTTAGCGCCGATCGCTTTCATGATGCCGATCTCACGCGTTCGCTCGATGACCGACATGTACATCGTGTTCATCACACCGATCGCGCCGACGAGGAGCGAGATGGCCGCGATCGCCGACAAGGTCAGATTGAGGCTCGACAGCACACCCTTGATCTGAGCGCTCATCTCCGAAGCGGTCGTCGTCATCACCGGCGTGCCTGCTTGGGTGAAGGCGACCCGGATCAACTGCGTCGCCTGCTCGGTGTCGGTCCCGTCGGTCACTTCGACGAGTGCCTGGGTGATCGTTCCGACCCCTTCGTAGAGGTCCTCCAACGCGGAAATCGGTACGTAGAGCGAGTTTCGCATGTTGCCGATCGTGAAGCCGCCTCGGCTCTCTTCTTCCGGCTGGCCGAGGATGCCGATCACCTCGAACCCGGTTGTCTCAACGACAATCTCGTCCCCAACGCCCACAGCCAAATCCGCAGCCACGTTCGCCCCGAGGACGACGACATGTAGATCCTGGTCGGTGAACGTACGTCCCTCGGCGATGACATAGCCGCCGAAGTAGCCGGGAAAACTCTCAGGCATCGTCGGCGTCATTCCGGTGAGACGGAGGAAGCCTTGGCCGTCCATCCCCTCGGACGTCACCATCGCGGTCTCCGTTCGCTGAGCGCCGGCAGCGACGACCATCGGGAGTGCCTCGAGCGCCGTCATGTCGACCGGCGATGCTTCGCCCATGCCGCCGCGCATCCCCATGAGTCCCATCACTCCGCCGGGACGGCCGCCTGACTGGCCTGGGAATCCGCCTTCGGTCCCCGCGCCCTCTTCGAGTCGATCGCCTGTGCCCTCGGGAGCAGGAAAGACGATGACCGTGTTGTAGCCAATCGTCTCGAACTGCTTCTCCACCGAGCGCTGCATCCCCTCGCCGATCGCGATCAGGGCGACGACGGCCGCAACGCCGACGACGATGCCGAGCACGGTCAGCCACGACCGGAGCGGCCGATGCGTCAGGCTCTTCATCGAGAGCCGCAAGTAGTCACGAAGCATGGCTGCCGCCTCCCTCGCCAGGATGGATCTGCTCACCGACCGCCGAAGCGTTGGGAAACGCTTCGGCTCCGTGCTCACCAGCGGTGAGCACGCTTCCATCAAACAGCTCAACGATCCGATCGGCGTGACCGGCCAGGGCCGCGTCGTGGGTCACCAGAATCACGGTCATCTTCCGCTCCTGATTGAGTCGCTTGAGAAGTTCGAGAATCTGAGTTCCTGTCCCCGAATCGAGGTTCCCCGTCGGCTCGTCTGCCAGTAGCAGGTCCGGTTCGTTGGCGAGCGCCCGCGCGACCGCCACCCGTTGCTGTTCGCCGCCGGAGAGCTCGCTCGGACGGTGATGCGCTCGATCTGCCATGTCGACGAGGCCGAGGAGCTCTTCCGCGCGCTTCTTTCGCTCGGCTCGCGGGACCTTCTGGAAGATCATCGGCAGTTCCACGTTGTCGAACGCCGAGAGCGTCGGCATCAGGCTGAACATCTGGAAGACGAAACCGACGCGTTTGCCGCGCAGCTCGGCCAGGCCGTTCGAATCGCAAGACGCCACGTCCTGGTCTCTGTGCAGGATGCTCCCCGCGCTCGGACGATCGAGTGCACCGAGCAAGTACATCAACGTGCTCTTCCCTGAGCCGGACGGCCCCATGATCGCGACGAACTCACCGTCCTCAATCTTGAGATCCACACCGCGCAAGGCGTGAACTTGTGTGGTGCCCATCGCGAACGTTCGCGACGCGCTCTTCACTTCAATCATCGCGCCTCCTAGAGCTCATGCGTGAACTCAATCAGTTGGACAAGGTAGTCCTGCTCGCCATCGACTTCGCGCAGCATGTAGACGGGGAACAACAACAGCGCTTCGACCTCAGGCGCAGCGAACGACATGATCACCCGCTGTCCGGGATAGCTCGGATGGACGAATGTTCCCATGACGACTTCGATCCCGGCGATTTCCGTCACGTCTTCGGTCACCAGTCGAGCCCCATCGGGCAAGTAGTAGTTCTGATTCGCCTCGATGGTGACGTTTCGTTCCTCAAGGGCGGAGAGAGGGGTGAGATCGATGTCCCGCCGTTGTCCCTCTTCGTCGTACCTCGCACCTGCCGTACCGGCGGCGCCGCTTCGTCCGAGTCCGGAGCCGATGTCATCCCGCATGAGCAATGGGGCATCGATTGTCTCGGTCATGTGATAGCCGTCGCCATCAGGGACGATGTCGATCGTGTACGTCCGGAGCGGGGCGTCTTCGCCTCCGCGCTGCATCTCGAAGACCGTGTGGAGCGTTCCGCCCGCGTAGCTGCCAAACCCGAACATCATCCCGCCGAACTGAGCCACTCCGTAGATCCCGACGGCAGCGACCAACCCGGCAGTCAATAGCGTGACGACCGTCGCCCGCCGCAAATCCCATCGCCTCATATCGTTCCTCCTCAGTTTCCGATCGGGTGCAGTCATTCCTTCAGGAATAGACCATGAGGACTTCGAACACCCCTCCCCTCCCCTCTCTACGGTACCCATTCTGCAGGAGGGAATGAACCGGCGTGGCCAGGGATGTGTCAGAGATGTGAATGCGATTTGCGGCGATTCGAGACGAGTTGATGCAGATGACCAGAGCCTAGAACGGAAGAAGCGCCGTCAGCAGACGGCGCTAACTCCAACATACGTTATTCGCGCGGGGAGTGTCAAGGTCTCTCGAGCCTTCGGCCCGAGAGATTACGTTCCGGCCTTCGGCCGGAGCCGGTCCGCCGTCCTCGTTGCCTGACAGATTACGTTCCGAACTTCGCTCGGAGCCGGTTCGGAGGGTCCGGGTCTGTGGAGCCTTCGGCCGGAGACGGTTGATCAGGACTCACGAGCCTTTCGTTCCGAGATGACTTCGTCTGTCGTGCCTTCGGCCGGACAGATTTCGTTTTGGCCTTGTCCGTCGAGCTTCCAGCTCGACAGATTACGCGGCGTCCCCAGGCCGCCGCAGGTCGGTCAGGACTTCTTGTCCTTTCGTTCCGCGATGACTTCTTCCGCGATCACGTACGGGACGGCCTCGTAGTGCTCGAAGTGCATCGTAAAGGTTCCCCGGCCGCTCGTCAGATTTCGCAGCTCGGACGCGTACCCGAACATCTCGGCGAGGGGGACTCGCCCGCGCAGCACGGTCGCCCCACCTTTGGTGTCCATCCCGAGGATCCGTCCGCGCT